>DATGWS010000276.1:0-7953 GCA_035299365.1 Candidatus Didemnitutus sp.
CATCACTTGGGCTACTGTAAATTATGATTATAAAAACAAGAGGGGTTAACCGACAAGTTGGCTCTCTTAATTGGAGCATCATTCTGATTGGAGCAAGTTCAGCGTCTGGAACGGCTACAGGTGTGCCTGCTCGTGCCGCTGGTCCCGCCGGTGCTGCCGTTGGAGGAGGTGGTGGTGGAACGTCTTCGTTCTGCGACTGTGGAGGTAAGCTTTCAAGCGAAATGGTTGCAAGACGAACCTTGATCACATTCGGTGGTGGGAAAAACCAGTTCTCTATAAGCTTTGACGCAAAAACATACAATGCGATCAAAAGCAAGAGTGCCATTGTCACCATAAACGCTCGCCGAGTGTTCTCCGCGATCACGTTCTTCAATTCCGCGGCGCCATACTGAATTGCTTCCAATGGCTGCCGTAATGTTGCTGTGGTGCTCATAGACCAACTAGCTCCTCGGCGTCCTTCGCCTCATAAGGTGCAACAGTGAACTTGCGCTTGCGTTCATTGATACCGATACGCTTAAGACCTTCGATGATCTCCGGTTCAGCGGCGTTGAGTTCATCAAGGATTTGGACGACAAGTCCGTAAGGGGCTTCTCCGGATCCCTTGAGAACAACGATACAACGATTCGGTATGGCAATGTTTTGATCAACAACAACCCGTCTTAGCCCCTTGATCGTGATCTTCTCCGGTGCATCTTTTCCCATGTTGTAAAACAACTTCCCGTCCTCACGAACGCGTATCGTTAACAACTCGGATTCCTTAACTTCGATTTTCACTTCAATTTCCGGTGGAACATTCATTTCCATCGTTTGCGGCGTGATCATCGATGTTGTAAGCATGAAGAACGTGAGAAGCAAGAACGTGATATCCACGAGTGGCGTCATGTCGAGATGAAACCCGAGACGTTTCTTTGTCTTGCGCTTGCCTTGTTTGCCGCGTCGCTGTTTTTTTCCGCCGCCTAATTCACCACCACCTGCCATGAGGACACCTGTAGTTCGGTTCGTTCTAGAATAGAGAGGAGGAAACGTGGGTTTGTGTTACATCACCTGAAGGTAATGATCACATCCCAGTCTTCTTCTCCGTGACGAAGTTGAACGACGTTGCGTATTTCTTGCGCAATTCATTCATTGCCAACTCCACCCACCGGTATCGGAGGCGGCGGTCAGCATCTATGGAAAACACAGCCTTGTTATTTACAAACCTGCACTTCTCAATGATGGTTCCAAGCCAGACTGTGTCCTTGATCTTGTATACCGTGGTCTTTTCGTCAACTTCAGGAAACTTCGCTTTACGCATAGCTGCACGGAGACTGACGATATCCTGCTCGTTGATCATGGACACATAAAACGCCGTGTCCTTCACTACCGAATCAACACCGATCTTGATCATGACAAGATCTTTATCGGCGAGTTTAGCAGTATCGGATTGCGTCTGTGGTCGTTTGATTTCGACCTTGTTCTGATTTTCAGATTCGCTCTTGAACTTTGCTGTGAACATGAAGAACGTCAGAAGGAGGAACGTGATGTCCACCAACGGCGTCATGTCCAACACAAAGCCAACGCGCTTCTTCTTGATCTTCGACATGATTATTCCCTACCGGTGATGAGATCAGGCCTTGGTGCCGGTGCGGATGGAAAGCGTTTCCATCAGATCAAGGATGGCTTCATCCATTTGATACGTAAAGTTGTCAACCTTCGTTGTGAAGTAGTTAAAGAAGATGATCGACAACACAGCAGCAATAAGTCCGCCAGCTGTATTGTAGAGAGCCTCAGAAATACCTACAGAGAGCTGTTGCGCAGATACTGTGCCTGCTGCACCCAGTGCCTGGAAGGCCTTGATCATTCCAATTGTTGTTCCAAGAAGACCGATCATCGTTGAAACCGACGCAACCGTTGAAAGCATTACAAGATTCTTTTCAAGTAGCGGAGTCTCGAGATTCATGTTCTCATCAACAACGCGCTGTGTTTCTTGCAACTTTTGGTCTGCATTGAGCGAAGGATCATTCTCAACGGACTTAAAACGCTCTACAGCAGCACGAAGCACATTGGCGAGTGAGCCACGTTGATTGTCACATGCAGCAAGTGCCGCTGAATAGTTGCCCTTAGCAACGTTGGCAACTACCTCTTGCGCGAACGTATGCATGTTGCCTTTACCGCCGGCTTTGCCAATGGAAAGGAATCGCTCAACAGTAAAGGTAATCGCAATGAGAATACAGGTGATAAGCAGGCCCACAAGCCAGCCCCCTGTATAGATCATGCCCATCATATTCTGAGGAAGGTGCATGTCAACGAGTTGTGTCTTCGGGTCTCTAAAGTTGGCTTCAGCACCTAGAACCAAATAGAAAACTAGGTAGGCCGCAACCGTACACGCCAACACAATGATGAAATTCGTCATGTTCTTCATACGTCACCCTTCAAGGAAACAGAATAGTGTTATTGATCGTTGTTGTGCGCATCGAGTGCTTCGTCTACACTCGAATACGAGTCGAAAACATTGTCCAGTCTCGTCACATGGAGGATCTGCTGCAATGCCTCGGGCACATTGCATAACACGATCGCTCCCCCTTTTCTGCTGATGGATGTGTGTGCCGCAAGCAAGCCGCCGATGAACGACGAGTTGATATATGCCACATGCTCCACGTCCACCACCACGGTCCGTTTGCCATTCATCAAGGCGCGTTGCAACACCTCTTGAAAAGCTTCAGACTCCTCACCACCAGTGAATTGCCCTGATAGTGAAACGATCAGGATCTCGCCAACCGTTCGTTCTTTGATCTGTTCGTTTTCCGTCATAATCCAATCGTCCGTCTGAATGCCGCGTCGTGAAGACGTCGAATCTACGAAAAAAGCCTGCTTCATTCAGGGTGTAAGACACGCAGAGTTACCACTTTGTAACACTGGGACGAGAGATCTTTGCCACTCGGGGTATTCCGGCAAGGTCTTCGATGATAGTGCAGTCGAGGCCGCCCCCTACCATGAGGGCCTGCACGTCCGTATTCTGACCGTATCCAATTTCGACCAGTGCCGTGCCCGCGGGAGTAAGGAGTTGGGTGGCCACAGATGCAAACCGACGGTAGAAGGTAAGTCCATCCAGATCGTCGGTGAGGGCGGTAAGGGGCTCATGGTCTCGCACCTCTGGCTCAAGTTCATGGACATCAATAAGGGCGATATACGGTGGATTCATCGTAATGAGATCAAACTGACCTGACGGGAGTGTGGCGAGAATGTCCATTTCGATGAATGTCACTCGGTCCTCTACCCCATGTCTTTGAGCATTGTTCCGTGCTACCTTGAGTGCTTCGGGATGAACATCTACACATTCCCACGTACATGTTGAAACATGCGCAGCAATGGAGATAGGAATGCACCCACTCCCGGTTCCGATGTCGAGACAATGTTGTGCACTGCCCCCTACCTCACGCAGGATACGTATTGCGCGGTCCACGATGATCTCCGTTTCCGGTCGTGGGATGAGTACCTGTGGACTGACCACAAAGGAAAGGCCGTAGAAATCTGCCTTGCCGAGGATGTATTGCAGCGGCTCATGCATTGCTCTTCGCTGCACATAGGAGCGTAACACCACCAGCTCGTCTTTTGAGAGGGGGCGTTCATGATCCGTATACAACTGGAGCCTACGAACGTTCAACACGTCGCACAACATGAGCTCAATGGTCAAACGTGGCGAGTCCACACCCTTGCGCTCAAAGTACTCCGTCCCCCAGTTCACGAGGTCAAGCACAGTCCATATGCGCTCTACGTCAGGCGTGTGCCGACGCATAGTGGTCCTGTAGCGATACGGCTGTGAATGTTTCTTGCCTCAGGGCCTTAATCCCGTGCAAGGACGCCTCGGCAGCTGCAAGCGTAGTGAAGAATGGAACTTTATACTTCATTGCCGTCCGACCCATCACTGCCTCATCATATCGCGCACTCTCGCCAATTGGCGTATTGATCACGATCTGCACATCACCGTTGGCAATCTGGTCGATAATACTAGGCCGACCCTCATAGTGCTTGAGAACGGACGTTGTTTCAACACCATGCTCACGAAGGAAGGCTGCTGTACCACTGGTTGCAAGGATCGCAAATCCGAGATCGCGATACCCCTGCGCTGTTTCGATGGCACGCGGTGTCTTGTCGTGCGCACTTAGGGAGATGAAGACATTTCCGGTAAGGGGCAATGAATTCCCGGAAGAGATGTGCGATTTCACGATTGCTCTTCCGAACGTGCTGTCCATGCCCATCACTTCGCCTGTTGAACGCATCTCCGGTCCAAGGAAAACGCTGGCATGCGGGAATTTGGCGAATGGGAAAACCGACTCCTTGATGGCCGTGCGGGTCATCGTGGTGTTGAACTCTTTCATTCCGATGTCGGCAAGCTTCGTGCCGACCATCACGCGTGTAGCGATCTGTGCAAGCTGCACACCTGTGGCCTTTGACACAAAGGGCACCGTGCGCGAAGCACGCGGATTGACCTCGAGTACGTAGACGATGTTGTTCTGGACAGCGAACTGAATGTTGAGTAGACCGATTACGTTTAGCTCACGCGCCATGCGCTTGGCATAGTCGCGCATGGTGTCCACGATCTCGGGTGCGATGTTATACGGCGGAAGGACACATGATGAATCACCAGAGTGTACACCGGCTTCTTCGATGTGCTGCATGATGCCACCGATCACCGCCATGTCTCCGTCGCTCACAGCATCAACGTCGAACTCAAGGGCATTCTCGAGGAAATGGTCGATCAAAACCGGTCGTGTTGGGTCTTGTGCGATTGCCGTACGCATATACTCGCGCAGTGAATCTTCTCGGTAACAGATCTGCATTGCCCTGCCCCCTAACACATAGGACGGGCGAACAAGGACCGGATAGCCGACGCGATCGGCGATGACCACTGCGTCATCTTCGGTGACGCTTGTCCCCCATGGCGGACATGGGATGCTGAGTCGGGCAAGGAGATCACCAAAGCGCTGACGATCCTCTGCAAGGTCAATCCCTTCAGGCGATGTACCGATGAGTTTCACCCCAGCTTCATGAAGCTTCTGTGCGAGTTTGAGCGGCGTTTGACCACCGAATGTGATCACCACTCCATCGGGATCTTCCAGTTCGATGACGTTCATCACGTCTTCGAAGGTCAATGGTTCAAAGTAAAGTCGGCTCGTAGTATCATAATCCGTTGACACGGTTTCCGGATTACAATTGATCATGATCGCTTCGTACCCCATCGCCTTCAGAGCGAACACTCCCTGCACACAGCAATAATCGAACTCGATCCCCTGGCCGATCCGGTTGGGTCCGCTTCCGAGAATGATGACCTTCTTGTTCTTCGATGGTTTGGCTTCGTTCTCGGTATCGTAACACGAGTAGTGATACGGCGTCTCCGATTCGAACTCCGCTGCACAGGTGTCTACAGTCTTGTAGACCGGACGTACGCCGATGTGAAGTCGTTGGGCTCGGACGGCCGATTCCGATACTCCGAGTATGGTTGCAATCTGATAGTCGCTGAATCCATACCGTTTGAGTCTACGCATATGGGGAACAGAAATGGCCTGTAAGGAAAGTCCGTTTTGTACCTCACGAACAAGTTCAAGCGCTTCATCAACGATCTGCTTACACTGCTCAAGGAACCATGGATCGTACTTCGTTAGTCCGTGGATCTCTTCCGTGGTCATCCCGGCTCGTAATGCATCACAAAGATCAAAGATCGACGTGGAAGTGCGTTTGCGAAGCCTCGACCGAAGAGGAACAAGCTCCGCTTCTTCGAGTGGAGTAAGATCAGCATAGTGTGGTGAGTCGAACCCAAAGCCAAATCGCTTTTGTTCGAGTGACCGAAGTGCCTTTTGAAGTGCCTCTTTGAAGTTGCGACCAAAGGCCATGGCTTCACCCACCGACTTCATTTGAATGCCGAGTGTATTATCGGCCTCATGGAACTTCTCAAAGTCCCAACGCGGGATCTTCACCACCACGTAGTCGATCGACGGCTCAAAACAGGCCGGCGTCTTCTTCGTGATGTCGTTGAGGATCTCATCAAGAGTGTAGCCAACAGCAAGTTTGGCTGCCATTTTGGCGATGGGAAATCCTGTAGCCTTGGAGGCTAGGGCCGAGCTACGCGAAACACGCGGGTTCATTTCAATGACAACCATACGTCCATCATGTGGATTCACGGCGAACTGAATGTTTGACCCACCGGTTTCCACACCGATCTCGCGAATGATCTTGAGCGATGCATCGCGCATGCGTTGGTATTCACGGTCCGTGAGTGTCTGCGCCGGAGCAACCGTGATCGAGTCACCCGTATGTACACCCATAGGATCAACGTTCTCGATAGAACAGATGATCACCACATTATCCTTGGTATCGCGCATCACCTCAAGTTCATATTCCTTCCACCCGATGATGCTCTCTTCCACAAGTACACGTTGAATGGGGCTGGCCACAAGCCCATTGCGTAACATCTCGCGATACTCTTCGAGGTTATAGGCGATACCGCCACCTGTACCACCGAGAGTGAATGAAGGGCGAATGATGGCCGGGAAACCCACCTCATCCACCATCTTCATGCCCTCTTCAAGCTCGTGAACAAAGCCCCCTCTCGGCATTTCCATACCGATCTTCTTCATCGCGTTGAGGAAGAGTTCACGGTCTTCGGCTTTATGGATGGATTCGATCTTTGAGCCGATGAGTTCGATGTTGTATTTGGCGAGGATGCCTGCTTCGTGGAGGCCAACTGCTGCATTGAGGGCAACTTGACCGCCCATGGTTGGCAGGATAGCATCGGGCCGTTCCTTCTTGATGACCTCTTCGATAAACTGCGATGTGATCGGTTCCACATACGTGGCGTCGGCTACGTCGGGGTCCGTCATGATTGTAGCAGGATTCGAATTGATGAGCACAACACGATACCCTTCTTCGCGCAGGACTTTACAGGCCTGAGTACCGGAATAATCGAATTCACAGGCTTGGCCGATGACGATTGGGCCGGAGCCAATGACGAGGATCGTTTTGAGGTCTGTGCGTTTAGGCATGAGAGGTGGGGTCTTTCCGTACTATCAGGTTGAAAGGAGTTTGCGAAGGACGGCCATGCGCACGGCTACACCATGCGTTACTTGGCGATGAATAAGGCACTGTGGTAGATCCAGAACCGGCTCGTCGATCTCTACACCCACGTTTACCGGGCCGGGGTGCATCACTGCCACGTTCGGGTATTCACGTGCCCGCTCCATTGTGAAGGAATAGCGTAGACGATAGTCGTCTGGATCGAGAATGATTTCATCCGAGAGGCGTTCCCGTTGAATGCGGAGCAGATACACAACGTTGGCCCATGGAAGCAATTCATCCATGGACGAGAATCGCTGCATCGTAGAGAACATCTCATCGTTGGGTGCTAAGGCATCCGGCGCACAGTATGCAACATCGGCACCTAGTCTTGTCAACACGTCCGTTGTTGACCTCGCAACACGCGAATGACGAAGGTCTCCAACAATTGCAACACGTCTGCCCGATACGTCACCAGCAAACTCTCGTAGCGTGGAAGCATCAAGTAAGGCTTGTGTTGGATGTTGCGCGGAACCTTCGCCGGCATTGATCACCGACATCGTTGAATACGCAGCGATCTCGCTATGGATTCCGTTGTGTGCGTGACGGAGGATGATTGCATCAAAACCCATTGATTGGATCGTGAAGATCGTTTCTCGCATCGTTTCGCCCTTTTCAACACTACTGCCGCTCCCTTGGAAGAAGATCGATGAAGCGCCAAGTCTGTCGGCAGCGGTTTCGAACGATAGTCTGGTTCTGGTTGATGCTTCGAAGAATGCGAGAACGAGGCGTTTCCCCCTCAGTTCATGCGACTGCATTGGATGCAGGCCATCAGGTGTGAGAACGGAGGAGGCGTCGTCAAGAAGAGAGTTGATGTCTTTGACGGAAAGGTCACGTGTCGACAGTAGGTGTTGTAACGCCATC
>DATGWS010000277.1:0-19440 GCA_035299365.1 Candidatus Didemnitutus sp.
TTGCTACCCCTAGACTTGCATGTGTTAGGCATGCCGCCAGCGTTCGTCCTGAGCCAGGATCAAACTCTCCGTTGTATAGAAAGTTGATTCTAGTTCTTTGTTGTTGTTGTTTCCGAATTGATCGCATGGAACACTACTTCACTGATTTCTCAGCTCCACAGTGCACTCCATGACGGGGGTAGAACATATGTCCTACCCATTTATTTGTTACTGCTTGCTTCCTGTTGTCAAAGAACACCAGCGTTTCCGCCGTTCCCCTTGCTCCGTTTCGTTCGGCGCGGGGGGAACGACAAACATAAGGGTAACGATTGACTCCACCAAACAGGGGGAGGAAAAAACTTGAGGGGCGTGGGGACTAGGCCGCTACGTCACGTTCCGATACGCTGGGCGCACGTAGGAAGAACACCCGGAAGAACACTATCTCGGGTATCATCAACAGAACGAGTGAAAGTGTGTCCGATGTAAACACATCTCCGGGCTGCGCAGCTTGCGGCATAAGGATCCGCGCGATAGGTCCGGTTACGGCCCAAAGGATCGTAAACACCAAACCACACGTGGCTACCGCCAAAAACCCACCCTTAAGGCCGTCTCGCTGCCACCGCATCGTAAAGGCATACAAGATGCCTACGATGTGCAAGTGGTAGATGAGGAGATCGATCATACGGGTAGGCTGCTTGAGTTCTTGAACTGCCTTTAAGGGATGCAAAAATGCAACAAATGTCAACAGCCGATGCAGACAGACCTCGGGAACGCCTCATACGCCACGGTTCGCAAGCGCTTAGCACGCAAGAACTGCTCGCCCTGCTCATCAATGTGGGCACGCCGGGCGTCTCTGCGGCTGAGATCGCCAACGATGTATTAAAACGGTTCCCAACTCTCACAGACCTTGCCGGACGAGATGTTGCGGAACTCCGCGCCATCCATGGCATGGGAACGGCAAAGGCGGCAACTCTCTGCGCTGCCTTTGAACTGGCCCACCGAATTCAAGCTGAACCGTTCACGGACCGCACAATGATCACTTCTCCCGCGGTACTGGCCAAACTCATGGCACCACGCATGAGGCACCTGCGCACGGAGTGCTTTCATGTGGTTCTGCTGAATTCGGCCAATCAGGTGATGCGCGATGTAGCAGTGAGCGACGGTTCACTCAATGCCGTGCTGATCCACCCCCGCGAGGTGTTTCGCCTGGCTATTGCCGAAAATTGCGCCGCCGTGATCCTCGTACATAACCACCCATCGGGGAATACGGAACCGTCAAAGGAGGATATCACGATCACCCGACAACTTGTTGATGCAGGACGCATCGTCGATATTCGTGTGCTGGATCACATCATCATTGGTGGTGATGCATACACGTCTCTCGCAGAGCGACATCTGATGTAATGTAAGAGTAGCAACACCCATGGCTAAACAGATCAACGACCCCGGCTTCGGGATCAAACTCGGCGGTACAGGTCGCATTGTCAGAAGAGACGGATCGCTCAACGTGGGTCGCGTTGGCGACCGATTCCACTGGTCGGATCTCTACCACGCCGCCCTCATGTGGTCGTGGACAAAGTACCTTGGCCTCACCCTCGTTCTCTATATCGTGGTCAATGCAGTCTTCGGCACGTTGTACATGCTCATCGGCACGGACCAGATCCTCAATGCACACGATGGCGATTGGTGGATGGAAATATCAGACGCGATGTTCTTCAGCGCGCAAACACTCACCACGGTAGGGTATGGGAACCTTGCGCCTGGTTCGCCCCTTGTAAGTGTGATAGCATCTCTGGAAGCTCTGGCCGGACTCTTCATCTTTGGGATCTTCACGGGCATTTCCTTTGGTCGATTCTCGCGCATCAAGCCACGCATCACTTTTGCAGAGAATGCTGTGCTGGGACCTCATCGCGACGGATACAACGCATTCATGTGTAGACTGGTGAATGAGCGTTCGAGCGTTGTGATGGACAGCACCGCTAGCTTGATCATGGTGATGCAGGATCCGAACGAACCACAACACAACCGACGGTACTACCAACTCAGCCTCGATATCCCACATATCAGCTCACTTGCAATCAACTGGACGCTTGTTCATACGATCACGTCCGATAGCCCCCTCTCCGGACTTCGCCTCTCTGATCTGGTGCAACGTAACGCTGAGTTCCTGGTGATCCTCACCGCGTTCGACGATACGGTTGGACAACAGTTCTATTCACGATACTCCTACAGACCTCAAGAGATCTTGGAGGGGGCGAAGTATGTTTCCATGTTCGAAACGCTCGACTCAGGCGATGTGACGGTTCATGTAGACCGGGTGCACGACACAACTCCAATGGAACTCTACCCGCTAGCAACCATTCAGGCTCCGCTGGACGAACCACCAAGCCCCCTCTAAAGCGGCAAGGGCGAAAGACGCACGTCGTCCACATACAGCTCACAAGCTTGCGAGGTTGCAGATATGCCAACCTCGATGTTGTTCTGAATGGCGATGGACAAGGGCAGCGTGGGGGCATCAACGTCCAACACTCGTACTCCGTCCTGCCAAAGTTCAATGCGACCGTTCTCTTCATGAAAGACGAAGTGGATCTTGATTCGCACCCACATGCCAATTGGTAGGGGGCGAGGAAGACTCTGACGGAACATCAGCTTGTTTCCAAACTTATTCTCTACGGCAAGCGCTCCTCCACTGATAACAATGCGCGGCCCTGGCGATTGATCGATCCACCCACTCTCGAAGTCGGCGATACTATATGGCAATTGCGAACGAAAGAAGTACCGCGCCTCATACCACAGCTCACCACCCCGTTTGAAATACGCAGTTGTGCTCTCGATGGACGACTTCGATGTTACCATACCGATCGATGGCGATACGGCAGTGAACTTCATAACTGTATTGGCCGCGTTCGTTGGATCGGGCACAAGGTCTATCCTGTTGTCACGAAACGTGCACGTTCCATCAAGAATACACGTTCGCAAGGCTACATAGTCACTGACTGAGGGTGCAAGGGGGCTTTGCAACGTCATTGTATTCCAATACCGATCCGTGTGTTCGGGAGACTGTATGAACACGTTTGTGAATGTGGTATACCGATCCCATGATTCGATGAATGAATTCCTTGACGGAAAGAGACCCTGTGGGGTTTTATAGTAGACGGTGTCGCCTCTCCGCTCATAGTTCATTGCTTCAAATCCGGGCTCGAAGTATTTCAGAACTTGCTCGCAACCGCTGCCCACGTTCTTGTAGACATATCCGTCTATAGCCACAGTATAGATGGTACCGTCTGCATCGGTGATCGTGGTGAGGATGTCCTTTTCGTCTGGGCAACCTGCGGGATTCACAGCTGATCCCTCGCAAGAGACGATGCTCCACGAAGCCAAACACACCATTGCAATGAGAACGATGCTCCGAGCCGTAAGTTTGGACTTCATAGAGAACTCAATCACATGATGAAATACGTGACGAAGGCCGTCATCTTTACTGTCACCGTCTTGGTGTCCTACCTACTCACGGGCCTGCTCGAAGACCGCCTCCTACAAGAAACGGAACGCTTCAGACCGATCACCTCCACATGGCTTGGCATGGGCATTATCGTCCTGATCTTTGTTCCGGTCTTTGCCTACACAGAACGTGCAACGGAAGCCGTGGTCAAAATAAGCATGCAGCAAACCAGGAGCGGAGCTGGCCGCGTTATTGGTGTGATCTTCTTCATCATCTTGGTCTTTGCAGTGCTCTTTGCCCTCTACCTCGATAAATGGTTCGGTCTCTCGATCGGAGATGTACTCTGATGAACTTCAACGATTATTACAAGGAACTCGAGCTCGAACGCACAGCCTCGGACGAAGAGATCAAGAAGGCGTTTCGCAAACTTGCGCGACAGTATCACCCGGATACCAATCCCGATAAGCCGGGCGCTGAAGAGAAGTTCAAGCGCATAAGTGAGGCGTACGAGGTTCTATCCGACAAAACAAAGCGCGCCAAATACGACCAGCTCTCCTCTCAAACTTCTGCCTATCAACGTGGCGGTAGACCACGTCCGGGAGGACCAAAGGTTTCCATGGACGACGTTGGTGATATGTTCTCCGGCACCTCCTTTGGAGATCTCCTCTCTGAACTTTTCGGCGGAGGGGGCGGTCGCACAACACGTACGCGAAGCACGCAACCACGTCCGGCTCCTCCCAAGGTCTACGCTGTAACACTCACCCTGGCAGAGGCATTCACCGGAATCTCTAAACGCTTTGCTATCGATGGCACAAAGGTGGATGTGACGTTCAAACCCGGAGTGGCCTCTGGCCAGCGCCTTCGTATTCCAAACGGCGAGATGGAGGTGACCATAGAGCCCCATAGTCGCTTTGAACGAGTGGGTAACGATCTTCGCGTCAAGGAAAATATTCCTCTAACCACCGCCCTCCTTGGTGAGAAACATCCGGTTGCCACATTAAAGGGAACCATTGCACTTACCATTCCTCCGGGAACACAGAACGGCAAGGTCCTTCGGATCAAGGGGCAGGGTATGCCTGTCTATGGCGTGGAGAATTCGCGCGGAGACCTGTATGTTGAACTTTCGGTGACTATTCCAACAACAATGACCGATGAACAACGAGAGCTGGCAGAGAAGCTTCGTAATCTCGGATTGTGACCAGGCAACACATGACACGGATCACATTCAGCAACGTCAGCAAATCCTACGACGCAGTCCATCCGCTTCGCGACGTTTCGTTCGCCATCGAACCTGGCGAATTCTTCGTCCTTGTAGGGCCATCGGGTTGTGGCAAGAGCACCTTGTTGCGCATGATCGCCGGGCTAGAGTCCGTAACAGACGGAACGATACGGTTCAACGATGAAGTGATGAATAACGTTGAGCCACGTCAACGAGACGTAGGCATGGTCTTTCAGAACTACGCCCTGTATCCACACCTCACGGTGTTTGAGAATCTAGCCTTCCCACTAGCCATTCGTAAGGAACCGAAGGAGACGATTGCTGCTCGTGTACGTGAGGTAGCCTCGATGTTAAGCTTGGAGTCCATGCTTGACCGAAGGCCGAAACAACTTTCTGGCGGACAACGCCAGCGTGTTGCTGTTGGACGCGCCATCATCCGTCAACCACGCGTGTTCTTATTCGATGAACCCCTCTCCAATCTCGACGCACAACTACGCGCCCATATGCGCACGGAGATCCGCTCCTTGCAACGTGCACTGGGCGTTACAACGGTCTACGTAACACACGATCAGGTTGAGGCAATGACGATGAGCGACCGCATGGCCATTCTGAATGATGGCGTGCTGCAGCAGGTTGGAACACCGGCCGATATCTACGATAGGCCGGCAACTCCATTTGTTGCGTCATTCACGGGCAGCCCATCGATGAATCTCATACCGTACAACGGCAAGACGCTGGGCGTCCGCCCGGAGAAGATAGACCTTGCCCCGTCACCAAATTCCATCGCTCTCGATGTGTTCGTAACAGCCGTAGAGTTCATAGGGCACGAATGGCTGATCCACGCCACGCTGAGTGATACGGTTATCATTATGCGCACGCATGATCAAGGGGCTCACCAGCCAGGACAACGCGCTAACTGGTATGTACCGGAGACGGCGGCACGTTGGTTCTAAAACACAGAAGCATGCATGTCCACGAAACAATCATGCGTGGTGAATCCGGCTGCACGTTTTACCGAACCCGAAGTCATGATCATTGCGCAACACGCATGCCCTGGTAGTGTGTGTCACCAACCATAACAACACCAATACCCTCGAGAAGTTTCCCCAGAGTTCAGAATTAAATTGTGTTACCCCCACCACCAACGCCGGGTGTTTGCCGTGGTCTTGGCCCTTTATAGTCGTTGATGCGGTATGACAGATTGAGACTCACCAGAGGATAGTCTCGCCTGTTCAAGAGGTCGGTAGAAAAGCCCGGACCGGACACACTGCCGCCATACTGCGCGCTGTTGAAAATGTCCATCCAGTTTAAACCAACGGTAAGATGCTGTTCCTTGAACTCGCGGTTCATCGACAGACTAAACATGGAGAACTGCATACGCTCCCCTTGTGGGATCACCTGCGGGGCTGTGTAGTCAAAGAAGACCTGGCTCTTAATCTCAAGCGGCAATGTTGCGTTTGCGATTACCCGCGCATTCCATCCATACCCGGTGCTTTCATAGGTTTGGCCTTTAAACGTTCCGCCGGCTTCTTGGTAATAGTAGCTCAGTTCGCTGTTCACACTAAGCCAAGGGGCGAGGGAGAGATTGGCAGATCCTGATACTCCGTAGGATATGCCCTGACCAAAATTATATGGGCGCTCCAACAGTACGCCTGGCTTTACTTCCTCTCTGAATCGCAGGTTGATCATGTTCTCTGTTAGCCTATAGAACGCTTCTACATTCACCACCGATGCATCGATATACTGCAACACGCCCAATTGTAGTGAATTGATATAGGCAGGCATCAGGGCCGCATTACCAGTTCTCCAGTACAAGGAGTCCGTTACATCGAGATAGGGATTTAGTTGCGGACCAGACGGACGATTGATACGCCGCGAATACGAGAACTGCAGACTCTGCTCAGGTGTGAAGGAATAGCTCGCACTCATGCTTGGAAAGAGATTGCCAAATGATCGATCGAAGTTCTGGACAGGCGTATCCCTACTCTCAAACTGATTACGAGTGTGTTCCCCACGCAAGCCAACGCGTACATTCAGATCGCCGAATTTTTCAGACGCATCCACATAGGCCGCATACACATCATCGTAATGCTTAGCCCCATTGGACAGTGCAACCGCTGGGACGAATACATTGTTTACTGCATCTAACTCCGAGAAGTTGAATTCAGAATCGATGAATTGCAGTGTTGCATCTACGCCCATACCGATACGAAGTGACGACGTGATCGGCCACGTAAAGTCAGCGAGTGCCTCGAAGTAGGACCCAATGCCAACTGTTTGCGACCTTCTACCGGTGGCCGCACCAACGGGCTCTCCCGTGGATGTTGTTGGTGTGGTTACCAACGTATTTGTGATATCGTAGTTGTCCGGATAGAAATAGACGTTGGCAACTAGGTCGTGATCCTTGGGGCCCACATGCATTGTATACGTTCCCGTAAATCCAAGCGTGTTATTCGGTCCACCACTCGTCTGGTCCATTGAGCTATGGGAAGGGGCTAGCCCGTCACTGCTAGTGAAGGTGTTCAACCAAGGATCTTGGTTGGTTCCGTTGTTAGCCCGTGCTTCAGCACTGATCGTAAGACTATGCACACTGTCAAATGTGATATCTGAGCCAAGTCTGAGTCCGTATGAATGATTGTTGTTATATGATGTACCCGTGCGAAGAAGCCCCGTTCCATCATCGAAGACACTTTCCACATTTCTGTATCGGCGCTGTCTTGCCAAATAGAAATCTGCTCCTCCAAAGAAGTTCAGATCATCATTACGAGAGTTCATGGTTGTGGAGCCACTATAGTTGTCGTAGACACCAAGGTTGAGGTCCACGATTCCGTTAAATCCGGATTTCCGCTGTTTCTTTAACACGATATTCAGGATACCACCCTGCCCCTGAGCATCGTACTTCGATCCGGGATTCGTTACTACCTCCACCTTCTCCAACACTCCTGCCGGAAGAGTTTTTAATATCTGATTTGCATTCCCATACGCCGATAGTGGCTTCCCGTCGATCATGATGTTCACGCCCGACATTCCTTGTACGGTTACGTTTCCTTCGAGATCAACATTCACCGTAGGAACTTGCTTCAACACGTCCAATGCATTGCCCCCTGCCGTTGTGATGGACTCAGTGACATTGAAGATCTTCTTACCGTCTTGATATTCAACGAGGGGGCGTTCTGCTGTCACTTCTACGATGTTCGTCGTGACGGATTCTAAGGCAACAACTCCGATATCGATTGTATCACTTCCCGTATTTGTCATAAGATCCTCAAGAGCACGATATGCCGCGTGGTGTCCGGCATAGGAAACTCGCAGAAGATGATCCAACCCTTCAACATCGGTGATCATAAAACTCCCGTCCTTCTTGGCCACCACACCCTTACGGACCGAGGAGTCCTGAGGGTTGAGCATTGCCACGTTTGCCATGGCCATTCGGGATGAGTCTCGGGCACTCACAACAAGCCCCTTCACAACATATGTTCTGTCATCAGTTTCCTGAGGGGCAAGGAGCCCGATCACACACGAGACAAGTACCAGAGACATCGAAGCACTCCTGAATTATTGGATTCAGGCGGTACGGCACGTCCTACAGAAGGTTGCAAGAGAACGCTGATATTCGTCCGCACCGGTGTTCTTGCATGCTATACGTTAAAGCGTTAAATTTGGATGTGATTGTGAGCTTCGCAAATAAATCGACACAGGATGTGTTTGACGGCGTTGCTTCTAAGCATGCGCGGATGTTTCCCGCTGCGTTGCACGGCGTTGCCATACGTAAACTCGATATGATTGATGCTGCTCACGATCTGAACGACCTTCGCGTTCCTCCAGGGAATCGACTAGAGTCGCTTCGAGGCGATCTTGCCGGATACCACAGCATCCGCGTGAATGATCAGTATCGAATTGTGTTTCGGTGGATGTCTGGTGGAGCCCATGATGTTGAGATCATCGATTACCATAGGTAAGGGCACTGTAATGTCACCAAAGAATAGAAGGCCCACGCACCCCGGGGAAGTTCTTCTCGAGGAGTTTCTGATTCCTATGTCCATGACACAGGTGGAGCTCGCAGAGAAACTCGGTGTCTCGATTCAGCGAATCAACACGATCATCAATGGCAAGCGAGCCGTGTCCGCCGAAACGGCCATTCTTCTTGCACGAGTGTTCAAAAACTCGCCGCACTTTTGGATGAATCTGCAGATATCGTGCGACCTCTACGACGCACAACTACGTCTGAATAAGGCTGCCTAGTCGCTTACGGCTTCACGAATAGCGAACGCTCAAACGACTGTTCTCCGACACATGTGATCGAATAAACGCCGGGAACAAGATTTGCTATATCGAATCGATTGTCTCCTGTTTGGGCAGTATGCACAGCGTATGTGCATCCGTTGAGGTCACGGATCGTGAGGGTTGCAGGAGCCCCCTTCCATTGATAGTGGAGGACACCATCCATAGCGATCTGATGTATGGTGGAGGTTGATCGGTGTTCATCAACAGCCGTTACGCTTGGGATGCGAAGTATGCCAACGCCAACATCGGTGGAGATGAGAAGGGAGCCATCTCTACGGAGTAAGATGTTGTTGACCTGTGTAGTTCCTAACTCGGGAGCATCTACTACGTCCCAATTCTCGCCATCATCGAATGAAACAACAACGTTACCGGAGTACATCGTTGCAACGATTGCGCCGTTAGCAACCTGCACAATGTTTGGCTCCATATCGGGATATGGAATATTGGAGCGGAAGTCTCGGGCAACGATGGTCCATTGTGCTCCATTGTCTACACTACGAAGGAGTGCGGCAGATTCCACGAGCGGCGAAGTCGGATCATTGACCACGCGTGCGCAGTGGGCAAGGACATTCCCGGACGGGAGAGTCAACAGTGTTGTTACGTGCGTCATTCCTTCCGGCAGAGAATCTATCGTGCTCCATGTGTCGCCGTCATCAGTGCTCTTTGTTATTCCGCCTCGCTTGAGGATACCTCGTAAGCCTGCAGGATCTACAGAGTCCACACCACGGATAGCACACAGGAGATCTCCGTTCAGGAGTCGTGCAACATCACTCACCTTTCCGCGTTGCGTTGGTGGCACATCTGTGAGTCCGGCCGGGACGTAGATCCACTCGCGTTTGTTGGTAAAAGACAACCAAAGGGAATCATTGCCGGCTGCCAGCATATCATCGGAGAGTCTACGCATGAACATCGCTCTACGAGGAAGGATGGTATCCACAAACGCACACGTGGTTGGGTCGAGCTTCAGAAGCATCGCACCAGGCACAAGCACATCATCCTCATCCATGAACAGTGTAGGCTTACGTTCCAGAACGCGTTCATGCCCCGTTGTCAGGTATTGCATTCGCTCCTTCCACTGGTCGTCCTCCTTGCGGAGCAAATGGTCGAACCCTGACTGAAGGAGCAGTTCTCCGCTCTCAGTCTGAACTGCACTCGACATCGGAAGAAATGCCGGAACAAGATCTTTCACATCGATCGTATCGCTGAGGATCCATGTCGATCCAAGATCAAGCGTTCGGACAACCTCTCTAAACTTCGGAGGTTGATCGGTGATCATGAAGAGCCCCTTCTCACCGAGATAGGTAAGGGGCGATGTGTTGTTGTAGAGAACAGGTGATCGACGATAGCGAGCACGGTTGATCGTAGATGTTCCGGCTTCGAGATCGAACTCTTCCATGATCCAGGTGTCCGCTGCATCTCTCCAAACGGCAAGCACGAGGCTGCCATACTTTGAGGCCAGATCAAGTGCAAGCTGCTCTCCTGTTGACGAGCCGCTCACACAGGAGAGTCGTCGGATCGATCCTGTCCGTGGTTGGATCTCATACGTACATCCGGCACTATCAAACACATAGGCAGTGCTGTCAGTGATGGCTAGGGCTGATAGGATGCTGAGGTCGGTTACGGTGACGGCGCTATCAACGTGGACCATGTAGGCTAGTCGACCGTTCATTGATCCAACGACGGAAGCGCCCAACTCCACTGCCCCGTCAAGCTCTGAAGGGACGGACGTAGTGCTCCACACAGTATCCGTGCGCACATCACAACGATACCAATGTGTCCTGCCCGACCAATAGATGATGTAGGGGGCTGCTTGATGCCACGCGTTCGAAACCACACCTGTATCGAGCGGCTGCACCGGGAACGGTCTCCACGTGCGACCCAGATCTGCGCTGAGAAGCTTACTTGTACCGCCGCTGTTCGCACTCGAATCAAGGGCCGTGATGTAATGTGGCTCTATGAACTCAACGATGCCATTGTGGATTCCCTCCTTCAGAACACGCGGATCCTCTGTGAGTTTCCGCCATGTTTCACCACCGTCCGAAGACACAACCGCCACGCGCTGATTGAACGGCGTTTGACCATGGTAGAGATACGTGCCGTCGGCCAAGACGATAAGGTTGGCATTCTTCCCCACCACATCGGTGTAGATCGAATATTCACCGCTCCACGATCTCCCCTCATCTTCTGACATTAAGGTAGTACCACGCTTCCATCCCAAGGTGAAAAGTCGCTGCCGTACGACATCTTCAACTACACGAGACGTACCCACCTGCCACCCTATCGGCATACGAGGCAACCTCACAACCCAATCAACGGACTGCGCAACGACATTCCCGTACATGCTGCACATAACAGCAACCACAACCACGAGGTTCTTCATTAACATCGACATACCAGACCTCATAGTTGTGTCACGTTATCACTCCTTGAACGTCACATACTGGTGCAGCGGCTGCTTCGTAATGTTTGGAACCAGAGCGTTCTCCGCTGGATAGCCAACCACGAGCAGGAGAAAAGGACGTTCGTTCTTTGGGCGATCAAGAATGTCGTTAAGGAAACTCATCGGACTCGGTGTGTGCGTAAGTGTCGCCAGTCCGGCATGATGGAGAGCGGTAATGAGCATTCCTGTGGCAAGACCGACCGACTCTTGTGCGTAGTAGTGTTTTACCTTTCGTCCGTCAGGGAGAACACCATAACTCTGCACAAACACTGCTATCAGATACGGTGCCGTTTCGAGAAACGGTTTGTGCTCATCAGTACCCAACGGTGCCAATGCATCCAGCCACTCTTGTGGCGCCTTATGATGATAGAACTCCCGCTCTTCAATCTCTGCTTCTTCGCGAATCTTTGCTTTCAATGCGGGGTCTTCAACAACGACAAAATGCCAGGGCTGCATGTTTGCACCACTAGGAGCAGTTCCGGCAGCTCGAAGGCATAGTTCGATGATCTCCCGCACTACTGGTCGATTGCTAAAGTCGCGCACAGTTCTGCGCGTCCGCACATCCGCATAGAACTCTTGAGCCCGACTCAGCATTTCGTCTGCCGGGTGCTCCGTAAAGTTCAATGGTTCTAACTCAGACATGAGTCGTCACGATCTTCACAGTTGTCACGATCTGACCGGCATGTCTCGCAGCATGCTCACCAGCGTGGGCTATGAGAGAGCGCATGGTTGTTGGAACTCTAGCCCTTCCAAGTTCTCGCTGCGTGGACAGCTGTTCTGCAGTGACTCCTTCGAGTCTGCGTACAGCAAGATCCATTGACTGCGCGAGTTGCAACACCACATAATCCAGAGCTGGCCGTAGATGGTCTGCTTCACGCTCTTGTGACAACTCTTCTTTCTGCTCGTCGGTTAACTCTGCGCCTTCTGCATACGAAAGCAAACGGTCCGTAGCCCCTGCAAGGTGCACGATGTGAAATCCAATGGACGCAGCGCCACCGGATTTTTCCCACAGAGTGTTGGCGGTGATCGCAGACACTGCCTTCAGTATATCCTCCTTTGCTGCAATGAACATCGAGGCCACAGGTTGTAGTTCATCGATGATATTCGGCAGAGGGCTACGCAGCCATGGCTCAAGAGTTGTAGACATAGAAGCCCTTCCCGCTCTTCCTCCCCAAATGTCCTGCAGCAACCATCTTGCGGAGCAGCGGGCACGGACGATACTTGGAATCACCAAGTCCATTGTGCAGCACCTCCATGATGGACAAGCATACATCAAGACCAATGAAGTCAGCAAGTGTGAGGGGGCCCATTGGATGTGCCATACCAAGCTTCATCACGGTATCGATGTCTTCTACGGAGGCAATCCCTTCCATCACACAATACACAGCTTCGTTGATCATCGGCATCAGAATGCGATTGGAGATGAAGCCGGGATAGTCTTGCACTTCCACCGGCACCTTACCCATCTTCTCGGCAAGGGCCTTGATGAGCGCATACGTTTCATCACTCGTAGCAAGACCACGAATGATCTCGCAGAGCTTCATCACCGGAACCGGATTAAAGAAGTGCATGCCGATGAATTTGTCGGCGCGAGTTGTGCCCCCTGCCAATTCCGTGATCGAGATAGAAGATGTATTCGATGCAAGGATTGCATGAGGCGCACATACTCTATCAAGTGTAGCAAAGATCTGTTGCTTGATCTCGAGTCGCTCACTTGCGGCCTCAATCACCAAGTCTGCATTTGCAGCACCAGCTTCGAGGGACGTGTTGGTAGTGATGCGAGACAATGTCTCTGCCATAACTTCAGCTGAGATCGTTTCCTTCTTGACCTGACGTTCCAAGTTCGATGTGATGGTCTTGATAGCTCGTGCAAGTGCCGCATCATTCACATCGACCAGCGTGACCGAATATCCGCTTTGTGCCGCAACGTGGGCGATACCGTTACCCATCGTGCCGCCGCCAATGACCGTGATGTTCTGAACTGACATTTTATTTCCTTAATGGTGTGAACGTCAAAATTAACGCCCTTCGGCGTATGTTCACGGTGTTGAACGGTTCAAATTATGGGAGGGGGCTCCATGCCTACTGACAACAACGATCCAGTGCTGCCAAAAGAGGTCCACGTAGAGCGCGAGAAAACCAAACGTACGTTGATCGTTGCCTCTGCTATAACGGTCGTTGGTGTGCTTGCCACAGTTCTCTTCTTTCAAAACGTAACAAACCGCGGTGGCACGTTGAAAGTCACGGATCAGGGCGTTGAAGTAACGCTGGAACAACCCATCACTACACAGCTCGGTACGTCATCAGAGAGTGTAAAGGCGTTTGGTGATAGTGTGTCTTTAACGACGGGTACCATCTCCGACAGTGCGCTCAAGACAATTCCGGGCGTAAAGACTGATGGTGCATTCTCCGGACAGAACTTCATCGACACGGCAGCGGGATTTGTGCTATCGAGTGACAGGCCTTCTGCCTGGACTGTAGAGCGCATGCAGGATGGCATACAGAGGCTCTCAGCCAACGATGGCAGCGAGATCACCGTCAAGATGGAAGCAGCGTCCCGTACAAACGATCTGGACCGACTGGTACACAGACTGCTTGATTCTCTGCAACGGTCCGGAACCAAGGCTACATCGCGAATTGACTCTGCATCAAGGACAGCCATGATTTGGTATCGCGATCCAATCACGCAACAAACAGTGTGCGTAAAGTACGTGCAGGCGAACAACACGATCTACACAGCAAGGGCAACAACCAAGGATCCATCGTCTGTGAACAGTCTCGTGAAGAGCGTGAGCGGATTCACGATCATCGACAAACCTATCGCACTGATGCCGACGGTGAGGAGCCCGCGCGTGATCGTACCAAGTACCAGACGCCTACCGCGATAAATGGTACGCTAAGGATCTGCCCCATATCGATGGGGAGAGATGCCTCAAACTCTACTTGGTGTTCCTTGAGGAATTCTATGAGAAACCGTCCGGTAAAGAGTACAACGAGGAAGATCCCGAATAGCCGTCCAGGTGCAGCTGAGGCAACTCCCTTGCGATACAGCACCCATAGACCTAGGAAGATCACGAGACACAGCAGGGCCTCATAGACCTGTGCCGGGTGACGCCACACAGGAAGCACGTCGTTCAGTTTGAACCAAAATGCCCACGGCACATCCGTTGGACGACCAACGATCTCTGAGTTGAAGAGGTTGCCAATTCGAATACACATCCCGGAGAGAGCGGCTACAATAGCGAGTCTATCCAAGAGCCACGTCATCGAATACCCGCGCCTCTTGCGATGGAACAACCACAAGCCCGTGATGATACCCAAGGCACCGCCATGGCTGGCTAGTCCGCCGTGCCAAATGGCAAAGAGTTCGAATGGATTGTTCAACACGATCTCCGGCTCATAGAAGAGCACGTGGCCTAAGCGCGCGCCCAAGATCGTGCCTACGATCATATAGATCGTTAATAGATCGAGATCTTTGAGTTCCTTCTTCTCCGTGACGAAGATCTTCTTCACCACCTGATAGCTCAAAAGAAACGCCGTTGCAAAGAGCATCCCGTACCAGCGCGGAGAGAGCGGGCCGAGTGTGAAGATCGTTGGGTCAACATTCCATTCTATCATAGATGCGAATGTAAACAGAAAGCGCCCGACGAAAAGTCGGGCGCTTGATCAAATTCTATGTACACGGCATTTATTCGCCGAGTTCAGCATCGATAAGTGGCGTTTCGATCTTCACCTGAACCGTACGATTGAAGAAACGTCCTTCAGGAAGTTCGTTCGAGTATAGTGGTTCTTCTTCGCCGGTACCACGTGTGTTGAGTTCCTTGAAGTCTGATGTGCGCTTCTTGATGAAGTTCTCAGCCGTGCGGGCACGGTCTTCAGAGAGCTTCTTGTTGCGCGTATCCAGACCAACAACGTCCGTGTGACCGTCAATACTGATCACAGAGGACTTCTTTACGCGTGGGAATACCCACGTAGACATGATACGCTCGTTGAGTTCGCCGGCTTCCGGTGAGTCAAACTTGAAGAGGATCAGATTGTACTTTTCGAGGGTTGATTGCTCATCCGTCTTGATAACAATAGACTTCGATGAAATACGCTTAACAGGGATCGTTACCGTATCCGACTTACATTCTTGGCCATTCTTTGAGGTCACAACGAGAACTGCCTTGTAGGGGTTGAGGTTGATCTCAGGTGTTCCTGCCGCACCCTTTTCAAGTGGATACTCCATGTCAGTATTGGTCCAGTCCCATTGTTTGGATGGATCTATTGTTCCAACTTCCTTCAGCACGTTCCATGGACGATCATTACGGAACACTTCGATGCGGCGGGAAGCAACGATGCCGGCATCAATACCATTCTTCATTGTCCAGGTCATCTGGTCAGGATCTGGAGAAACGGTTGGGTCATTGTCCAAGATTGGGCGTTGAACCTCCCAGAGATCGTCTGCTGTACCGCCCGAGAAACGAAGCTCTGTACGGCGGTTTTCAACGATACCAAAGGTGTCATTCGGATTGGAACGTAGTTCCGGCCAGCCACGAGCTGTTACCTTCATGCGGTCTTCGGAGATACCCCATACATTCTTGAGGTAGTCATAGACGAGTTGAGCGCGTTCTTTTGGAAGTGACGAGTTTTTGTCCTCGTTTTTCTCGTCAACGCAGCCAACCAACTCAACCTTAACATTTGGGTACTTCTTCAGGCGGTAGCCGAAGATGTTGAGCACATGGTAATACTTGTCGAGTGTACCACCCGGTAGGAGCTCATCATTGAAACCATTCGTCTGCGAAGATGTGAGCAGCTTGTAGCGACTAGGCATAGCGCTGCTGTTCAAGTCGAAGAACACGTATGGCAGCATTGGATAGAGCTGGATCGTTGCACGCTCTTCCATCACAAGACCCTTGAACGAGTTGTTCAGCTTCTTAGCCCAACGCGAGAATTCCATTTCTGCGCCCAGGACCGGACGCTGACCAAGGGTAATGGTCTTACGGATCTCTGTCTGTTGATTCGCTTCCGAGGCATTTGTTGTTTTGCCCGGATCCTTCACATTGATCATGATCGAACGCTCACCGTAATTCGGCGAGAACGCCGTTACTGTGAGGGTTGTGGAATCTTCGCGTGTTGCACCAGTTCCATAATCATCATTGCTAACAATGAGATTATTCTCTGTGCGTTGCTGATCGACACTGTCCTTTTGGGTACGTGCCGTTTTGTTATTGCGGAACGTTACGGTAGCCGGGATGTTTTGCCCCGTACACTCATCGATGACATTAACGATGACGTTCACAGCGCGGAAGTACGACGGAATGAAGGCCATGAAGACGTCGAGGTCTCCCTGGAATCCACTGATGTCTGTACGGCGTGAGGAGAAGTACAACACGTCACCGGAGGCCGGCAGCGAAATGAACTGCTCATCTTGATTCGTGTTGATCGGAGCAGGAAGCTGTTCTGGTTTAGACCACTTTTCACGACCGTCACGTTCCTTTTCGCCTGTCTTCTTTGTGCGATAGAAGTCCAAACCGCCCATGTTAGGGAGGAGACCATTCGATGCAAAGAAGAGTGTATAGCCGTCGGAACCAATGAACGGGGAAACTTCCTGCTTAGAGGTGTTCACTTCAGGGCCCATGTTCTTGGCCGCTTTCCATTCACCGAGGTCATCATCCCAATCACAGTACCAGATGTCGATATCGTCATCACCCTCGCCATCAGGGTTTGTTGGTGATGGGCGATTCGAAGAGAAGTACAGACGTGACTTGTCTGGAGTAATCGTTGGCTGCGAGTCCCAATATTCTGAGTTCACCGTACGACCAAGGTTACGTGGCTTCGACCAACGGTCTCCCTCGATCTCAGCAACGTAGATGTCGCAGTCACCAAGACCGTCCGGACGATTACATCCAGTGAAGTACAGTGTCTGACGATCGGCAGCGATCGAGGCAACCCCTTCGTTCATGATCGTATTCACGCCTGCATCGACAGTGTCGATGTTTACAGGCGATGAGAAGATCGTGTCGAGGTTGTTTTCCTTCTTCGCCGACCAGAAGTCGTGCGAGAAGTCGCCGTCCTTCGTTACGCGACTACCTTGGCGATTCGACACATAGTACAGTGTCTTGCCATCAGCACTAATGGTTGGACCGTAGTCCAAACCTTTGTGGTTGATGACCTTTCCAAGGTTAAGGATCCGGATCTTCCTAGGATCCTCCAGGATGTCCCCGCGCGAATCTTCATCCGCCGATACAGTTGACTCTATGGTCACGCCAAAGAGATACAACTCCGAGTTCGATGCTGCGGCCTGACCTTGCGCAAACAGTAGTAAAGCGCCGACACAGACCGTCACCAATCGCTGCATCATACACATCCCGTCCTAATGATGATTTCGTCCCAACCACTTGGGTGTCCCGTTTCCGACAAACGTTGCCCGAGGCAACGGACGGAAAAAATAGGTAAATGTGGATAACCACCAAAGTATATCGTTACAGAATGTGACGAATCTCAGCAGAAAATTGCAGCGATCGCACTGTAAAGCTGGTTCCCTGAGCACTGATAGAGGTCAAAGGGAAGAGATATTGGACAGTTGGACTTAAAAACATTTTTTTTGAAAGTCTGATCTCCAAGCCAACTCCGGCCATGATTCCGAGTTGAAGAGCATTGAGATCCGCAAACGGTCCGTTCTGCAACGTAACCGTGGTGCTCTCCCCACCAGGAAGGCTTACCGTAGCCACTTCTCCGTTAGGGAAGGTTACGGTTTGGGTCTCTAGGGTCTTGGAATGGCTCAGTCCCGAAGAAAACACATACCCAACCGATGCCCCAAGGCGCGCAAAGAAGATGTCGAAGAAATGGTGCTTCACATACGGCATTGCCGTAATAACGCTAAGATCTACCTGAGCTTCGTTCAAGAAGGTGATAGGCACTGTAAAGGCTCGTCCGGACGGGCTGGTCTGCACCACACCTTCCTCCTCGCGGAAACGTCCGGTTAGCCCCCTACTATCATAGCCAAGCGTTACACCCCACGTAAATTCTGATCGTGTGAGTCTCTCGAACATCAGTCCGGCAACAAATCCTGCGCCGGCTCCACCATTGAATTCACAGTTGCAATCGGTGGTGAACGAACCACCTTGTGTAGTGGATCCAAAGCCGATGAAGGCCCCAACTTGACTGTAGACGAGGCGCTTTCTGGCAGCAATTGGGTCGCTATCCATAACGTTCACCTGGGCATGGAGGGTGCCAACAGCCAGGAAACAAACAAGGATGAGCAGAAGGGGCTGGTGGTTTCGGTTAGACATTGATGAAACTTATCATGGGTGTGAATCATTCGCAACTTGTCACAAAAGACAAACAACTCGTCATTTCGGTATACTTGTGGCCCTATGGCAGACCAACAAGCACCTCCAGAGGCCGCACGCGACGAGCAGGCCGCCCCTCGTGTCGAAGATTCTTCGACAACGATCTTTCAAACCGCTCGCGGCACTGCCGTGAAGCTCCTTAGTCGTTACGAGAACAGCGACTCCTACATCGACAAACTTCTTGATGGAGAGTTACGCCGTTCGGAGCTAGAGCCCGCAGACCGTGCACTAGTTACCGAACTTGTGAACGGAACTGTTCGGTGGCAATCCCGACTTGATTGGGTTCTTACGGGGTTCTATCACGGCGAGTTTGCGAAATGCCTGCCCCTTGTGAAGAATTCAATGCGTATTGCCCTATACCAGATGCTGTTTCTATCAAAGATCCCAGCACCGGCGGCTATCAACGAATCTGTTGAGATCGTTAAACGCATCAAGGGTGATAAACATGCCGGTATCGTGAATGGAGTGCTTCGCAACATCTTGCGAAATGTGCAGACCATCCGCTACCCAGACAGACAGGAGAATGAAGTACTGCACCTTTCCATCCACTACGCACATCCCCAGTGGATCGTTAGGCGTTATGTGGACCGATTTGGTGGAGAACAGGCAGAAGCCATCCTATCAGCAAACAATCACCGCCCGATGCTTACGCTGCGGGTGAATACCATGCGATCTTCGATGGAGGAAATTGAACGTCTACTCACAGAGGCTGAGATCAAGTACGAGGTCTCGCCCGTACACC
>DATGWS010000278.1:0-9308 GCA_035299365.1 Candidatus Didemnitutus sp.
AACGTCCTGCCGTTCCGTTGAGTGCACAGAGAAATGCACTTATTCTATCGGGTGCCAACGCAGATAATGCCTTGGTTCTGCGCACGAGCTCACGAAGTCCATTCAGATCATCAGTGCCGGCAAAAAGCCTACCATGCCCGGATACCACAAGAAGTGGGGTACAAGCATGTACCCGTTCAACAACGGCATCCCATCGGGCGGAGGAGAGAGCCCCTTCCATAACAACGCAGAGAATCATCTGCGATTCTACGAAATGTCAAATGAATTGACAAAGCAGATATGGGACGGGGGATAAGTTTAGAGTTTTTTGATGCAGCTGCGAACCACACCGACTATCGTAAAGTCCATGTCGGCTGTGATTGCAATGTCCTTATACCGTCTGTTTTCAGCCCGCAGAACTGGACGCCCTTCGGCCTTGATATATCGTTTAACGGTGAGTTCGCCGTAGACCTTTGCAATGACGATCTGACCAGAACGTGGCTGGATGGCACAATCAACGATAAGAGTGTCTCCATCACTGATTCCTGCGTCGGTCATTGAATCTCCCACCACCCGAATAAAATAGGTGCTTTCGGGATGCTCTAGGAGCATATCGGCCAGATCGATCTCACGCTCAATGGTATCATCGGAAGCTGTGGGGAGTCCGGCACTCACTCCCAACGATAACATCGGTATACGTGGTCCGCGAGCCCCCTTGGCAGAACGAGCCGGTGCTACTACAAGAGGCGATTGTGACTTGAGCTCGGCAATAACAGAACGAATGGCTTGTACTTGCTCCTCGAGACGATCTAGAGCGGTTTTTGCCTCACTGGGAATCGAGTGGTGATCCGGGCCCGACGTTCCTAGAGTTGGCGAGCCGGTTCCGGTCAAGAGCCACCCGGAGGAAATCCCATAGCGTTTTTCGAGGATTGCCAAAACATCCTGGGGTACAGATGTGCGACCTGATTCCCACGAATACACTGTTGGTACCTTCACCTGCATATGCTTTGCATAATCAGCTACAGACATCTGAAGGACAGATTCGCGAATCTGACGATGACGGGTGCCGAGCTGGATCTTGGTTTGCATAGGAATACCGTATTCAATTGTGGAAACGTGTGGACAATATACAAAATGTAAAGGATTTTGCGTTTAGATGGGGAAGGGGCTATGTGTTGGACTTCTCTACGGTTTTCAATAGTGATTCAAACATCACTTCGAAGGGGATGAGTTCATTTGTTTCTGAGGGCATCGGATCATGTGAGGAGGCTATGAGCTCCTCGTAAATATCCTTTGTGTTCTTACGGATCTCGGAAGGGATAAACGAGTGTTTCGGAAAACTCTGAATGAGGCGCAAGAATATCCGAACCCGATTGAAGTGCTTCTCCTTGAGATACCGTGAGGAATAGACTCGTAGATAGTCGATCCGTTTTTCAGCCGTATCGTAGTCACCATTGATCATGAGGTAGAACACGTGTGAGACGATGATCAATACGTTGTAGACCTTCTTCGACTTTGACTCTTCCGGTAGGGAATTCAGATACGTTGAAAGGCGGAACGTCTTTGCCCGACTCTGTTGTGGCGCATATAAACCGAGTTGCTCCGCGAGTAAGAGGTAGGCGCCGTAGATGATCCAGCGCTCCCTCGTATTCTCGGAGAGCATATTGTACTTTCGATGGGTTGTTGCACGAGTATAGAGGAGTTCTGCCTTTTCATAATCCTGGATATTAATAGCTGCAACAAAGGCAAGGTCAGATGCAAAGTACCAGTTGTTACCGGCCACTGTGAATGAATCAATACACTTGTCCGAAAGGGTGAAGGCCTCACTATAGCGCCGTAGGTAGAGTGCCGCCGTCATCTTCTGAAGCATGAACTCACCGTGACGTGCTCGTTGAGACAGGTGAGGAACTGAGTTCAGGTATTCTATGGCACGGTCGCATTCATCGATAACGCCGGAAAAATCCTCAACAAAATCGAAGTAGTTCACGGCGGCACGGAAACTACTCAACCGCAGACCATGCGTATTGTGTTCCTTACGCATCGTCTCCACCTTTACCATGGCGTCTTTATGAAGGTCTATCAAATAGGACCGCTTGCGACTCGTAACCGTCATCTCCATTTTTAAGTGGTCGAGTAGAAAGTCTGCATCGTATTCACATTTCAGTGCGCTCATATGTCGTACCGCTTCTCGATGATGGTGCAGAAACGTGGTGCGCTTGTTCCAAACGGCCGCAGATTCTCGCAACATCACGGCAAGCGAAACGCAGATGTCGGTAAACTGATACTTTTGAGCTATGGTCAGGGTCTTTAACGCTATCGCATAACCAGCCCGGCGAGATGCAAATCGCATCAAGGTCTGAGCTGCGATCTGGTTGCGCATACATTTGTAATAGTAACTCAGGTACTCAGAGTGTTCCGGCTGTTTCACCTGTAAAAAGAGCACGGAATGCATCAATCGTTCATATGTGCGTGACTTTAGCGTCCGATACCGCTGGTCGCTTGATTCAGTACCGTAAAGATCTAGCGCCGCTTCGTCATCGTTAGCATACTGATCATTGGCAATACCACTTAAAAACCGCCCCGCAAGGGAAGAAGCCGCCTCATCGCCCTCAATGAGTTCGGGAAAGACCTTGGCTTTGTCGGATTTCGTTGTAACAATCCGCAATATTTCTTTAAGAATTTCCATGGCAAAAACACCTAAAGTGCCTTTAAGTAGGGACTTGCATTGCAGTGTCAATATACAGTATTGCCCGTAATGCCCTGTAACAATTTCAAATTATTTGTAACGGCGTATCAAATCTATTCATACCATTTTCGCTCCACAGGCAACGGACCGGGGTAAAACCCGTGCTGTTGAGCCTTGCGTCGCACAATGCCCGGCAAATGCCGGTTGTGCGATTGTACATATGCATTGATCTGTCCAGTAACATGGACGGTTCATATGTATCCGGTCAAACGTAACCTATCCGTAGTGGTGGGGTAGGTTTGGGTTGGATGCTACTGGAGACGCAATCATGAAGACCAACTACAAACATCATTTGTTCAAAACCATACAAGGGTTTCCGCCATGGAACTACTCATTGCCATCATGTGCTTTTTCGGACTCGTTAGCTACGAGGATGCCGGTATTACACAACCTGAGGCCAATCTTTTGTTGCAGGACAACCAGACGACGGTCCAGTACTATTACGATAATCCGGACTCGCTCGCCCTTCTGCCACAACGCGTCAACATCGATCGTGCGGAAGATTGATTCTGTCCGTTTGAACATCTGCTAATGCAGAAGTCTGGGAATACATCGAACAACAACAACCTTTCGAAAACAATTTCAAGCGAGAACACAATGCGTACAACACGTCAACACCCATACTCGATCGATCGCGGCGAAGAAAACTAATTCAAACAACTTCTTTACACGAGAACATCATGCGCACAACACGTCAGCACCCATACTCGATCGATCGCGGCGAAGAGAACTGAGCTGTAAGAATCCTCGAGTCTTTGTCGAAGTCAGGTAGAACAACAACTCAAACAACAAAAAATCGAAAGTCAACACCATGGAACTCCTCATCGCAATCATGTGCTTCTTCGGTCTCGTTAGCTATGAAGACGCTGGTATCAGCCAGACCGACGCGAAATACCTCCTTCAAAGCAATCAGACAACTGTTCAGTACTACTACCAGAACCCAGATGAACTAACAGGCCTCGTACCACAACGCGCACAGATCGACCGTGCTGAAGACTGAAGCTAGTAGGCTAGAGTGCTAGTATGCTAGAATGCTAGAGTGCTAGAGAAGGCGAAGCGGTAAAATGAAACACAACACGAACCACAACAAGAACGTAAAAGGAAACATCATGAAAACGAACCGTCAACACCCATACTCGATCGATCGCGGCGAAGAGAACTAAGATGTCCGTGGACTCAAACCAAAGTAATTTTTGAACTCAAAGGAGAACGTCATGTTGCAAGCAATGCCCGTACAGAACTGCATGCACTTCCTGATGCCGATCAGCTTGGATGATTGGAAGTCATATGACGTACCCGGTGTGGTAGGAATTCTCCGAAAAGGCGACTCTGGTCAGTATGAACTGGTTGACGCTTTTGATTGCGACCAGATCCCAGGAGCCAAGGAGCTAACGCTTCACGAGAAGTATGGTCAATGGTTGAATGCGGCAGGTAGCCAAGAGCTCATCCGTTTCGATGTCTTCCTCATGCCACAGGCGGATAAGACGCGTCGAAACGATGTGATTGCTCTCATCGAACGCAGCTGCGGCGTAGATCTGCCTTCTCGGTCAGCCTACGTGAATGCCGCTTAACTCAGACTATTTACGCGTGATCTTGACAAGTTTTGAAGTAGTAGAACCAAACGGTGGCCCGTCTGTCGTTGTTCCGGCCCACAGCTGAGATTCATCTGTGATGATGCCAAGAGACGGGCTGATAAACGTTAGAGATCTGGTAACAACAACACCTACGCCATCTGTCAAAGATGGTACCGACAATGTTTGGAAGACAGCGCAGCGGATAGAACCCGCAGGCGTCGTTATGGTGGTGTCCGCATGTACCGTTGTTACGACCTTATTATAGATCTGCAGAGTTGAACCTGAAGGATTCTTTAGTGTATCCAGGACGTGGATCACTGTATCTCCTACAGTTGTAGGGAATTTGGCGATCTTCGCTGGCGTCTCTGTTCCACGATAGATTTCAAGATAACCACCCCTCATCCTATACGTGTAGTCTTCGCGTAAGAGTACTTGAGCTCCGGGTGCTCCTGTAACTCCAATAACTAATACGGTTGTAAGGGTAGTACTGTCTGGTTGCGTAGATGTTGTAGACTCAAACTCCAATCTATCCCCGGCCTTGAGATCAAAGGTGGAGAGTGCGAACGTGGGTTCTTGAGAAATTGGATCCGTTGTAGATGCACAGGACGAGATTACGAGCGCAACGCAGATCGTGGAAACGAGTGACTTGATCATGGAATCACCAACGACAAGCGTGATACAAGTGCGCCATTAGAAGTGACCGTTAACAAATAGATCCCTGGTGTAACGTTGTCGCGCATATCAACTGGAATGATTGTCTGACCTGCATTAACACGATACATGCCCAGCTCGCGGGTTGAGCCGCTTATGTCCAAAAGAGCAAGAGATACCATTTCGGCGTTTGGTGCCGTCACAACGATCGCAGTTGAGTTCGTGACTGGATGAGGTGTTACTCGAAGTTCCCATCCATTTTCTTTGAACTCCGCAACACTCGTAACTGTTAATGTGAACGCTGCTGGTGTAGACCACCCGCCATTACCACATGAATTCTTGGCACGCACTTCCCAGGTAAAGCTGCCAGCACCCACGGACGTGACCGGGACGTTGGCTGTTGTTCCTGAGACGAGTGAGTCTTCAAACACAACCGCAAATGGTGACGTTGAGTTTTTCACCCTCAAATGATATTGCGTTGCATCGGTTGCAGTAGACCAAGAGAATCGTACAGAGCCCGCATTGTCAGCAGACTGTGCGCCTTTCGGAGATGTGGCCGTGGTGGATGTAGGGAGCTTCCCGCCTGTTGTGAAGGTGAAGGGGGCCGACCATTGACCGTTGCCAACGCTGTTTACGCCACGCACGCGCCAATAATGTTTGGTGTTGCACTGTGCAAGGACTACACTGGCACTTGTTCCGCTTGGCGTCCCTGTGGCCACAATACTGTTTGTCGAAAAGTTCTGCGTAGTTGCAACCTGATACTCATACGAATCCGCCATCGGTGCAGCTACCCATTCAAGTGTAACATCTAATGGTCTACCTGTTGCACTATTGGCCGGCAATCGAAGCGTAACATTGCCCGGACCTTGTGATGCAGGAATGAAGTCAACCTTCAGATTCTCACCGTTGAAATCCACGGTCTTTACCACAGGTGCAGACAAGCCCCCTTCAGAAGCGGTAACGACAACCGATCCGCTCCCAGTGAACGGAATGGCATAGCCACCGGAAGTACTTGTAACCGCATAATAGGTTCCGCGATTGGGTTTAACCGAAACGCCGGCTAGGCCCTCACCAACATCATAGAAGCCGTTGGAGTTCTTGTCATTGTACACCACTCCGGTAATGTAGCGGACACTACGAAGACCAAAGTCTTGGGTGATGACATATGGTCCAACGTGACCGGTCTGAAGACCTTGATCATTTATTATGATCCCGATGCCGATCTCCGTAAAAAGATAGTTCGAAATGTTCATGATGTTGGTGCGGTGTCCAAGCTGTACTTGGTTCTCTTCTCCCCAGTCTACGTTAAGGCCGCAGTGACCGTGCCATACAGACTCGCTGTATGCTGCAACGTTCTCACCATAGGTCCCCATCGATGCGTAGCTCACATTTGCGTACCGATCACCAAGATCATCTCCATTGCTACTTGTATGACCTTGGAAGTTGTTGTCATCCATATCCTTGGAATGTGCCGCAGCTGCAGTCATTAAGGCTGGGTGAAAGGCAAGGGGCGGACGTTGAGCATAGGTCGTAAACGCCTGCTTCGTAGCACTCTTGTTGATCTGCCAGAACGAATACGCTTGTTGAACCCTGGCATCATCAGTATCCATCAATCGAATGCCTTCTTCGGTGGGATTGGCACGAGCTCTGTTGATCATTTCCAACATCAACTGTTCTTCAGGTGATGGATCGCCATGACTATATGTCTGGTTTGGTTGAGCGGATGCTTGCATCGAAATGAGTGCTGCAAAGAGCACCATAAACACCTTGGTCATTACAGATCTCCACGTTGAGGTCGAATGAGAATTTCTTCAAATTGTACGCGTGGGTTGCTGTACGATGAAACGATCATCTGTACAGCATCTGCCACGTCTTCAGATTGCATCATACGTTCGCCAAGCAAGGTCCGTTCTTCTTTGCCCCAAATATCCGTCTCCGTTGCTCCTACGATCACGTCAGCAACCTTGATGTGTTTGCCGCGCACTTCATTGCGTAGGGAACGAGAAAGAGCAAGTGCTCCAGCCTTTGAGGCACCATAGCCGGTACATCCGGAGAACGCTGTTATCGCAGCAACAGAATTGATCGTGATGATCATGCCCTTCTGCTGGGCTAACATGTTTGGTAGTACGGACTTGATGCCAAGAAATACTCCACGCAGATTTACAGCCACTTGATCGTCAAAAGCATCTACCGTCATGTTGGCAAGATCTGTGAAAACAGCGATCCCGGCGTTATTGATCAGCACATCTACCGGACCGAACAACTGGGTTGCGGCTGCATGTGCCAAAGAAACGCTGTGTTCATTGGCAACATCGCATGGAACAACAGCGGCATGTCCTCCGGGCAGCATATTCTCGATCTGTCGAAGAGATGCCTCATTACGCCCACTCAATGTAATGCGATGTTTTGCGCCCAATTGGTGAGCGATTGCTGCGCCAATTCCACGACCAGCGCCAGTGATCCAGATGTGTAAAGATGCGGACATATTAGCCCGCAAGATAGCGTAAAAGGGCTTCAGTTTCCGGTCCGAGCACGACGTTGCGTCGGGCCATTACGATACGAGCAACCTCTACAGCCTTCTCGGTATCATAGGTATCGTTGAGCCAACGAAATGATCCGATTGACTTGGTAGGAGCCCCTTGCGTTACAATGTTGCTGCTCACACCACAGACGGTGCCTGTTGAGAATTGCGTTCCGATGGCAGATTTACTGTGATCACCCATCAGGAGTCCAAGGAACGTTCTCTGTGAATCTTCCTTGCCCCATGGAAGCACAACGTGGATATGATCGTAGTTGTTTTTTAGGTCGGATGTTGTTGTTCCTGCACCAAGATTCACCCATTCGCCGATATAGGAATGGCCAAGGAATCCGTCGTGTTGTTTGTTACTGTAACCGTGGATTACCGAGTCTTGGATCTCTCCGGCTACTTTACACGTTGGACCGATAACTGTTGTTGCGATGGTCGAAAAGGGCTTGATTATAGTGTCACGACCAACAGCTACGGGGCCGGAGATCGCGCAGTATGGACCAATTGTGACGTTTTCATCGATCATCACCGGACCATTTGTTTCGTCAATGACCACCGTTGGATGGATCGTGGCCGATGGCGCAATTGATTGCCTACGTAGCGTGGCATCCCAAGAAATTGAGTCGGCAATGTGATCCAAAGCTTGCCATTGCCTATGGAGGACGTGACCGCTGCATTCCACAGATTGGATCTCATCCGGATCATAGGAGGCCAGTAGCTCGACCGCATCATCGGGCGACGTCATAGTTGTCGGGATAAACGCCCCAACAACGTGTCCGCTGCACGTAACGAGAAAGGCCTCGTTTCGTTGCTCACATGTGCCGATCAGTTTTCGCATCACATTGGGAGACAAAACAACATTGCCTGCAATGAGAAGGGAAGGGGCCGACGTAAACATTGCCGTTTGCGGGTACCGTTCTACGAATGACCGCACATGTTTGTCCCGGTGGGAAACAACGCTGACCGAATATTGGTCGAGTGTGTGTTGCCAACGCTCGAGTATGGTAAAGAGCCCCGTGCGGATTTCCCACGAACAATGAGTTGCCGTAAAAGGGTAGAGTCCTTCTACATCATCATGTTCGAGGAGGAGAATCTGCACCGGACCCATTTACAACTTCTCCAGAGCATGAGCCAGCGAAGCCTTAATGAACGAAACAAACAACGGGTGACCTGTTACGGCACGTGACTTAAGTTCCGGGTGGAACTGTACCCCAACAAACCATGGATGGTTGGGAAGTTCTACGACTTCAACAAGCCGGCCATCCGGAGATGTACCACTGATACGGAGCCCCTTGCTTTCGAGGAGTTCACGGAAATCATTGTTGAACTCATAGCGGTGACGATGGCGTTCGCTGATGTGTTCGCTCTTGTAAGCAGCAAAGGCCTTGGTCCGCTTTTCAAGGTGACACGGATAGGCGCCGAGTCTCATGGTACCGCCCTTTTCCGTCACTTTACGTTGTTCAGGTAGGAGGTCGATCACATTAAACTTGTTCTTCTTGAACTCAGAAGAGTTGGCAAGGGGTAGTCCGGCAACATTACGAGCGAATTCAATCACCGAACATTGCATTCCAAGACAAATCCCAAAGAATGGAATGTTATGGGTCCGTACAAACTCGATGGCATTGATTTTGCCTTCAATACCACGGGAGCCAAATCCCGGTGCAACGAGGATCCCATCAACATCTGAGAGAAGCTCTTTAACGTTTTCCTTTGTGATCCCTTCGGAATCGAGCCAACGGAGGTTCACCCTGGTGTTGTTGATCGCACCTGCGTGGATGAATGCCTCTGTTATGCTCTTGTAGCTGTCTGGGTATTTGTTGTATTTACCAAC
>DATGWS010000279.1:0-1808 GCA_035299365.1 Candidatus Didemnitutus sp.
CCCCCTAGCTTGCCGCATCCGCGCGAACTATGTATGTGCTGAAGCCTGAGTGACAGTTCTGGGCATAGCGCAGTCTGGTAGCGCACCTGCTTTGGGAGCAGGGGGTCGGGGGTTCAAATCCCTCTGCCCCGACCAAACCGCCGCCCCGCGTCGAGGACTGCCGCAGGCGCCTGTAGCTCATCCGGATAGAGCATCGGCCTTCTAAGCCGAGGGTAGCAGGTTCGAGTCCTGCCGGGCGCGCCAAGTTAAAGCGCATTCCGGGCGCAACACGTAACAATGGCGGGCGTAGCTCAGTTGGTAGAGCCCCAGATTGTGACTCTGGTTGTCGCGGGTTCAAGCCCCGTCGCTCGCCCCATAAAAAACGCCACGGTAGTTCTCTGCCGTGGCGTTCTCCGTTTCCGGCAGTGGTATCTTGCAGTGTCTCATGGTCACCTTTATCCTGCACACACATTTGCCCTACGTCCTGCATCACGGGACGTGGCCTCATGGTAGTGACTGGCTTTGTGAAGCGGTTGCAGAGTGTTACGTTCCGATGCTCCGAATGTGCGATAGGCTCCTTGAGGACGGGATCCGTCCTGGAATCACATTCGACATTTCCCCGGTTCTTTGCGAGCAATTGTCTCATCCGGATTTTCGCGAGCTTTTTGAACGCTATTGCGAAGAACATGCCGAATTGGCTCGCGTAGATAGAACGCACATGGAACAAGAGGGAGCTCCAGAAGAGATCCTTCGGCTCACGAACATGTGGGAATCGTGGTATCGTACGTGTTGGGAGGACTTCAACGGCACCTACCAAGGAGACATCGTTGCTCAACTACGCCGACTGCAAGATATTGGTGCAATAGAAGTGATGACGTGTGGTGTTACACATGGGTATCTGCCATTACTTGCCGAAGATGCAAGTGTTGATCTTCAGGTAGAACTGGCTGTGAGTTCCTATGTTCATCGCTTCGGTCGCAAACCGCGCGGGATCTGGCTTCCTGAGTGTGCCTATCGCCCATCATATCCGTGGCGAACCCTGCTGAATGTGCCAGCCTACAGCGTAGCGAGAACGAGACAGGGCATTGAGCAGATACTTTCCCGTCACGGTTTGGAATTTTTTGTAACGGACGAAGAAGCTCTCCGCCAGTCTAAGCCGATTGGAGTTCGTGGTCCGGAAGGCATGCGTACGTCCTACGCAGATACGTACGGGACGGCACGTGAGATGCTCAACGAGCGCAGCGCGTTTGACATCTTCCGCGTATCGGGAGAGGATCATGCCGAGAATGCCGCCGTGTTTACCCGCCATATGCAGATTGCACTCCAGGTATGGAGCGGTGAATCTGGCTACCCTGGAGACCCGGACTACTTGGACTTCCACAAGAAATATTTCCGGTCAGCTCACCGATATTGGCGCGTTACTGACGTAAAGGGTGATATGGGGCTCAAACAGCCATATGTACCTGAATGGGCAGAATCAAAGGTGATCTCGCACGCCCAACACTTCGTAAACATTCTCGATGTTGCGGTGAAACACCGTACGGCATCAACGAATCGCATTCCAACCTTGTGTTTACCGTTCGACACGGAACTCTTTGGACATTGGTGGTTTGAAGGGCCGGTGTTCTTAGAACATGTGATCCGCGGAATCCACGCGTCGCCCGTTCTCACCACTACAACGGCATCAGAACGCCTCGATGCCGCGAACCCATCCTGCGAGATCGCCCTCCCCGAATCATCGTGGGGCAAGAACGGTAATGACACAGTGTGGATGAATCCTGAAACTCAATGGACATGGGAGAAAGAATACAACCTTGAACGTCGCATGC
>DATGWS010000280.1:0-10267 GCA_035299365.1 Candidatus Didemnitutus sp.
GGTTGTTGGTACTGGTATGGAAGCACGTGTCGCTCGCGATTCGCGCGCCATGGTTCTTGCAGAAGATGACGGTGTTGTTGAGTACGTATGTGCAGACTTCGTTCGTGTGAAGTATGATGATAAGCGGACCGGTGACGAAAAGCTTATCTCCTTCGACAATGATCGTACGATTACGTACAACCTTCACAAGTTCTATCGCACCAATCAAGACACCTGCATCAATCAGCACCCTATCGTGTTGGCGGGTCAGCGTGTGAAGAAGGGGCAGCCCCTTATTGATGGTGCATCTACGGACATGGGCGAACTCGCTCTTGGACGTAACGTGATGGTGGCCTTCATGCCGTGGCGTGGCTACAACTTCGAAGATGCTATCGTGATCAGCGAGCGCATGGTGGCTGAGGATGTCTTTACATCCATCCACATCGAAGAGTACACACTTCAAGTTCGCGACACAAAGCGCGGAGAAGAAGAATTCACGCGTGAAATTCCGAACGTGAGTGAAGAAGCCACAAAGGATCTCGATGATCGCGGTATTGTCCGTATCGGAGCAAAGATCCGTGAAGGTGATATCCTCATCGGTAAGATCACACCGAAGGGTGAAACAGATCCAACACCGGAAGAAAAACTCCTTCGCGCCATCTTTGGCGATAAGGCCGGTGATGTGAAGGATGTTTCACTCAAGGCACCTCCCGGACTCAAGGGTACGGCTATCAATACGAAGCTGTTTGCACGTCGCGTCCTTACGAGTGATAGTGAATTCCGCCTCGAAGAAAAGAAGCGCCAAGATCTCATCACAAAGCGTGAACAACAGGCACTCCGTGCCCTTGACATCGACTGTGTTGAGCGCATCGGTGAACTTCTCGATGGCGAAACAAGCCTTGGAATCCGCTCTTCGAATGACACAACGATCTTCCGTAGCGGTGCAAAGCTTGTTGCAAAGGAATTCGCAGCAAAGTTTGAAGCCGGCGCATTCATTCCGTCCGCAGTGAATGTGGAGCAGGACTGGGTGGCTGAGAAGAAGACAATGAAGTTGCTTCGCAAGCTCCTTGAGAACTACGAAACACGTCGAAACGACATTATGATGGATGGTCGTATCGAGCGTAACAAGATCGCCGCCGGTGACGAACTTCAGCCGGGTATCCTTCAGATGGCAAAGGTCTATGTGGCCAAGAAGCGCAAGCTTCAAGTTGGTGACAAGATGGCCGGACGTCACGGTAATAAGGGTATCGTTTCGAAGATCGTTCCACTAGAGGATATGCCATTCCTTCCGGATGGCGCTCCTGTAGACCTTGTACTTAACCCGCTCGGTGTGCCTTCGCGTATGAACCTGGGTCAGCTCTACGAGACCGCTCTCGGATGGGCTGCCAAGAAGCTTGGTGTACACTTCGCTACGCCAATCTTTGATGGTGCAACGTGGGATCAGGTGGGTGACTATCTCGAACAGGCAAACCTTCCTCGAACAGGGAAAACAGTTCTGTATGATGGTCGCTCAGGTGAAGCCTTCCAGAATGAGGTTACGGTAGGTATCATCTATATGATGAAACTCTCCCACCTTGTGGAAGACAAGATCCACGCTCGTTCCATTGGACCATACTCGCTCATCACACAACAACCTCTTGGCGGTAAGGCCCAATTCGGTGGCCAGCGTCTCGGGGAAATGGAAGTGTGGGCGCTTGAGGCCTATGGCGCAGCGCACACGCTTCAGGAAATGTTGACGCTGAAGTCAGACGATGTGCAGGGTCGTGCAAAGATGTACGAATCGCTCGTAAAGGGCGAAAACCTGCCAGCGCCAGGCATTCCGGAGTCATTCAACGTGCTCGTTCGCGAGCTGCAGGGTCTATGTCTGGACGTCAAGCTCGACTGAGCTTGACGCCCACGTCCCACTGAACAGGAATATTCCGTCGGAGTCACGATGCAGTTCCATAACATCCCTAAGCGCGGCTACCAGCAGATCACGATCCGCATTGCCTCGCCGGATGACATTCTCAATCGTTCTCATGGTGAGGTTACCAAGCCAGAGACGATCAACTACCGTTCCTTCCGTCCAGAGAAGGATGGTTTGTTCTGCGAAAAGATCTTTGGTCCTATCCGGGACTGGGAATGCGCATGTGGTAAATACAAGCGCATTCGCTACAAGGGTATCGTATGTGACCGCTGCGGCGTGGAAGTGACGCAAAAGAGCGTCCGCCGCGAGCGCATGGGTCACATCATGCTCGCCGTACCTGTTGTTCATATCTGGTTCCTTCGCTCGCTCCCGAGCAAGATCTCCGGTGTGATCGGTATGCCAACAAAGGACGTCGAGCGGATCGTGTATTACGAATCCTACGTCGTCATTCAACCGGGTTCCACTGGTCTTCAGCCGAAGGACCTCCTCACGGAAGAACAATATCTCGACGTGCTGCAGAACCTCCGTCCGGAGGAGCGCAACATGGATGATGATGATCCTCGTAAGTTCATCGCCCTCATCGGTGGTGAAGCTGTAAAGGAACTTCTTCGTCGTGTTGATGCTGATGAAGCATACTTCGTCCTTCGGGAAACGGCCAAGGACGACATGTCCCAAGCCAAGAAGGCGGACGTGCTCAAGCGCCTGCGCATCCTTGATGCGTTCCGCACGAGTGAAACAAAGGAACCGAATCGTCCTGAGTGGATGGTTCTTGATATTATTCCTGTGATCCCACCGGATCTCCGCCCACTCGTTCCTCTTGAAGGGGGCCGCTTCGCTACGTCCGACCTCAACGACCTTTACCGCCGCGTTATCATTCGTAATAATCGCCTTAAGCGCCTGATCGACATCAAGGCGCCGGAAGTGATCCTGCGCAATGAAAAGCGGATGCTCCAAGAGGCCGTGGATGCGTTGTTCGACAATTCGCGCCGCGCCGTTCGCAGCGAATCGCAGCGCGCTCTGAAGTCGCTCGCTGATACACTCAAGGGTAAGACAGGGCGCTTCCGTCAGAACCTTCTCGGTAAGCGCGTCGACTATTCGGGTCGTTCGGTTATCGTTGTGGGCCCAGAGCTCAAGCTCTACGAATGTGGTCTTCCAAAGGACATGGCTGTTGAGCTCTTTAAGCCACTTGTTATCCGTAAGCTCATCGAGCGTGGACATTGCAAGACAGTAAAGAGTGCCAAGAAGCAAGTAGAGAAGAAGACTACGGAAGTATGGGACATCCTGGATACCGTTATCGACGGCCATCCGGTGCTCCTCAACCGTGCTCCAACTCTTCACCGTTTGGGTATTCAAGCGTTCCAGCCGAAACTCATCGAGGGTAAGGCTATCCAGCTTCACCCGCTTGTTACAACGGCTTTCAACGCTGACTTCGACGGTGACCAGATGGCCGTTCACGTGCCATTAAGTCACGAAGCGCAGCTTGAGTCCTTGCTCCTTATCCTTTCCGCGCACAACATCATGCACACGCAGAACGGCGAGCCAATCGCTGTTCCGTCGCAGGACATGGTTCTTGGGGTGTACTACCTCACAAAGGCGCGTAACGGACTAAAGGGTCACGGCAAGATGTTTGCCAATGTCGAAGAAGTAGTTGTTGCATACAACTCCGGTCGCATTGACATGCATGCCAAGATCAAGGTCCGCATCAACGGCGAAATGATCGACACAACTTCTGGCCGCGTGATCTTCAATCTCATCGTACCTGAAGAACTCGGATACATGAATGAGATGCTCGGTAAGAAGCGTCTGCGTCAGGTGATCTCCGACTGTTTCCGCAAGGCAGGTCTTGCCAAGACGGTTGAGTTCCTCGACAAGCTCAAGGAAGCCGGCTTCCAGACTGCCACTCGTGGTGGACTCTCTGTGTCTATCGCAGACGTTGTGGTACCAGCCGAGAAGGTTGCGATTATCGACAAAGCGCAGAAGGAAGTAGATAAGATCGAAGACTACTACCATTCGGGTGTTATCACCGAAGGTGAGCGCTACAACAAGATCATCGATACATGGTCCACGGCAACGAACCGTGTGGCCGACAAGCTCTACAACGAGCTCGCATCGAACCTTGATGGATTCAACACCTTCTTCATGATGCTCGACTCGCAAGCTCGGGGTTCGAAAGAACAGATCCGCCAGCTTGCAGGTATGCGTGGTCTGATGGCCAAGCCACAGAAAACTGCCGCGGCGTCTTCAGCCGAGTTGATCGAAAACCCGATCATCTCGAACTTCAAAGAAGGCCTTACGATCCTTGAGTACTTCATCTCCACACACGGTGCCCGTAAGGGTCTTGCCGATACAGCTCTCAAAACAGCTGATGCCGGTTACCTCACACGTCGTCTCCATGACGTAGCGCAGGACATGGTTATCTCCGATGATGACTGCGGAACGATCCGTGGTATCGAGATGAAGGCGCTGAAGGACGGCGAAGAAGTGAAGGAGCCATTGAAGGAGCGCATTCTTGGGCGTACATCACTTGTTGATGTGGTTGATCCACTCACAGGGGAACTGTATTGCGCCAAGGGCACAGTAATCGACGAAGATGTTACGGACAAGATCGAACGTAGTCCGATCGAAGCCGTCCTTATCCGCTCGGTACTCACGTGTGAATCACGCCGCGGAGTTTGTGCGCGTTGTTACGGCCGTAACATGGCAACAGGTCAGATGGTTGATACAGGCGAAGCGGTTGGTACGATCGCATCGCAGTCCATCGGCGAACCTGGTACACAGCTTACACTTCGTACGTTCCACACAGGTGGTACAGCTTCACTTTCGATGTCGCAGAGTGCCGTAATCGCAAAGTTCGATGGTGCCGTGCAATTCGACGGTATCAGACTCGTGACGTATCCGGGCGATTCAGAGGACATTCACGTTGTTGTCTCGCGTGCCGGTGTGATCAACATCGTTGAGCCAGGATCCAATCGCGTTGTTACGAAGTATGACGTGGTCTACGGTTCAGAACTCAAGGTGCAGGACGGTCAAACAGTGAAGAAGGGCGACATGCTCTATGACTGGGATCCGTACAACTCTGTGATCATCACGGAGAAGGCCGGTCGTGTTCGCTATCGCGACCTCGTTCCGAACCTCACGTTCAAAGAAGCTATCGATGAGCAGACGGGTCACACAACCAAGATCGTTATCGATTCTCGTGACAGGACAAAGAGCCCGGCAATTGAGATCGTTGACGAAGATGGCGTGTCCATTCAATCCTACATCATCCCTTCTCGTGCACAGATCGTTGTGGACGATGGGGAAGTAGTAACGATTGGTTCCAAGCTTGTAAAGATGCCACGCGACCTTGGTCGCCTCCGCGACATCACAGGCGGTCTGCCACGCGTAACGGAGCTCTTCGAAGCTCGTGCGCCTCAGGCTCCTGCCGCCGTAACGGAGATCGACGGTATCGTTGCCATCGACAAGCCGAAGCGCGGTTCCCGCGTGATCTCGGTAACGTCTCTCGACGGCGAACTTCGCCGCGAATATTCGGTGCCGATCGGTCGTCACGTTCTCGTGCAAGAGGGAGACCTCGTGCGTTCCGGAGACCGTCTCACGGAAGGCGCTATCAACCCACACGATATCCTCCATATCAAGGGTATCAATGAGGTGCAAGTCTATCTCGTGAACGAGATCCAAGAAGTGTACCGCATGCAGGGTGTGAAGATCAACGATAAGCACATCGAAGTGATCGTTCGTCAGATGCTTCAAAAGGTTCGTGTTACTGATTCCGGTGATGCGCAGTTCCTTGAGGGTGATCAAATCGACCGTATCCGCTTCAATGACGAAAACGAGCGTCTTCGCAATTGCGTGATCGTAACCGACAAGGGCGACTCAAAGCTCAAGCTCGGCCAGGTCATCGACAAGAAGATCTTGCGCGAGATCAATGCAGAACTCAAGAAGAAGGAAAAGGAAGGCGCAAAGAGTCGTACGGCCGAACCGGCGATCGGCGAGCCCCTTCTCCTCGGTATCACCCAGGCGTCTCTCACAACGGAATCGTGGCTGTCCGCAGCATCGTTCCAAGAGACAACGCGTGTACTTGCCGACGCTTCCGCTGCTGCAAAGGTCGACCGTCTCCTTGGCCTCAAGGAGAACATCATCCTCGGTCAGCTCATTCCTGCCGGTACGGGTCTCCGTGCCTATCAGGAACTGCTTGTGGCCTCGGATGTTGGCAATATCTTCGGGCCGGATGCTATCATTCCGAAAGTAGAAGAAGAGGAAGCACCGCGCCGTCCGGCTCGCAAGACCGCACGCGCCACGGCGTAACCTTCTCATCAGTTGAATGTCTTCAAGGGGCTGTCCGGAAACGGATGGCCCTTTTCTTTTGTGCCGTATTTTCTCAGATCATGATCAATACAACATCTCTGCGCCTCGTTGTCTGGCTAACATTCGTTTTGTTGGCACATTCGTTCACTGCGCAATCGCAAGCCCCTTCTCGACTCCCGCTTACAACAGGTGTGTCCGGTTACCAGATGGTCTTCCATTCAGACACAACAATCTGGATGGCAGATGGCTCCGTTGTGTATCGCAATATTCCATCTAACACACAACACTGGCAGGCAATGCCCCAACTCTATCGTTGCGCATCGGCCTTTATCGTCCGTGCAACTCCCGAAACAGTTACGGTTGTTGCAAAACGCATCATGACCAGCGACTCATCGTGGTGGGTGTTCACATCCAACGCCGGTGGAACGGCGTGGTTGGATTCGTTGAAACTTGATGCACGGGGCTCCATACGCGGTTCTACTCCATCATACCTGCTCTTCAGTGAATCTCCACGAGACACCACAATGGCCTTGACTGTGTGGCGATATGATGGCACGTTCGCAACAACAGTGTTGATGCCTAACGTTCACAACAACGATTGGGTCAGTGCTCGCCTCTGTGGAGATTCAATCATCGTCTCAGATCCGCTGCGTGGTGCTCCTGCCTATGATGTGATTCGGAATGTTGATCAAGATCCGGGTACGTGGACGACTGACATGCTCAGTGATGTAGTCTTCGGCTTTGTTGGCGAGGGCAATTCATTTGTCTTTCTCACGAGCGGTGCCGCCTACATCGACCATGGCGGAGAGGTGAAGCCCCTTGGCGTATTCTTTGATCGTATTCAAGACCTTTATGTTGATGGACTCAAGGCAGGACGTATAGGAGGGGGCGGTCTAGAGATAACACCCGATATCAGGTCAGACTCCTCGCGCAGGATCTCACTCGGAGTAACGCTTGCCCCAGGGATTGATAAGGTCTTTACCTTGCGCCGAGCGTATGCGGGGATAGAGCGTGGCACTCGGGGTCTTCTGGAATTGGCTACAGGGGTCGTCGATGGAAGTGTACAACGCGACGTATTAGTGCCATGTATTGATGGCACGGTTACTCGCGGCACCGCCTCTCTTCTGGCAGGCGAACGTGTTGTTGTTGGCGAGTACCTTCAGCTGCCTACCGTACGTGAAGCTGTACCCTCTATCTGTGATCTTACGCCGTCACCAAATGGCATATCACTTGAACCACGGCAACAAGTAGCATCATCGTCCGGACAGATATTCTTACGCAATGTTAACGGTGAAGTCTGGGCCGGCACTCGTGACGGAACATTCACCTTCCCGGACTATGTAAAGGTGAGCAACCGCACGGCATATGACGCGGTGGGAGGGGGCGATAGAGTCTTTATGCTAACGCAACGTGGCATTGAAATTCGTGAAGGATCAGACTCTACGTTTCGCGTCTTTGTTGAGGAGCAAGCACCTGCCGGATTTGCTGTTGCTGGTGATACGCTTGTTGTGATCCGCATCGAAGACATCACAACGGATGTACCTGAAGCGCGTTGGGTTGTTGATGCCTATGACCGACTTGGAAACGTGATGTTCTATGGTGCACTTATAGCCGACTCCGTTGTGAAGTCGGGTCTGCGGTGGAGGTCGATCGTTTCAACCTCCTACGGTTTGCTGATCAACGGACAAAAGCAGCTCTTCCTGAGCGTCAATGGTGGTGCCTCATGGACAACCGTCAACCCTGGTGTTGAACTTACAACTGCCACGTCGGCCACTGCTGAACAAGTCTGTGCATGGGGCATTCTTCCAAATGGCTTTGAAGGTCCAAGCCTCATGATCTCGCCCGATCGTTGGGTTACGCAGACCACAATGTTGCGCACGCCACAGCCGGTTATCGCTTGTGCTTCAATGCCCGGATTCTTCGCTTTCTCAACAGGAGAAGGACTTTACTCTTTGAAGCAAACCATCTCGTCCGTATGGGAAAGCCCCCTTCAAGGGGCTTCGAACATTCCTATCGGCGCAGTGCCGGACGAGACAATCACTGTTGATCTCATGGGCAGAATATGTCTAAGCAACGAAAACCTCCCAACTGGGTGGTATGTTGTGACCCAACGGTTCGGGAATGTAATCCAATCGCAGATCCGCCTCATTGTTAAGTGAACTACCGACAGGCCAAAACCATGAAGTCTCTTCTCCTCCTTCTTTGTGTTGTATGCTCGATTTCGGTTGCAACGGCTGACACGCTCTACGTTGCACCTATCAGCGAACTCGGTGGTGATGGGCAGAGCTGGAACACAGCGTATCGCACGCTGAACTTTGCCTTTGCAGATTGGGAGGCTGGAGATGAAATCTGGCTCGCACATGGCACGTATATGATGCCCGACTCGGGTATGCGTGTGAAGAACGGGATGAAGATCTACGGCGGATTCAAAGGTTCTGAAACACGCAGAGAGCAACGTGATTGGTTCCGCAATCGAACGATTCTTCATTCTGAAGGTGGGCAATCGGTATTGAAAGCGTCAAACTGCGACTCCACAACACGCCTTGATGGACTTGTGCTGGAAGGTGCTACCACATCTGCCCTTATGGTGTCAGGGGGCGAGCCCAGATTGTTCAACTGTCACTTCCGTAACAATGCATCGGAGGTGTTTGGTGCTGCTCTCTCAGCGATAAGAGTTGGCCGGATGCGTGTAGAGTATTGCGTCTTTGAGGACAACAGCTCAAGTTTTGAAGGCGGTGCGGTATCCATATTGAATTCCACCGCTGATGATAAGGGGTTTGGACCATTCTTCGGCCAATGCCTCTTCGTCAACAATCAGTCTGATGAGGGCGGAGCTATCCATTTCCTTAATTGTGCGGGAGTTCCACAGATAGCGTCATCAGTGTTCCATGGTAATAAGGCGGCGACTTTGGGAGGTGCCATCAGTATCGTTAGTTCGTATGTATATATCACGAATAGCACTTTTTCGCGCAATTCCTTGACATCTGGTCCTTCGATGGGTGGAAGAACACTTGCGACGAATGGTGGACATTTGCAGAATAGCATAATCTGGAATGGCGATGAGGATACGTCGCAGCACATCCAGATATATGAAGTTGAAGGTGATACGATGAAGTTCACATCACTCTCCAACTTGGTAGAGCGCGATTTCGTCAACGGTTTCTGGCAGAATGATCCAGTGTTCGAGAATGCAGACAACGTGAATGGTCCGGACGGATATTTCGGTACAGACGATGATGGGCTTGTTCTCTCGTCGTTCTCCGCAGTTCGCAATGCAGGCATCATCGATAGATTTGTTAATCACCGTCAACAAGATGTAATCGGGAATCCACGCTTAGCCGGCAGAAAGATTGATCTTGGTGCGTATGAGTCGCAGAGGTCAGGACGTGTGAGTTATCGTGAAGCGATGAAGGAGATGCGCACGGGCAAGCTTGTTTTCGTATTCCGTCATGGCAAAACGGACTGGGATCAGAATGATCCCGGACCGGAACCGGGCTGTTTCCCTGGCCGCAACCTCATTGCCGAAGGTCGCGAACAATGTACAGGAATAGGCGCGCAACAACGAGCGCTCGGTGTACCCGTGGGAGACGCGTTCTCAAGTCCTGTTTGCCGCTGTTGGGAAACGCTCGACAAGATGGTTGGGCGTTATGAAAAGAAGAGTCATTGGGCAAGCGGAGGTTCCGGTACGGTTGTGGAGGCACGTCTGATAGACCTCGAAATAGTACCAACAAATGGCAACAGGGTTATCTCCACTCATGATGCCGTTGCGAACCTCGTCTTCAACCCAGCAGGTGATGGCGATGTTATGACCACAGCCGAGTTGATGGAGGGTGATGCGCTCATCGTACGTCCAACGGGTGACACGATGGAAGTGATCGCGCAGTGGTGCTCCGATACGTGGGAGCGTTATCATGTCCGTTTTCCTGAGGATGCTACCACGGTAGATGACGAGCGCCAGGTCCGTTATACGAACATTGTGGTTTCTCCAATGCCGGCTACTGATGTGGTCCGCATCAGTGCTGACAATGCATGTGCTGTGCGCATTGTTGATATCACGGGTAGAGTGGTTGCCTCTCT
>DATGWS010000281.1:0-35191 GCA_035299365.1 Candidatus Didemnitutus sp.
AACTCTTTGTACGATTCCGGTGCAGGGTCGGGAAGGGGCTCAACAGCATCGGCAGCTGCAAAGATCGCAACCTTGTTGGCCTCCTCGATGGCTGTTAGCTCTTCGTCTGTTGCAATGCCTGCTGCAATGAGTGTTGCTCGCATCCGCGGCAATGGGTCGCGCTGCTTCATCGACTCGATGTCGTCCTTTGTGCGATACAACTCGTGGTTATCCGAGTTGGAGTGCGAACCAATGCGATCACAATCAGCGTGGACCATGGCAGGCCCCTTACCACTGAGTGCATAGTCTCGTGCGGCTGTTAATGTGCGGAACGAGTCCATCGGATCTCTGCCGTCGCACATAAAGATCTTGAGGTTCGTGAAACCACTAAAGTTCTCGGCAACAACCGGGTTTGTGGTCTGCTCACGAAGGGGTACAGAAATCCCATACTTGTTGTTCTGAATCACAAAGACAAGTGGGAGCTTTTCACGATCTGCACCGTTCACGGCTTCGTAGTAATATCCTTCCGAGGTAGTGCTGTCTCCGGTGGAGCAATACACAACTTCATCGCCGTTGAACTTCTTTATCGATCGTGCGGTGCCGGCTGCTTGTTGTGAGTGGTTGCCTGTGCACGAGGAACCGTTTTGCAATCCGATGGAGATCTTCGCAAAGTGATTGCTCATGTGACGTCCGCCACCTGCAACATCTGCGTCCTTGGACAAACCGTTCGCAATGATCTCTTCAACTGTGAGACCGGCCGCGAGCGATGTAAGCATGTCTCGGTAATACCCGAACAAGAAATCCTTGCCCGGACGGAACACCTTACCCAAGGCCAATTGAATTCCGTCGTGTCCGGCAAATGGAGCGTGGTAGGACCAGCCCTTGGCCATCTTCAAATAGTTGGCTGCTTTTTCATCAAGCCTGCGTCCAAGATGTTGTGTTGTATACCAACTGAGCAACGTTTCTTTATCGAATCCGGTAACATCAAAGAGATCCGATCGCTGCGCCTTTGCTGCGCCATTCCCATTCGTGGTGCTCTTCGATGCCGTGTTCTGAGGGGCGTTCTTGTCCTTGGCCTTAGCCATGATGATCTCCGGAAATTTTCGTTCTGTGTATTCTTATTTGGTGCGCGTCTTCTTCACGGGAGTGAGCCATCCATAGGGATCCTCTCCATCAACCGTGATTTTGTGAAACGCTTGTTGCATTGCACGCGTGATGGTGCCAACCTTGCCTCTTCCAACAGCGATCCTGTCCACGGATCGCACGGGCGTGATCTCCACAGCAGTGCCGGTAAGGAACATCTCGTCACATGTGTACAACATCGCTCGCGGAATGTCCTGCTCTCGAACATTGATGCCAAGTTCATGAGCAAGTGTGATCACGGTATCGCGTGTTATCCCGGGTAGAAGTGATGAGGCGGAAGGGGGCGTGATAAGTTCGTCATCTACTACGATGAAGACATTTTCCCCGGACCCTTCGGCTACGTTACCGTACGTGTCGAGACAGATACCTTCAGCATAACCATTCTCAACGGCCTCCATCTTTACAAGCTGCGAGTTCATGTAGTTTCCACCGGCCTTGGCCATTGATGGAAGTGCATTCGGTGTTATGCGGTCCCACGACGAGATACATACATCTACTCCGTTATCCGATGCATCATCACCGAGATAGGCGCCCCATTCCCATGCAGCGATATAGACTTCGAGTGGACAACGCAGGCCATAGACTCCCATATCACCAAAACCACGAAGTGCAAAGGGGCGGATATAGCACCGACCGAGTTTGTTGCGTCGCACTAGATCAACGGCTGCTTCAGAAAGCTCGTCCACACTGAATGGCAATTGGGTTCGATACACCTTCAGCGATTGGTGAAGCCTACGCATGTGTTCCTGCAGTCGGAAGATCATGGGACCCTCCACTGTTTCGTAACACCGAATTCCTTCAAACCACGAAGAACCGTAATGCACCACGTGCGAAAGAACGTGAATAGAGGCTTTTTCAAACGGAATAAATGTCCCGTTCTTCCATATCGTGCGTGTTGGCGTGATCGGCATTATTCCTCCACCGTGTTCGAACGCTGAGATGCCTCAAGTGCTTCCTTCATCAGAGTGCTCACCATCGTGGGATTTGCAGATCCGCCCGATGCCTTGAGTACTTGTCCAACGAAGAATCCAAAGAGATTCGTTTTGCCTTCGATGTACTTTTTGAGATTGTCCGGATTGTTCCGAACTACGTCATCTACGAGGGCCTTAATAGCCCCTTCATCAGAGATCTGACGAAGTCCTCGCTCTTCGATGAAATCCTGCGCAGAACGGCCGCTCCCAATCATGTCCGGGAAGAGCTCTTTTGCTGTTTTGCTACTGATCGTTCCGGAACTGATGGCATTCACAAGCGATGCCAGCTGTTCTGATGTTATACCAACGTCATTGATGACGCACTTCTTCTCGCTCATGATCCGAAGCATCTCGGTCATAGTCCAATTGCTCACAAGCTTGTATGCTTCGGTGGTTCTTGGCTCCAGCTGCGCACAGGTTGTCTCGTAGAAACGAGCAACTCGTGCATCGTCTACAAGAATGGATGCATCATAGGCAGGGATGCCATATTCTTCAACCAATCTTCTCTTCTTGGCGAGTGCTAACTCGGGAAGTCCCGCACGCAGTTCTTCGCGCCATTCGTTGCTAATGACAACAGGTACGAGATCGGGCTCGGGAAAATACCGGTAGTCATGTGCCAGCTCCTTTGAGCGCATCACCTTTGTTTGTTGCGTGCCGGCATCCCACATCAAGGTTTGCTGAACAACACTTCCGCCGTTGGATACGATCTCGATCTGTGCTCCGATCTCGTATTCGATTGCCTTCTCAACATTGCGGAATGAGTTCAGATTCTTCACCTCTCGCCGCGTCCCAAACTTTTCCTGGCCTATTGGCCGGATGGAAATGTTTGCATCACAGCGCAGACTGCCTTCCTCGAGATTTCCGTCACAGATGCCGAGATACACAAGGATCTGGCGGATCTGTTGCAGATACTGATATGCTTCATGCGGGGTTCTGATGTCGGGCTCACTAACAATCTCGATAAGGGGCACCCCAGCCCGGTTAAGGTCTACTAAGGTGTCAATATCAAGATCGTGAATACTCTTACCGGCATCCTCTTCCATATGGATGCGTGTAATGCCAATGTGCTTGATGCCGTTATCTGTCTCGATCTCAACTGTACCGCCATAGCAGATCGGGTCTGCATACTGCGTAATCTGATATCCCTTCGGAAGGTCGGGATAGAAGTAGTTCTTCCGAGAGAACGTTGATGTTTCCCGTATGGAGCATTGGGTTGCAAGCCCCATCATTACAGCGTACGCAACAAGATTCTTGTTGAGAACGGGTAGGGTACCGGGGTGACCAAGGCAGATCGGGCACACGTTTACATTGGGCTGTGCGCCGAATTCTGTTGGGCAGGAGCAAAAGGCCTTTGACGCAGTTGTGAGCTGCGCGTGAACTTCTAGTCCGATGACGGCTTCGTAGCCAGACGGCATTCTAATTCCGGAAGGTCTAAAGAGCCTCAAAAGTACGGAAATCGACGGTGGTCACTTGCCGTTTCGCTCGAGCGCGTTCTTCTCCCTGGCAACTCGCTTTCTCAGGATGTCTTCCGAGGGATAGTCCTCGTACTCCAATACTCGTGAAAACTGTTGCTTAGCGGCAGCTGTTTTGTCTTGTTTTACAAGGGTCATTCCGAGCCGGTAATGTGCATAGGGATGTACCCATTGTTCGGTGACCTGTATCCCTAAAACAGTTGTCAAACAAGCATTTGCGCGGTCGTAGTGCCCGGTCTCAAAAAACGCAACTCCTTGTTTGTAAAGTACTTTAGCTAGCGTTTGATTATCTGAGATCGATTTTGATGCTAAAACAGAATCTGCCAGGGAAATAACCCTAGTGTAAAGACCAATGCTAGATGCTCTATCGATCTTGTCAACAAGTAGCTCCTCCGGTGATTGACCTTTGTTTAGGTTTTGCTGTGCCACTGAATGTGTACCGGCTTTACGATACCATGATACTGCTTGTTCTCGCTCACCTAACGCGTCATACGCCATACCGATGGAAGTTGCGGCCTCATTTCGCAGATCCACACTCGTTGCCGTAGAATAGGCTTGGGTTATGAATTCGATTGATTCCCGATACCGTTCCTTGGCCAAGGATATCTCGCCAAGATGGAAGTTCGCAAGCCATCGAACGTAGGAGGCATCACCACTGTTGATAGGCATATTGCTAAGCGTTTTGTAAGCTGGTTCAGCACTTGCTACGTCTCGGATCTGGTACAGGGAGATATCTGCGTACTGTTGAAGAAAGTACCAGTTCTTCGGAAACGTGTCCTTTAACCATCGGATGTGGACAATAGAACGTTTGGGAAGATCTTCTGCGAGGTAGAAACCGTACAGCCATCTGTGGGCTTCTTGTCTGGCATAAACACCCTTGCTGGCGGCTTCTTCGAGCATACGCATCCCACCCCAGCGGTCTCCTCGTAGCCCAGCAAGTTTGATCGCCACCTGAAACTCATCTGGTGCTTGCGAGATCATATACTGGAACAGGCCAAGCCCCATCTTGGCATCCATATTTGTTGGATCTTTCTCAACAGCTTCCTCGAGAAGATCGTACCCTTTTTTACCATCCCATATGGCCTTTAGTGTTTCGCCCCTGGTTACATATGCTAGACCCTTAAAACCGATGGTGCCTCCCATGTAGAACATCGCCTTTGTGTCATTCTCATTCTGATCCAAAAGCCGCTCGCACACCTTGGTCACTTTTTCTGCGTGGTATACAAAGGCCCAAAAGGCGGAGTCGTACTTGGATCCACCCTTGAAGGACATGCGGTAGTAATAGGTCATGGATTTGAAGAAGTGACCTCGTGGATCGCCGGGAGCTAGTCCTATCACCTCGTTACACTTCTTTTCTGCCCCACCAAAGTCCAGATTGTACATGAGATCGATAGCCTCCATCGTCCGGCTATGTACTAAGGCCCAGTCAGTGCCTGCCTTGAGCTGAAGAGTTGTCGCAAGTAGTGCGATCAGAAGAATCGATCGTCTCATAGACTAGACTCTGAGATAGTTGCGAACATCAAGATTTCCGCCACACACAATGATGCCTACCTTCTTCCCTGCTACGAGCAGGGGATCTTCGATAATCGCACCAAGTGTAACGGACGCACTTGGCTCTACAACAATCTTTAGCCGTTCCATCATACGATACATTCCCTCAATGATAGCGTCTTCTGAGGCTGTAACGATATTTACGTTCAAGTTATGCAGGACCGAAAACGTGATCTCGCCAAGTGATGTGCGAAGTCCGTCAGCTACAGTAAGAGTAGAAGGAGGGGGCTGACGGATTCCTGTCTCAAGAGATCTCTTTGCATCATCGGCAATGGCTGGTTCGGCGCCTATCACAGTGATGGATGGATCAATACCTTTGGCCGCAATGGCAGTACCACTCAAGAGGCCACCACCTCCAACTGGCGCCATCACGATATCTAGGTCGGGATAGTCTTCGATGAGCTCCAGCGCAGCAGTGCCCTGACCGGCGATAACGTGGGCATCGTCATACGGCGGAATGGGATGTGCACCTGTTCGGTGCATGACATCCTGCATGGTGCTGAGTCGAGCGCTGAGCGTTGGCTCGCAGAGCACCACCGTTGCGCCGTATTCCACCACGGCCTCTTTTTTCACCGCAGGGGCGTTATGCGGCATCACGATCGTGCACGGTATGCCACGTAGTCGAGCTGCATAAGCCAGTGCCTGACCGTGGTTCCCGGACGAATGAGTCACCACCCCGCGCAGTGCGGTATCGTCATCAAGCAACAGCACGGCATTGCAAGCGCCCCGTGCTTTAAATGCGCCAATCTTCTGAAGATTCTCACACTTGAAGTAGAGTTGGGCTCCGAACATCTTGTTCAGAGCGAGGGAGGTGAGAACAGGCGTGCGGTGTATGAATGGCCGGATCCGCTCTGCAGCAGATAGGACATCAGCAAACGTTGGCAAGAGTGGTGTCACAATCTGATCAGATCCATGTTCGTATAACTCCGCCTTCTTGCACATACTTCGTATCCCTCACGATCACCGGAATCGTTCGTATTACCTTCGATGGTCTCCACGTATTCGTCAAAGAATGCCGTTACAATACCAGTGTGCGTCCAGTCAGTCGCGTTGCGTTTGTTGCGTATCAGAAAGATTGCGCCATGTTTCAATTGAGTTCGATCAACTGCGCCTGATGAGAGGTCTTTGTCTGATACAAACCGCATAGCCTTCCTTGCTTGGGCGGCAAGAACATCGCACGACAAGGACCCTTTGATTGGCGAGAGTTTATCAGAAGACTGACCTTCTTCAGCAGCTCTCAGAAGTGTGGTTACAAATCCTGCGCACCAAGCCCACTGTGGACCTTCTTTACCCCCAGTGTAGAGTCGCACCCAAGGCCCGGCATTGGCACCACCAACTTCGCGCGGGTGCTCCTTTAGGTGTATGCGCGCCGCTTGAACCACGCGTTGAGCAAAGGATGTAGTTGAAGTGGTAAGGGGCGATGTGGCTCTCACAATGGGTGCAATGAGGGCGTTAAACGTATCCTTGTTGACACGTCCGCTTGCGGTGATTCGTGATGACGATTGAAACTTCTTCACCGAGGCCTCGGTGGCCGGACCAAAGCTCCCGTCTATCGTAAGCCCTACTCCATTGAGCGAGAGCCACTCCTGTACGAGTTTAACGGCCTTGCTCTTGGTGCCACGTTGTAGTGGCAAATCGATTGAATACTCCTTTGGCAGTATCATGAAGCCCCTTTAACAATGATCTTACATGTTGCGACGGTACTGTCCGCCTACTTCATACAGTGCATGTGTCATTTGTCCCAGTGAGCAGACCTTGGCAGCATCCATCAAGGCAGCAAAGATGTTTTGATTATGAATGGCTTTCTGACGTAGATCAGCGAGTGCCTCGGTTGTTGTGGACGCGTTGCGGTCCTGCACCGATCGCACATTGTTGATCTGTTGTTCCTTCTCATCCGTTGTAGAACGAATGACTTCCTGCGGTATCACTGTTGGTGAACCCTTGGAGCTGAGAAAGGTATTAACGCCGATGATCGGATATTCGCCGGTATGCTTCAGTGTTTCGTAGTAGAGCGACTCTTCTTGGATCTTGTTGCGTTGGTACATGTTCTCCATGGCGCCTAACACTCCGCCTCGCTCTGCAATGCGCTTGAACTCCGTGTAGACGGCTTCTTCGACGAGATCCGTGAGTTCTTCAATGATGAACGAGCCTTGCAATGGATTTTCATTCTTCGCTAGCCCAAGCTCGCGATTGATGATCAATTGGATTGCAACAGCTCTACGGACACTTTCTTCTGTAGGCGTAGTGATGGCCTCGTCGTAGGCGTTTGTATGCAAGGAATTGCAGTTGTCGTAAATGGCATAGAGTGCCTGTAGAGAGGTGCGAATGTCGTTGAAGTCGATCTCCTGCGCGTGAAGTGACCGTCCGGATGTTTGAATATGATACTTCAACATCTGCGACCGTTCGTTGCCACCGTACATCTGCTTGATGGCCTTTGCCCAGATCTTCCGAGCCACTCTGCCGATCACACTGTATTCAGGATCCACACCATTCGAAAAGAAGAACGAAAGGTTCGGAGCAAAGTCATTGATATCCATCCCACGAGAGAGATAATATTCAACGTATGTGAATCCGTTTGCTAGCGTAAAGGCAAGCTGCGTGATAGGATTTGCACCGGCCTCTGCGATATGATAGCCGGAGATCGATACGGAATAGAAGTTCCGAACACCCTCATCGATGAAATACTTCTGCACGTCGCCCATCAATCGAAGTGCGAATTCCGTTGAGAAGATACACGTGTTCTGCGCCTGGTCTTCCTTGAGGATGTCTGCCTGCACGGTCCCGCGTACGCTTTGCAAGGCGCGCTTTCTACATTCAGCATAGACATCTGCCGGGAGTACTTGATCGCCGGTTACACCAAGCAAGAGGAGTCCAAGTCCGTTGTTTCCATCCGGCAGTTCTGTTGAACCGTCGCCGTGACGATAGATGGGTCGAGAAAGCCCCTTTGCTGCATATATGGCATTGATCTTTGCTTCAACATCCTCAACAAGTCCGCGTTCGCGAATCACCTTCTCACATTCTTGGTCGATGGCCGCGTTCATGAAGAAGGCTAGTAACATGGGAGCCGGACCATTGATCGTCATAGAGACAGACGTGGTAGGCGAGCACAGATCGAACCCTGAATAGAGTTTCTTTGCATCATCAAGTGTTGCGATGCTCACACCTGAGTTGCCGATCTTTCCATAGATGTCTGGGCGATGGTCCGGATCTTCTCCATACAACGTAACACTGTCAAATGCCGTTGACAAACGAGCAGCAGGCATTCCCTTCGAGAGGTAGTGAAAGCGTCTGTTCGTACGCTCCGGTCCACCTTCGCCGGCGAACATTCGCGTTGGATCTTCATTCGTTCGTTTGAACGGATAGACACCAGCTGTATAGGGGAATTCTCCCGGCACGTTCTCCTGCATACACCAACGGACGATCTCACCCCAATCCTTGAATTGCGGCAGTGCGATCTTTGGGACCTTCGTATGACTTAACGATTCCTCGTAGTTCGCTACACGGATATCCTTCCCTCGAACGGTATACGTGTAATGCTCACCTGAGTACTCGGCCTTCTTCTTTTCCCATGATGCGAGGAGCGCTCGAACCTCGTGGTGAAGTTGTGCTTCTAAACCCTCGGCCAATGTCTCGAGCGTTGTTATCGCGTCCGTCTGGTGTTTCGTTATCATACGTCGTTAGTTGTGTGTAACGGTGTAGAGTTTTGCAGAATCGGCCAATCCGCCAATCCAGAGAGTGACGATCTTGCCCGCCTGGACAGTAACGGGTGTAGACGGGACAACCACCTCTGACGTACCGGCCTTTTTGAAAACCATGTTGTACGTGGTTGGGAACCGACTGAAGAATGCCCCCTTGAAAGTATTGCTGTAGCTCGTTCCGCGGAAGGACAAATCCTGGCATTCCACGATCTTCTCCTCGCCCGTTGCAGTTACGATATACCCATCGAGGTTCGGCGCATCCGGTGAGAGATGCACAACGCGGATACTTGCTTCACTCGTTGAAAGGGGCTTCTTGAGATCCACCAATTCTAACGGCGCAAGGTTTGCCGGCATGATTGAACCGGAAAGGAATAGCGTGGTGCGACCGCGTTTGATGATGGAGAATGGTGCATTTGAGATTACCGGAGTGCCGCCAACAGTGACCGTTGCGGTGTGTGAACCGGCGGCGAGTTCGATGTACGGTGATTGTTGTGGGAATGCAAGATTGTTGATTGTCGGTATCGCTGCACCGTCTACTGTAACAGATGCTGGGGATGCCCCGGAAACAGCATGTACAACAAGGATCTTGCCACGATCCGGTGCAACGCTGAGGTCTTGGTAGGTGTTTCCATCGCCATTGTCATTGTAGAGGCGTGCAATGAAGCCCCATCCATCTGCATCTGAAACGGTTCCTGTGAGAACAAGCGTATAGGCTTTGTCTGGCTCCAGACTTACTGTATCAAACGCAAAGAGTTCTTCGGTAGACGATGATCCCTTCCATACCGATAGTGTGTACTTGCCTGCGTCAAGATCTGAGTAGCCTGTTAGTTCTGTGTACGGTTCCGGACCAAGAATTGGATTCAGCTCATCGGTCTTCGCAACAGAGAGTGGACCACCATCCGGGCAACCATTCACGAACTTCAGTCGCGATTTGCCGGGTTGGGTTGCACGGATGTCATCACCAAAGGAAACCGAGAATGTACGTGCCGGAGGGAAGGCATATACGGAGAACGTTCCACCGGTGTACATGCGCTGCAAGGACTCAATGCGAGCCGCAGCAGAGTCTGCATAGTGAATACTCACCCTTACACTATCTCCGCTTGTACCCGCAAGTACATAACCACTGCTCTTACCAGCCTGTACTCGCGATACTACCTTTCTGCCAACTACATAGAGATCGAGACCAAGGGTATCGTCGTAGACAGTGTTGACAAGGCGGATCGACGTTTGGTTGTCCGGTGGAGTTGTTGGCTCGTCATCAGAACAACCAATGACAAATAGCGAAGCCAGAATGGCCAACGCGAATAATTTCATCATAGAAACCCCCGTAAAAGTACTTCTGTGTTGCGTCATTGTTGTTTGGACGTAGTAAGCTGTTCAATTGCACCTTGTACGCGCCAAAGTGCTCGTGCGAGTTCCGATTGTTTTTCAACGAATGCGTCGTAGCGACGGTTGTTCTCCACGATTTCTGCTAGATAACGCGTGCGCTCCGGTGGAATGATGAAGATCTTTTCGCTCATTTCATCTGTGATCTCAAAATTTGAACTCCACGAGAGGTTGCAGCGACGGGTGAGTAGATCGTTGAGCGCGCGGTAGAGGGTATTTGTACCGGGGTCATTGAACTGAGATGCAATGGTGCCATAAACAGGCATATCGTCGATCTTCGACGTAAAGAGTTGCCTGCTACGCTGATACTGCTTGCGTACATCTCGAAGAGCATCCAGAGCGCCTCGTTTGTCAAACTTGTTTAGCGCGATGACGTCCGCGTAGTCGATCATGTCAATCTTTTCAAGCTGGGTTGCAGCACCATACTCGGGCGTCATCACATACATCGAAACGTCTGCCACGTCCGTGATTTGCGAGTCGCTCTGGCCTATGCCTGCCGTTTCCACAATGATCAGGTCAAAACCGGCATAGGAGAGGATATTGATCGCATCTCGCACGTGCGGATTGATGGCCACGTTGGCCTCCCGTGTTGCAAAGGAACGCATATAAACGCGCGGGTCACTCACGGCATTCATCCGAATCCTGTCTCCTAGAAGAGCTCCGCCTGTCTTTCGCTTCGAAGGGTCAACGCTCACAACGGCAATGGTTTTATCCGGATGATCGAGGAGAAATCGTCGAACGATCTCATCCGTAAGGGATGATTTTCCTGCGCCGCCAGTTCCCGTGATTCCAAGGACGGGAGAGCGCTTTCCATTGACAGTAAATGCGATCTGTTGAGACTCGCCGCGCTCGGCGCAGGAGATCGCCTGGGCGATTGCCATCGGATCTTTCTCTTGCACACTTTGTGCAAGTCCATTGGCATAGTTCAGAGGCGTAACGAAGTCGCTCTTTTCTACAAGATCGTTTATCATCCCCTGGAGCCCCATAGACCTGCCATCATCTGGGGAATAGACTCGGGTGATCCCATTAGCGTGGAGGGTTTCTATCTCCGATGGGAGGATCGTTCCACCACCACCTGCAAAGATCTTGATGTGGCCAGCACCGCGCTCTACAAGAAGATTTCGCATGTAGGTGAGGTACTCAACGTGTCCACCCTGGTAGGACGTCATGGCAATCGACTGTGCATCCTCTTGGATAGCACACTCAACAACATCCAGTACGGATCGGTTGTGACCAAGGTGGATAACCTCACATCCCGTGGCCTGAATGATCCGTCTCATAACGTTTATAGCCGCATCGTGCCCGTCGAACAGTGACGCTGCCGTAACTATCCGAACCTTGTTTTGAGGTGCGTAAGGGGCTGGTGATTCCATATACCGATCTGTTGACAGTGTGGACAACGTAGCAAAACTACGCAGGATAGCAGCGTATGTGACGTAACTCACTTTGGGGCCGTTTGGTTCTGCCCTATGTTTGGGGCATATACTCCCACGTTGTGGTAGTGTTTTCTCACTCTCGCGTTGAGGTGAATATGACAAAGAACATGGGTTCGATAGATCGTGTATTCCGGGTAGTGGTTGCAATTGCTGTGTTCGCAGCGATCTCGATGGATGCACTTACGGGAACGTGGGCTTGGGTTCTGGGGATTCTGTCTGTGGTCTTCATATTGACAAGTCTCGTGTCGTTTTGCCCTCTCTACACCATCTTCGGTATAAAGACCTGCAAGACCGCCTCGTAACTTGGGCTCTGTGAATGCAGAGCTAATAATGTTGGGGGGCGCCGAGGAAATCGGTGCTAACTGTTGTTATCTGAATTTGGATGGGACAGGCATCTTCATTGATGCCGGACTCCACCCCAGAGATCGGACGGAGAAGGCGTTTCCAGCAGTGGACCTGATCGGTAGCCGAGAGACAGACATCCTCCTCACAACTCATGCCCATACCGATCATATCGGTGGGCTGCCATACGTGATGCGTAGGTTTCCTCACCTGCGTCCGATCATGACCCATGCAACACGCGATCTCAGTCACGTAATGTTGCCCAATGGCGCAAGACTTCTCAAATCGGAGATCTCAGATCATGTTCCGAAGGAGTGGTTAGAGTTCTACCATCGCGATGTGATCGAGCAATTGCGATACGCGTTTGAAGCTATACCGTACGGAGAGCCCCTTACCCTACGAGGGTATAATGGCAGATCGGACGTGAAGACTACGTTTCATTGGGCGGGGCATATCCTTGGCTCTGCAGGCATCAGCCTTGCGAACAATGGCTTTAGTATCCTCCATACAGGGGATGTGCAGTTTGATCATCAAACAGTGATCCCAAAGGCTACGTTGCCCAGACATCATGTGGATGTGTTGATCACCGAAGCCACAAACGGAGCACTGGAGGAAATGTCTACCATTGCCGCAGAGACAAAACGCCTAGCCGTCTTCATCAACTCTATCAGTGAACGTAACGGATCGGTCCTCATCCCTTGTTTTGCTCTTGGGAAGATGCAGGAGATGCTTGCACTTCTGTATTCCATGATGCGAAAGGGCTCAATTCCGTATCTGCCCATCCATACAGGGGGCATGGGGACTCGCATCAGTAAGATCTACGACCAATATTGCTATAGTGATCCAATGAGACGTCCGGGATTTGAGATCTCTGATGTGCCCCAAGAACCGATTCATCGGTTTGACCTCGACACAGGGTCGTATATGAAAACACCGTCCATCGTTCTGGCATCTTCCGGAATGGTAAATCCGGGTACGATCTCATTCAACCTCGCCCAGCGCTGGATGGCGAAGCCAAGGTTCGGTATTGCCTTTATCGGATTCCAGCATCCGTCGAGTCCGGGATATCAGTTAATGAATTCCAAGCCGAAGACGCCGTTCGACCTCGCAGGCACGCGTGTGAGCCGTACATGCGAGATCGAACGGTTTCGCTTCAGTGCCCATGCTTCACGAGAGGGCTTGGTCTCCCTAGCCATGGATGTTCGCCCGTCTACTGTGGTGATCATGCATGGCGAGCCTGATGCATGTGATGGGCTTGCACTTGAGATCCGAGAACGACTTCCCGGCACCCGCATCATCATCCCACGGCTGGGGGTTCCATATGCTCTTGATTCAACACAAGAGTATCTCAGCGTTTGATCATGAATGGTCGTGTACTGGTTTGACCATTGACACGGTACATCACGAGCGTATAAGCGCCACTTGGCAGACTCTGTGTATCGATCTCAACCGTTGACGTTGCAGGGTGGATGCTTTGATTCCAATAGAGCTGCCCGGCAACATCACGAACTTCAAGTTGTGTTACGTCCTCAACCGACCATGTGGCGCGAAGCCTATCCGTTGCCGGTTGTGGTTCCATAGATACGGCTAAACTGGGGGAGGCATCGGAATCTACTGTGCTGATGATAGGACGAGATGGTACAATGGTTGCAAATCCGTGACTGTACACTGCAATGTTCGTACGCACTTCGTCGCGAACCACAAATCGATAGTGACGTCCCGACGGAAGATCCTCGGGGAGAGTCCACACATACCGTTTGCTGTTAGCTGGCACATGCGACGCGATCTGTGTTCGAACAGCTCGCTCTCCGTCCCAAAGTTCCAGGCTGACTTGTTGTGCAGTGATTACGTCATCCCACGTTATTGCAATCTGGGTTCCTGCAGTAAGGGGCTGTTCAGTTGCTCCACCTGACGGCCAGACATGACCGTACACGTTGTGGAACATCATGGTGATCGTAATGATCAAGAGAATGATTTTCATCGTTGAGTCTCCTCTGTGATAATAATCGGATGAAGTGTTGTGAGATGTCCGTCCCGAATCACCACTGCGTACAGTCCGCTCATAAGATTCTCTACAGTGAAGGACGTTTCCGCTTCTCGTACGGTAGATTCGTGGATGCGTCTTCCATGTACGTCGTAGATCGAAATGGTGATTGGTGTGTGGACACTGTTGCGAATACGAATTGTTGATGCATGATGGTGAAATGTCCACGGCGATCCGGATACTCCATCAACGCTAGAAGTCGTCTTTCTGAAGTGCCCGATGTATTCAACTGTTCGGCCTACAGGCCAACAGAGAGAGTCCATAAACTGCCTGCTTGCAAATGGATCCGGAAGAAGATCTGCGTCCGTTGTTGTCCAACGTTCAAACGAGTAGCCCTGGCCCGTGAATCCTGTGAGCATCATCCCATCATGTAGGGAATGATCTTTGTTCTCAAAGGTTGGCGCAACAAGGCCAAGATCCGTAATGTCCTTGCCTGTCTCAGTGTCCACTGCACGCGCATAGGCTTTGAACCCGGTTGCCTTCGCAAAGAAGACCCGAGTGGTGTCATACTCTCCGTCTCCATGCCAATAGTTGCAGTACATCTCTATCACATACGTGATCATCACACCATTTTCATCTGCTATTGGCAAAGTGGCGGTAGGTATCACTGTCAGCTGTGAAGGGCCAACACATCGAACGGTAATCGGAACTTCGTCGATAACCTGCAGACCGTTGACACGGCGCAATCGAAAGAGCTTCGCGCAGTTCGTATCCGTGCTCGACCAAGAGCGTTGCATAGCGCGTGTGTAGCCAATACGCAACGTGTCCATACATCGTGGAATGTATCCGTTCCAACTGTCAACAGGACGTAGGTCGATGAAGGCTTCGTGACATGTTACAAAGTCTTCCCATTGACACAGTGCTTCCTGCATGCCCACGCTTGCGATAGCCAGGGTAACGAGAAGTGTTTGGGCGGTCCGTTTCATTGTGTCCTCAGTACATGGTTGTGTATTTACCGTACAACAGCTCGCGTTACAAACCACTGTCCGCGCAAACGATAGGTCACATTCTCATGATGGGCTTCTATCCTTGGAGCTATCGCACTGCGCATTCCCCAGAGATTCTGTCGGTCTTCCAGGAATGAAGCCTCTCCCAATGGTTCATCTTGTTCATCGGGTGGCAGAAGAGCGGCTATCATGTCCACACCGGTCTTCACGATATCCGGAAGTATAGTTCGCCAATCAAGATCCTTCTTTGAGCCGCTGTTTCCGTATTGCTCCGTCCGCTTCTTCACTGCTTCGATCACATCACCGAGACGGTTCACAAGGCAGTCGTTTTCGTCCTTACAATCTTCATCCCACGATGACATCGACCACCACGCCAGATCTGACTCACCCATCCATGCAGTTTGAAGCCAGACAACCTTGTCTCCAAAGTTCAGCGGAGCGCCTTTGTCATTGTGCTCCGTTGTGCATTCGCCTTGAGCCCCTTGCTGTTGTCCACAATCAGGGATGCGGGCAAACCCTTGTGTTGTGAGGAGGGCAGCATCTTCCGCCAGATCAGCCCCATACATAGCATGGTATACCTCACCATTATTTTCAAACGGCCAAAAGTCCCAGTCACCGTCAAACGCAAACGTTGCGTCACGAAGTCGTAGGCCTAGTCCGGGCAGTTCCATTCTTCGGAGGGTAAAGAGATGTGCATTGCGAAGATGTTCACCCGAAGCAGACATCAGTCCGGTTGTGCAGGTAACGTCTATGATTCCGCCGTGTAGAGCTTGTTTGATGGGGCTTGTGGTTGGATCGCAGATGAAGAACTCTACAATGTCTGCTGACTGGCCGTTTGCCGGAAGGAAGTTGGTGTTGCCATGGGGTCCTGTTGTGACCGTAAAGTCCAAACCGGTGGCTTGGGGATCCGAGATCAGGAAGTTGTCGAAACTCTCTGCACTGATACTTCCTGCCAATACCGAAGGTCCGTCTACCGGCATCGTGAACTTCAACTTGACGCTAGTGCCCTTTCTTGCGATGTATTCGAGGTGTCTTCCACTACGGGGCTCATCAGGATCCAGATCGAAATATGTAGCAGGGTCGTACCAACGTTCTTCAAACTTTGCACTATTGCGCTCGCCCTTGGCGTTACCCCGCACACGGAGTCCGACCGACTCAATGCCGAAGTATTGACGGAAGGCTGCTTGCGTGCGGATCTCTCGCAATCCTGTTGGTTGACCGAGACAATTCATTCCATCGAACTGCGCCACGTCGAAGTCCACTACCATGGTATACGTCTGAACTTTTTCGGTGATGTTCTCAACTGCGGGAATAGCGTATCGATCGATTCTGCTCCACCAGCGCCATTCTTCACCCCGCTTAGTTGCAGCCCGCACAACGAATCGAATGTTGTCGCCACACTTGAATGCATATCGATTGTATTGCCTTGCCCCCTCACTACATGATATCTGCGACATTGGCTGCCAAACGAGCTGTCCATTGATACGCTTGCGCAGCTCAACATCCACGCGTGTTTCCGGATGTGGTTGTTTACCCACAAGGATGTTGTTTGGGTCCTCGGATCCAAGCAAGACCCGCTCGAGACGGAGTTCGATCTGTTTCCGTCGAGCATAAAACACGAGATTGTTCTCCGGATCGAGGAGTTTGGAGGTTACACAGAGTTCGGCTCTGCCACCATCGAACCACACGGGCGGACCGGCCGAAGGATCGTGGTAGCCAATAACCTCCCAACACCGTGATGCCTGAACACAAATAGTGCGTTGTCCCTCCACCATATCTTCAAACTCACGCTCGGTTGTAAAGGCAACCCCGTCATCAACCTTGAATGTTTCATCGGGATCGGTATCTACGATTCGCGCAGAGAGTCTGTAGATCTCTGTCCGCTGCGGATTCAGTGGTTTGAATTGCGGGTTCACGTATGTACCCGGAACGGCCTTCAGTCCCTTCGTGGGTATCACGATCGATGCGGCCATCGATCCGTTGATAGGCGGAAGCGAGGAGCTCCACGCTGAAAAGGAATAGTTGGGCGATGGAGTGGCAACACAGTTGAGGTTGGTTGTTGCGGACGTTATACTGATTGTGCCAGATGTGGTGATCGTACCCAGATGTCTACCAACCTGATCATACACATCCATCGTACCGCCTGAATCGATCGTGAAGGCAACAGTGATTGTATCGAGATGCTCAATGATCGCATGAATGGAGAGTGATTCCGAATACAACTGACATGGTATTGTTTCATCGATCCTATGAGTTGTCTTACCATGTACCTGAGGAATATCTCTCGACTCCCATCGTACAAATCGCCAGTGTTCCGGGAGATCTGTCGGTATTGTTGCGATAAGGGGCGTGCCAACATGGATCACATTATCGACTGACGTAACGGCTGTCCGGACATGGTCGGGAACGGGACGGCCATCCGTTGACTTCACATCGAAGGCGATCTTGCTGGCCCCGCGCACTACACCAACCAGGGTTCGGTCATCATATGCATCACCGGTGAGCGTGGACATTTCGCACCGGATTCTGATCGATGAGGAAATTGGCCAGGAGCCCCGTGGACTAATCACAACCGACGTTCTGTCCGCGGAGAGTCTACGCACTGTTTCCAATTGTCTCCATGTTCCGTCGGCGTGGAGAAGTTCAGGAAGAACCACCCGTTCCATCAATCCGGGGTAAGGAAGGGGCTCTGTGAATCGCACACAGATGTCACGAGCACAGGAGATCACGCTCGTTGAATCCAGAGTAGTGGCAGCTACACGTGGTACGCCATGCGCTGTGGTAAAGGTGAACTCCAGCGGTGCACACATCATGCCACCCGCTTGTTGATCCAGTGCAACGTTGCGGACGATGCACCGATACGTGGTGTTCTCCAGGAGTGTCATCGGCGTCCACCTCATTGTTCGCTGGTCGTCGAACTCCGTTCTCCCCACTATCGCATGTTCTCCCAAGCGCATTGGGTCCGTCCGTTGTGCGATGGATTCTCGCACCACCAAGATCGTCGGTTCAGTCGGCCTCCAGCCGGATATCTCTGCATCCGGTGCAAGAACCGTTACACTGCGTGCATCAATCGTGGCTGGAGCACGGATCACGATCGATGAAGAAATGGCTACGCCGTTTTGTCCGGGCTGTGGGAATACGGGTTGGAGGAGCGGTACATTCTGTGCGTGAGCGCTGAGGCTCATGAGCACAACAAGGGAGATGATAATACGAAACATCACAACCTCCGTTTGTGAGAGTGAAACAAGCCCCTTTCATCAATGAAGAAAGGGGCGTAAGGAGGTTGTGCTTTTTGACGAGCGAAACGTGACGCGAGGCATCACAAATATTTACTGACGGCAGTGTCTTTTACTGTACACGGATCTGGAACATCGATGGCCAGTTTTTGCCGGTAACATAGATGGCCTTTGCGGCCGAATCATACGCAATGCCGTTGAGTACGTCTGTGGTGGCATTACGCGCGGAGTTTGGCAGGATTCCCGTGAGGTCTATTACGCCTGTGACCTTCCCGGACGAAGGGTCGATTCTCACTATACGATCAGATTGCCAGATGTTTGCCCAGATTTCGCCTTCGATCCATTCAAGTTCATTCAGCTGACTTACGAGAGAGCCACTTTGGGTAACGGAAATGCTGCGCACCACGGCAAATGTTTGGGGATCGATCACCGACAGAACATTGGACCCATTACTCATAATGAGGTTCTTGCCATCATTCGTTAGACCCCATCCTTCACCGGCGTACGAGAACTTATCTAGCTCTTTCAGAGTATGGGCATCGTAGATGAATCCCGTTTGGTTGAGCCAGGTGATCATATAGGCCTTGCCGTTGAGCACCGTCATACCTTCACCGAAGTACCGGTCTTCCATCTTTTCAAGTTTGCGGACCTTGCCCGACGTGATGTCTACGATTCGAATGCTCGATTGTCCATTCTGCCCAGTACTCTCCAGAAACGCCCCTGCATGAACTACGAGACCCTGTGTAAAGGCCTTTACATCGTGTGGAAGGGTTCGGATAACCTCAAAACCATAGGTACGCACCGCTGGTTCCGATTCCGCCATAGGTAAGGGGGCTTCTGGTGGACGTTCTGTAGCCGGGCGTTCTGTGGAACAGGCCGCAAGGCTGGCACAAAGAATGATTGGGAGTAATTGGCGCGTCATAGTTTTATGTCTCGGTGTGCAGCGAATCTACTGAACACCTTTGGCACGCCGACGTTCAGTAGATTCGAAAACCACCATGCACCCCACGACCCGTTCGAATACCCACAATAGCGCCTTCGTCATTTCCATGGTTGCTGTGATGCTCCTTGCATCGTGCAACAAGGAGTCGTCTCCACAAGAGACAGCAGCCAAACTCCGCTCCGACTCCGTTCGAGCTGTGGAGGAGATGAGGAATCATCGTGTTGATTCTCTGATGAAGAGATTCCCGAAGATCGTATACCACCGCCTGCCGATCACCTCGAAGGAGATCCTGGATAGTGTACGCCGGACGTTTGCAAAGTCAAAAGAAACGTGGACGAAGTACCGCGTGCTCACGCTTCTCAACCGAAAGGACATCCAATATGTTCGGTTAGGCGACACCCTGGTGCTGCCAGATACGATCATAGAGGACCTCAGGGCGTATTCCGTCTTCCCCCAATATTGGCCTGATGGAGACACGGTTACGAAGGCAGTCTTTATCAGCAACAAGTGGCAGTCATATGCCTGTTATGAACATGGCGAACTCGTTCGTTATGCAGCTTGTAACTCCGGAGAAGAGAGAAAGCCAACACTACCCGGACGATATGCTGTTTATTGGAGAGATAGAAAGCGCATTTCCTCGCTGGACAGTACGTGGATACTTCCGTTCACGGTCAACTTCCACCTTCAAGCAGGTAGTGCCTTCCACCAGTTCGACATGCCGGGTAGGCCCGTATCACATTCATGTGTCCGCCAGTTTCTTTCGGACGCGGAATGGCTTTACCGCTGGGTACGTACTGCCCGTGTAGATACGGTAGAGCACCGTTTTATTCCGTGGACAGGAACACCCGTTGTTATCGTTGACATTTTCGACTTCGCACGTAGAAGAGGGGGCCCGTGGCTCGAGCTAACGTCGAACACCGACGTTACGGTTGAACTTCCAAAGGATGTATATGCAATCGAGGAAGCACTCATCCCGATCTCTCAGATTCCTAAGGAAGTGCGTGGATCATTACGCAACCGGAACCGCTACATAACGGCCGATAGTGTTCTACGCGAGCGCGGGATCATTCGCGAAGGTGTACATCTTCGCGAGAGTATCAACTTCAATAAGCTGCGTCAGGAAAAGAAGAAGCGGAAAATGGAAGCAAGAAGAAGAACGGAATCTGAGCAGTCTCCTTCTACACCCGTTACGAATTAGGTCCCGCAGAATAACGTTCCGGCCAGAGATCTCGTAGTCGCTGAGCAATCTCTGCTTCTACACCGTGTTCCTCGGGACGGTAGAACGCCTGTGGTTCAATAGCCTCAGGGAAATATTTCTCTTGTACAAAATGTCCGGGGAATGAGTGTGGGTAGACGTAGTCCTTGCCGTGCCCCATCTCCTTCATCAATCGTGTTGGAGCGTTTCGAAGATGGACTGGGATGGTCACATCAGCCCCTTCCCTGATCAGTTCCAGAGCTGCATCAATGGCCATGTAGGATGCGTTCGACTTTGGAGCAGAGGCTAGATACGTTACGCCCTGCGCCAGTGGAATTCGGCCTTCCGGCATGCCAATGCGTTCTATCGCCTGGAAAACTGAAAGTGCAATCTGCAGTGCAAGAGGATCGGCGTTGCCAATATCTTCACTCGCAAAGATCACCATCCTCCTTGCAATAAAGGTTGGGTCTTCTCCGGCTTCGATCATTACTGCGAGATACAGCAGAGCTGCATCGGGATCGCTCCCACGCATTGATTTGATGAAGGCAGAAACGGTGTCGTAGTGTGCATCTCCGGCTCTATCATAGGCCAACACTCTCCGTTGCACCGTTGTTCGAAGAACATCACGCGTGATGTGAACCATTCCATCGGCATCACGTGGGGCTATAGAGGATGATGCCTCGATGGCGTTGAGTGCTGTGCGTGCATCGCCCCCTGCAATACTTAACACAGCTTCCCAATCATCGATGGAGATGCGTCTGCTCTTCATTTGTTCGTCGTGTGTGAGGGCGCGTTCGATGATCGACCGAACATCGGCGTCGCTAAGTGGTTGAAGTCGATAGACCTGACACCGCGACAGCAATGCGTTGTTCACCTCGAATGACGGATTCTCTGTTGTGGCACCGATGAGAGTTACAAGTCCACGCTCAACAGCATGAAGCAACGCATCCTGTTGGGCTTTGTTGAATCGGTGGATCTCATCGATGAATAGTACAAGGCGACGTCCCATCTTGCGATGGCGTTCTGCTCGCTGCATTGTTTCTCGCAGATCTTTCACACCGGCTTCTACAGCAGAAAGTCTTTCCATTGGACAACCAATGGATCCGGTAAGGACCCGTGCCAGCGTTGTTTTTCCCGTTCCAGGAGGACCCCATAGGATCATCGATGGGAGTTCTCCGCGTTCCACAAACACGCGAAGGGGGCATCCAGATGCCAGCAGATGTTGTTGTCCGGCTACGTCATCGATCGCTTGTGGTCGCATCCTTTCTGCCAACGGCGCATCAGGAGAAGGCACTTCTTGTTTCGGCCGTTCGTCGTCAAACAGACTGTCCATGACTATGTTGCTCGGTATGTTCCTGCCAAACTACTGTATTGCCGGCGTTCTGTCACTTGTACTCCCACTTCTGTGGTGGTATGAGTTTGACGCTGCATCTGTCGGTAGCAAGGAGCTCACGGAATGGTCAGGCACGCGATCGATTTCTATCACAGCTGCCAAGCGCTCCTATCTTGGTCCGTTTGGCAATGACAGCATCAGGGTGTTGGCAAAGGAGCTACCTGAACATGACACAATCGTGGTTGAATTGCGGGTATACATCCTCGGATCGTGGGATGGGGTTCAAGACGATGACCGTCTACTCATAACGCTCGACGGCAGAGATACTCTGCTTTACACAACGTTCAGCAACACCTTGATCGAGCAGAACTATCCTGACTGGAGAGGGGGCAGGGTGTTCCCTCGTAGGACCGGTTCCACAGAGGTAGATGTTACGGGGTGGATCTTCAGTGAGCCAAGGGTCTTTCACGGACCACTTGATGCCGCTTATACCATGGTTTTCCGCGTCCCTCATTCTTCTCGCAATTGTGGCATTACATTTAAGGGTCTACTTACAGACGTGCGACCAATACCGGCTAACGAGGCCTGGGGCATTGGATCTGTGCGTATAGGTTTGATGGAGAAGGTGAAGCCCCCTGCACCTTTGAATGAACCGATGGTGTATCCCGGCCGTTAGACTCGTTGTATGCTGATGGAACCGCCAATTGAACGAACGGCAAGTTTTGTCTTTGAGTGTTCTATAGCCGTGCGAAGCCTGATCATGGGGTCGGCTATCGGCTCTTCACTTTGCCGAAACGTTGAATGATGAATTGGCATCATCGATCGTGCATTCATCATATCAACCATGTTGAGAGATTCTTCCGGAGTGCAGTGCGTCTCCGGGTATGGATCATATGCGCCTATGGGCATTATAGCTAGGTCAACCGGTTGACGAATATTTGCAAACGTTGTGGTGTGGGCCGTGTCTCCGCCAAAGACAACACGAACACCGTTTCGTTCTAGGAGGTAGCCATTGTAGCTGCGACCGGACCGATATTGTCCATTGGCCCGACATGCTTCGCCGGGTAGTCGCCATCCGTTATGTCGCACTTGAAGTGCCGTAAGCGAAACACCAGCAACAGTTGTGCGATCGCCCCAATCCATTTCGTGCACTGAACGCCACGGCAGATCTTCAATCACGTCCTTCGTATTCGATGCCGTAATCACATCTAACTCACCCTGCCAGCGTTCGGCTATCGCACTCAACGAGCGTCTATCCATATGATCAAGGTGAGCATGGGATAGAAGCACAAGATCTGGCCTTGGCAGTTCTTCAATAGTTAGAGCCGGGGGCGAGAATCGCCGTGGTCCGAATGTGATTCCCAAAATGGACAGCCCATATGAATCAAAGAGCACAGGATCGGTGATGATCCACGAGCCACCGATATTCATCAGAACGGTGGAGTGACCAAGCCAGCAGGCCCACAAACAACAATCATCCGCCTCCAATAGCGTCGGATGATTGGCAGTGTGCATGGATCCGGTTGATAGTGGACATGAGATGGATGGAAGAGGAGCAGTAATGATAGCCCCGCTTGCCAACACCATCGTTCGAAGAAGGTGTCGTCTGCTCAGCATGAAGGTTCCCCCCGGAACGGAATGAAACCAAACTACACGCTAGCTCTTGGTGAACCTTGTTACCATCACGTTGTAAGGAGATCGTAATTTTGCGAAACATTGTGGCGCCTGTCTCGTATCAGCACTCCTCTCACGTTGAAACGACCCGTATCAGGTAAGGACCATGAAGACAATTCTTGCAAGTGTTCTGTTTGTTATTTCTGCTGCAGCGGTTTACGCACAGACAGACACAACCTCCCCGTTGCTCACAGCAACGAAACAGACAGATACCGATCAAGTAATGATCGATCGTATCAAGCAGAACTATCTGCCTGCCCAGTTCGGGCTCTATTATTCGCAATCAGTTCCCCAGTCGTCGTTACGCAAGGCGTATGATAGTCTTGGCGGACCAAATGTAGGTTATGGTTTTGCGATCAATGGCGGATACAATTTTGACCCCATTCCACTTGTGATAGGGGGCGAGTTTGCGATGCACTTCTTTGGAACCCGAGATAAAACGTTTGGTTCCGGAACACTCTTCGGTAATCGTGTTGAGCTGTCTACGCAGAATTTCACAATTCCGATTCTTGCGTTTGTTCGGCTTCAGCCAAACATTGCAACGTGGGTCTTTCCATATGCAGAAGTTGTTGGTGGAACAACGATCTACTCCTCCGTTCTCACCGCAAAGAAGTATAGTGATGGAGAAGAGATTCCATCGGAAACAGAAAGTGAAGGAGGAGCCAATCTCACGTATGGCGTTGGCGCAGGACTCGCGATAAAGGTTGCCGACATCATTACGCTTCCAAATTCGCTTCAGCGCACTCTCATTGACGTTCGGATGCGCTACCTCTGGGGCACCAGCGTCGAAGTTCCACTTGTGGAACCAACGAACAATCAATCCTTTGTGATCAGGAATGTGTCTGTAGATGCGCCGGAACAAATTGTGTTCCAGGTAGGCATCATGATCCAACTTTAAACCACTACAACGACTACTCGGAGAAATTGAAAATGCGTACACTAGCCATCGGTACTGCCGCCATTGTTTTGATCTCGGTAAGCGCGTGCAGAACAGCACAAGACAATCAACGCGACCTCAAGTCCACTCAAGACCGCGAAATGACGGTTGGTGTTGTCCAACGCGAGATCAAGAAGGGAATGGCAGGAGCTTCTGTTGTAGAAGCACTGGGTTCACCTAACATTGTAACGAAGGACGAAAAAGAGCGCGAGACGTGGGTCTATGACAAGATCGCAACAGAAGCCTCATACTCTGAGAGTCAGAACGGACTCTTCCTTATCCTCGGAGGGTTCTCCAATCAGTCTGGGGCCTCGAGCACTACACAGCGCACACTCACTGTTGTGATCAAGTTCGATCCCAACGGCCGGGTTGAGTCGTTCACATATCATCAAAGCAAGTTCTAATCCGATTCTCCAATGAAATCACTCATCATCATCGGAATCGTGTCCATTGTTGCGTCGTCCTGCACGATCATCAACCAAGCGCCCCCTACACCTAATCCGCAAACTCAATTGCAAACTCGTGAGTTTCAGACGCGGGAGTTCGATACAAATGACGTGAAGCTCATCATGAAGGCGATGCTGAATGTGCTTCAGGATGACGGATTTGTGGTCAAGAACGCGGTAACGGACCTCGGGCTTCTCACGGCAACCAAGGAGATCCAACTCTCTGGCGGTCAGAGCTCCTCGGATAAATACTGGACCGATGTATTTGAAACTGTTTTTCGGTCTTCTTCGGGCTCACGGTCAAAGCAGTCAACGGAACGTCAAGAGCAGCGATACAATAAATTCAAGCAGATAGAGGTCAGTATCAATGTCTCCGAGTTAGGTCGCCGTAGTAAGGTACGGGCTAACTTCCAGGCAAAGATTCTCGACAACCTTGGCAACCCTGTTGAGGTCTATGTGATTCAAGACCCCAAGTTCTACCAAGACTTCTTCTCAAAGGTGGATAAGGGTATATTCATCCAGAAGCAAGGTTTCTAGGAGCGTATGTACCGTCCGATCATCGCGGCACTGATCTTTCTTGGGTTATCCATAACGGGTAACCCTTTCCCAGTTTTTGCCCAATCCCTCGTGGAGACAGTGAAAACCGGCAATCTTCGAAGTGTGAAGAAGATCCTTTCGAAGAAGACAACCAATGTGAATGAGGTAGACACAGATGGTCTTACGTCACTCATGGTAGCAACGATTGCAAATGACAGTTTAATGGTTGAGACGCTCATCGCTGCGGGAGTAGACCCCAATATCCAGTCCAAGAGTGGCATGACGGCACTCCATGCCGCTGCCTTCAATAATCGCGATCTTATCATGCCCATGATCATCGCTATGGGAGCAGATCCGAATAAGATCGACTCCAAGGGCAGAACCCCATTACTTGTAGCAGCACAAATGGGGCACACCAATCCCATCACCTACTTGGTACAGGCCGGCGCTGATATTGAATTCAAGGATATCAAGGGCAATACAGCCTTGATGCTTGCGTGTGGTGGACGCCATCTGGGTGCCGTAGATGAGCTTCTTGAGAAGGGGGCTAACCCTAACTCACGTGATCTTCAAGGAAGAACTCCGCTGATGTTGCTATCGTTGCTCGGTGAAGATGAAATGGTGCGAATACTTCTAAAATTTAAGGCAGACGTTACGTTAGTAGATCACTCGATGAAGACTGCATTAGCCTATGCTAGGGAATTTCACCGTAGAGCAGTAATAGCACTTTTGGAAAGATCAGGCGCTAAATATTGATGTTTTAGAGATATGTTGGCACGTCGTTAATAGACGATAGTTTTTTGGTACTCTCTCCAATTAGGAGTCGATATGGCCCTGTTAAACACCTCCAAGCTTACGCGTATAGGAGTCTTCTATGATGGGAACTACTTCCTTCATGTGAGTAACTACTACGCATTCAATCACTCGCGTAACAGTCGCATCAGTCTTCGAGGACTCCACGAGTTCATTCGGGCCCAAGTAGGTTTGAAGGAAGCTACTGACACTCGGCTTTGCCAAATCGTAGATAGTCATTTCTTCCGCGGTCGCATTTCTGCGAATGAAGCCCAGACACGCGGCAATCTGCTTTATTATGATCGTGTTTTCGAAGATATCCTCATGTGGGAAGGTGTCATTACGCACTATCTCCCAATCCGAAACTCCGGCGGCCGTCGCGAGGAAAAGGGAATAGACGTGTGGATGGCACTCGAAGCTTATGAGCTAACACTTCTGAAGCAATTCGATGTAGTAGTGTTGATCACATCGGACGGTGATTACGTACCGCTAGTGCGCAAGCTTAACAACCTCGGCGCTCGAGTGATGGTTCTTTCCTGGGACTTTGAATTCGACGACAACGAAGGTAAACACGTTGTAACGCGCACCTCTCAAGAGCTACTGGAAGAAGTTACGTATCCGATCTCAATGCATGAGCTGATTGAAAACCGTGCTATGCGAAATGATCCGATCATTCAGAACCTATTTGTCAAACGAGACGAAACCGCAACTCGACAAGTTGTCTACAGTTCCGATATGGCAGGTGCTGGTCCAAAACGGGAGATCCGTGAACATCGTGAGATCCGCGAAACTCTTCTTGGACCTGATGTTCGCGAACCCCGAGTGATTCGCACGCCGGTATCCGAGGACGGTGAGCCGGTCGAAGAGCCAACAGGTGAAAGATTTGATAGCTATGTCCTAAGTCTGAAGAATGGATATGGCTTCATTAAATACCCACCGAATAACCTGTTCTTCCACGCAACAGATCTTCTGAACGCAGACTTCCCAGAGCTGCAAGAAGGTGACCCGGTGGAGTTCAGTATTGGCTTCAACCGCGATGGAGATGAAGTTGCAAAGAGCGTAAAACTTATGCTCGACGATGATGTGGTGGAGGATGACGAACAGGGCATCTAAACATGTTCTCATCCAAACTCCCAGACGTTGGGACCACGATCTTTTCGACAATGACGGCACTCGCCAATGAGGTGGGTGCCGTCAATCTGTCTCAGGGGTTCCCCGACTATGATATTGATCCGATCCTTGCTGACCTCCTTGCTCGTGCTATACACGATGGCTTTCATCAGTATGCTCCGATGCCGGGGTTACTGTCTCTGAGAGAAGCCGTAGCTGACAAATACTCCGAGATGTTCAATATCTCGGTTGACCCAGCAAGCGAAATCACGATCACCCCGGGTGGAACTGCGGCCTTAGCCACGGCCATCGCAACTGTGATACGTCCGGGTATGGACGTGATCGTGTTTGAGCCCTGTTATGATTCGTATGGTCCAGCGGTCCGGCTGAGTGGTGGCAACGTGTTGCCATCCGCTATGCTCGCCCCTTCCTATCGTCCGGACTGGGAACATGTTCGTTCTCTCGTCTCAGACCGAACAGCAATGATCATTGTGAACTCGCCCCACAACCCGTGTGGATCTACACTAACAGCAGAAGATCTTGACTCATTGGCAGAGATATGTGAAGGGACGGACATCGTTGTACTTAGTGATGAGGTGTATGAACTCATCACTTTTGACGGATTTGAGCACGTGTCCGTACTTGCCCACGAACGACTGAGAGAACGATCGTTTGTTATTACGTCGTTCGGCAAAACATTCCACATCACAGGCTGGAAGGTAGGCGCGTGTGTTGCCCCACCTCTGTTAACGTTGGAGTTCCGCAAGGCACATCAATTCATTTCGTTCTGTGTGAATCAACCGGCACAGATTGCGCTTAGCGCATACATGCAGAATCCTGAGTCCTATCGTGCTCTCGGTACCTACTTCCAAACAAAAAGAGATCTGTTTAGGGGGCTCCTCACCGACTCTTTGTGGACCATACGTCCATGCGCAGGAACGTATTTTCAGCTCCTTGGATACGAACAGTTCAGCGACGAACGCGATGTTGACCTTGCAATGCGACTCACACGAGAATGTGGAGTAGCTTCAATACCAATCTCTCCGTTCGTTAGCCAGCCACACGCCCATACAGACCGCGCATTGCGTTTCTGTTTTGCCAAGAAAACGGAAACTCTTGAACGCGCTGCCGAGAGGTTACGGTCGGTATTAAGCTGACTTAGGAACCACATCGAGTCGCACAGTCTTTGATGGGTCGGCACAGTGTTCCAAGATGTTCTGTAGTGGTTCCATACCAACAGCAGAATACCTGTCTAACATTGTGTTGGCATACGATGGATCGTTCCAAAACAACGTACACCATGCCACGGTGTCGGACACACCATTCACCTTTTGCAGTTCGGCTGCGAGGCTCGTTCTCAGGCGATTCACGGCTGCTGCACGTTTCTCATCCGTGAGAACAAAACCCTTTACTGCTTCATAGATCGCACTCACGAGTGTGTCGGCAGTAGTCTCTTCCTCTGAGGCATAGGCATACATCGTTAGCAATGTAGAGTGCGCCCTGCGGTCAATAAACGCGCCCACACTCGATGCAATTCTCTTGTCTGAAACCAATGAGCGATAGAGCACAGAGCTTCGACCCGATCCTAGGATCGTTGACGTGATCTCTGCATCTAACAAATCGCTGTGCAGGAATCCCGGAAGGTGAACGCTAACATAGACGGCAGTCATGGGAACAGCATCTTCTACTATTTGATGCGTACCGTATCTGCGGTACTCATCTTTGAAGACCGTTCGCTGTATCTCCGTCTTCTCGTCGGTAATACCCCCAAAGTGTCGCTCCGCTAATTCTATTGCATGGGGCACATCAACATCTCCAGACACACAAAGCACGGCATTGGACGGATGGTAGTACCGCTCAAAGAAGCCCCGTGCATCATCCATTGTTACTGCCGATACATCATCGGCAGAACCATAGACATCCCACGAATACGATGAACGAGCATCATAGGCAATAGCTTGTTGTGCCTTACGCCAGATTCCGTAGGGTTGATTGAAGACGTTCTGATTGATCTCTTCAACAACAACACTCCGTTGAGTCTGCAAGGCATGGTCAGTTATGCGGAATGACCGCATACGTTCCGCTTCGAGCCAATATCCAAGTTCAATTTGGTGGGATGGAAGATCGATGTGATAAGACGTATAGTCAAACGTTGTGTAGGCGTTATTGGAGCCACCGGCCTTGGTACAATACACATCGTACTGCTTCTCACTTTCTGGTGCGGCATTATCGAACATCAGATGTTCAAAGAGGTGGGCAAGGCCAGTCTTGCCTGTGTGTTCGTCGTGGGAGCCAACACGGTACATCACTGTTACATTGACCACAGGTGCTGATCTGTCAGGACAGATGATCACACGCAGTCCATTGTTGAGGTGTGTGTCGTGAATGTCAATATGTGCCATGTGATGATCGCCTGATGAACGGTTGTTTCGAATTACGAGGCTGATGTTGTAGGTTGGTTTTTCTTCGGCCTACACAAACCTACAACAGCAAACCGACAGCCATGAACACACTTCACCTTCTCGAAGAACTAATCGCTATTGATTCTCCTACCGGATTCACCTCAGCGGCCTCAGATCACATCGAGGTGACATTGCGTTCCTATGGTTTTAGCCCAGTACGTACGGTGAAGGGTGCTGTTCGATGCGCACTTGGGCCAAGTCCTACTCTTGCCCTAGCCGCTCATACAGATACACTTGGCGCTATCGTTTCGGGTTTTAATAGCAATGGAACTCTACGTTTTTCCCTCCTGGGCGGACCCCTGCTTCCCAGTTTTGAAGGGGGCTATGTGCGCGTGCACACACTCACTGGGAAGATTATCACAGGCACGTTACTATTGAACGACCCTTCCACACATGCCAACAATAAGGCTGCAACTATAGAGCGCACTACTGACGGGATGCATGTTCGGCTGGATGAGGCTGTTAGGACGGCAGACGATGCCAGAGCCCTTGGACTTCGCATCGGCGATATCATTGCCTTTGATCCAAAGTATCAAGCTCTGGAAAACGGCTTTGTAAAGAGTCATTTTCTCGACAATAAGGCCGGATGTTATGTGCTTTTTGAGGTTGCACGGTTGGTTGCCGCTTTGGGCAGGCCTGTGCCAGTAGAACTATTCTTCAGCACGTATGAAGAAGTTGGTCACGGAGGAGCCCCCTCCTATAGCGACAGTGTGGACGAGCTTCTCGTGATCGACATGGGTGTTGTAGGAGACAAGCTTGAGGGATCTGAGCAAAAGTGTTCAGTTTGTGCCAAAGATTCGGGTGGACCATATGACTATGGTTTCCGGAAGCGGTTGGTTGAGTTGGCAGAATCTCAGTCCATCCCCTTTGCACTGGATGTGTATCCTTTCTACAGCTCAGATGGCACCGCAGCTTGGCGTGCCGGTGTTGATGCGCGTGTTGCGTTGATAGGGCCTGGTGTTCATGCATCGCACGGCATGGAACGTACACACGTGGACGGCATGAAGGCCACGGTTGATCTGTGTATGGCCTATATCATAGACCGCTACCCGGGTTGAAGATCGTTTTGCGGGTTATTCGTCCACGTGGTTCATGAACACTCACAAAGAGAGTTCCACGAGATAGGGAATGAAGATCAACGCCGGATGTAGAGGGAGTCTCAAAGACTGTCTTGCCGAGCATGTCTGATATGCGGATCGTGCTCTCCGCATCAAAGCCATGTGTATGGAGAACAGTACCGTCTATATAGACGCTACGTCCAAGTGTTTCAACTTCGTTACCTACACTTGTCATGGACTCTGTCTTGAACTGCCATGTAACGGTCCATGGGCCTACCTCAGGTTGCCTAATCACTCGCACATGCCAATAGTAGGTTGTGTTGGGATGGAGTCCGTCGACAATGGTATCTGCAAGCATTGTACGCAGAAACACCTGTGTATTCGTAAAGTCCGGATCGGTTGAAACTTCAATTTCATATCCGTCGGCTCCTAGTGCGGTAGTCCATTCTAGTCCGATGGTTTGCGAAGAAACATCGCTTCTGTTCAAGGGGCGGGTTAGTGCAGGCTCTTGACAGTACTGAGTTGCGATCATGTATTCACCGTAACGTATGGGCGAAGCGACAAAGGTGTTCGTTCCCGGAAGCACCGTTGCATCCACTTCCGTGAAAGCTTCGTCACCCTCGATTGGTCTATACAGGAGCTGCACGTCGTGCATTTCAACATTACCGATCAGGCGTGATACGTCAAGCCGTAGTGACGCGTCGATCGCAGATGGGTCTCCCGCTCTCACTATCCACCGTGTAGGATAAACTTGGCACGGGCTGGCTGTTTGGAAGAGGAGATTGTGGGGTTTGTATGGGTGGCGTTCAACAACCATCGTTGTTGGTGTATAGACTCTGTGAACATCCACAATAACCTTGGTAGTGCTATCATACCACGAGAAGTTATAGGATTCCGCGCTGTCTATCGTCCGCCTATACCCTGTCATTCCAGTAGTGCTTTTTTTAATTCGATAGGGGATGGCAAGGGGCGAATCTGTTCTGATCTCTGCATGTACACGTTTTGATCTATCAACCTCTGTGGCCACAAGTCCAGTTGGTGTTGAACCCCATCCGATAAGTATGTTTCCATCGAACAACTCCTGAACACTCCCCATAGTGGCTGCAAACTGTTGTTGTGTGGGAGTGTACTCCCAGTACTTGGTTGCAGTCTTCTTCTGTTCGTCGAGTTTGTACGATACAACACGAGAAAATGGATCCGGGCGGAGATTTCCGTTATCGAACATCATGATATCCCCATGACGTGCGCGAATCACCGTGTGTTGGTGAGAGAACCCTACAAACCCATTATTGTCGTCATTGAGTATTGTGAAGTCTGTTTTTTTGGCTGCACTTCCGCCGAGTCTCCAAAGCACCTTGCCTGTTTTCCGGTCGATCTTTATGATCTGATCTGTGTTCCTGCAGGACACAAGGAAGTTGTCGTCATAGTCTTCCACTACAGAGTTTACGTGTATGTAGTCGACACGCTTGTTCGTGAGGTCGATATCACTCGTTGTTTCGAGCGGAGACACGTGTTTGACGGATCTCCATTCGAACGTCTTTCTGCCATACCGGTCAAACTCCTGGATAACCGCTCCGATCAGGACGGCATTCGGATCTCCTCCTGGTACTACGGTGGACATGTCCACAGGATAGTCCTCGGTTCCCAACACAACGTATCTACGACCTCGTTCGAGGTATCCTTCGTGGAAGTCAGTATTATATGGGGCTTCTACACCAAAGGTATCGATGAAGTTGAGTTTATCATCCATCGTTACGTATTTGCCCAGCAGGCCATGATAGAACGTTATGCCACCATAGGGTGTGGGGTTGAAGTTCGCCGTTGGTCCGGTTTGGATGGCATTTACGAGTACACCTGCGTTATCGATGAATCCAACAGAATCCAGATCAATAGCACCTATGAGGTAATACCCGGGAGAGGGTACACCTGGAGTTGCTATACGAACTCTAGCGTTCGGTGCATAGATGAGACGGAGGGAGTCGTCAGGGGGGCTTGCCAATGTTATCAGCAGAGCCAACGTTGCCAAGGTGGTCATAGTGCGATTAACACCATGATCTGGCAAACGTTACGGCCTTAGGATGCATTGATGGAATGTTAACAGCGTTATACTCATTTTACTAACAATCCACATTCATCTAATGCCATGAAAAATAAGGAGATACGGTGATTTTTACCATGCAAATGATGGTATAAACACATCTATCCACGAACCGTGTGAATATGGTTTAACAAGTTTTGGAAAGATATGTCTCTCATACAGTTGGTGTGGACATCAAGCGTAATCTTTCCAATGTTTTGGAGTAGAGGTTGGTGTTACCACAGTGTTATCCCCGTTGTGTGGGTTTTCCGAGGTGTTTCGGTAATAGCCTAAAAAATATAAGGGTTAGGTGGTATTACGATGGTGAGAATGTGGTGTTTCCACCGTTTCCACAGGGTATTATCATCATCACACGATCTTTTCTTCTCTAAAAGAAAAAGAAGAAGAGAAGAATGATAGATGTGTGTGGTCAAATTCGAGTTCATAAGATTTGTCGATGTTCGCATCTCAGATACGATCAAATCCACAGTATGGTTGAAGGCACGGAGGAATGTTTACATGACCATCTTCAGTTTGATAATGCTCAAGCAGTGCAACAAGTACACGGGAGGTTGCAAGACCACTTCCGTTAAGGGTATGAAGGAATTCCGGTTTGGTTGAAGCAGAGTCCTTGTATCGGATGTTAGCACGTCTGGCTTGGAAGGCTTCAAAATTTGTGCATGAACTCACTTCCAACCAACGTTGCTCAAAAGGCGACCACACTTCCAGATCGTACGTCTTGGATCCGCCAAACGTCATGTCTCCGCTGCACAACAGCAATACACGATACGTAACGCCAAGCTGCTGGAGAATGTATTCTACGTTTCCAACCAGACTTTCCAACTCGTCATACGATGTTTCAGGACGAACAAACTTGACCAGTTCCACCTTGTTGAATTGATGGACACGCAAGAAGCCCCTTGTCTCTTTTCCATGACTTCCAGCCTCGCGACGGAAGCACGCTGAATAGCCCGCATATTTCACCGGTAGATCAGATCCCGAGATGATCTCATCACGATGGAAGTTTGTGATTGGCACCTCTGCTGTCGGGATCAGATAGAGATTATCTTTTTCGATGTAGAACATGTCGTCGTGACTCTTGGGTAGTTGACCTGTACCTCGGCAGGAGTCTGCGTTTACAACAAACGGCGTCATGATCTCTTTGTACCCATGGCGCTCTGTATTGGTATCAACAAAAAAGTTGATCAACGCACGTTCTAGTCTAGCCCCTTTCCCAACATAGAACCCAAAGCCTCCACCGGTTACCTTGGCACCACGTTCAAAATCGAGGATACCGAGTTGACGTGAGATCTCGATATGGTCAACGTGCCAAGTACGTTCCATGCATTCACCTCGCCGCCGAACCTCCACATTGTCGTTTGCATCTATCCCGATAGGCACTGTTGGATGTGCAATGTTTGGGATCATGAGCATGATCGAAGAGATATTCTCTTCTACATCACGGAGGGTTTCGTCGAGTTCCTTGATCTTGTCTCCAACTTCACGCATTGACGTGATCTTATCTGTTGCATCACTTCCACTTTTCTTTAGAGCTGATATCTCAAGTGTGACGGCATTGCGTGTGCTTTTGAGATCTTCTACTTCTTGAATGATCGAACGTCGCTGTACATCTAACGCTACGAGTGCGTCGATATCGCTCTTATCATTCTTGTTGATACAGTTCTGCTTTACAAGCTCTGGGTTCTCGCGAACGAGTTTGATGTCGATCATGGTTGCGTGTCTTACGGTAGGAGTTGTACGGTACTCCAACAAATTTACTGTTTACGCAGAGCCCAAGCCTTTGCTACCTTCACGAATGGGTAAAATGATGACAAGATCGACCATATAAATCCATGGATACCGTTCCGATAGTGTCCCCAAAGAACATAGTGTTTGAGAAAGTAGAATGGGATAGTCATTCCCGATATCACCACACTTCTCTTCCGTCCGGATCGTACAAGATCTTCGGCGGCAAGAGTGGTATAGCGATTGAATTTCTCAAAGTATTGGGCCAGGTCGATGTAGCTTTCATGGAGCATTTCGCCCCCTAACAAACCAATCCTACCCTCTACAATTACCGACTCGTGCACACTTGCGCTATCATATCGGCAGCGATCTGTGCGGAAGACCCTGGTGGGTCTGTCTGTGGCACCATGTCCATGAAGGAAGGTTCTACCGAGGAAGCGAAATCGTCGAAACACTCTATATGCACTTACCTCTGGATCAACGTTTAGGTGCACGAGTTCATTTCTCAGATCCTCAGAGAGGATCTCATCTGCATCCACGGAAAGAACCCACAGGTTCTTTGCTTGTGAAATGGCGTATTGTTTCTGTTTTCCATATCCCTCAAAGCTGTGGAATATCGGCTCGATGCCCATAGATCGGAGCACATCGAGTGTTCCATCGGAACTTCCACTGTCTA
>DATGWS010000282.1:0-10916 GCA_035299365.1 Candidatus Didemnitutus sp.
CCCCTTCATCTTCTGCTGATTTTTTCTGACGCGAGATTTTCTCCAGGAGTTCCCGGGCACTCTTGAAGAACGACACTCTGTCAATGCGGGCATCTGCCGGAATGCACAATGCAAGTACAACACCAGCAATGGTTGCATGAATGCCACTGAAGAGCACCGTTACCCACAAGGCAAGGCCGAGTAGGCCATAGAACCAGATGGTGTTGATGCGAAGTTTGTTGCCGAGGAACAAGATCGATGTAATGATACCTGCAGTAAGCAACATCTCCATGTTCAGAGACGCAGTATAGAAGATCGCAATAACGAGTACTGCAAGGAGATCATCAACGATGGCTAGGGCGGCCAAAAAGACCTTGAGACCAAGAGGAACGCGGTCGCCAAGCAAGGCGAGGATGCCAAGGGCAAAGGCTATGTCTGTTGCAACAGGAACGCCCCACCCTCGGGCGGAGTTCGTACCGGCATTAAAGAGCAGATAGATCGTAGCCGGACCGACCATGCCCATCACAGCGGCGATCATCGGCAAGAGTGCCTTCTGTCTGGACGACAGTTCACCCACAAGCATCTCGCGTTTTATCTCGAGTCCTACAAGCAAAAAGAACAGGACCATGAGACCATCGTTCACAAAGTGCTCAAAGGTGAATGCGAGTTTCAGTTGAGCAAAGACGATCTCGATGGGTTGGTGCAGCAGTGTTGAGTAGGAAAGCTGCCACGGGGAGTTAGACCAAAGAAGTGCGATGGCCGTAACGACCAGGATCGAGATCCCGGTAGAGGTAGAACGTTGGAAAAACTCGTTGAAACTGCCCTTGATGACGCTTGTGAACGTCCGAAGTTGACGGGTCTTTGTCATAGAGATGTAATGAGGCTCTCGCAATACCTCCGGTAGCTGGAAGCCGGTAGCTGAGCAACACTTTGTTGATACTCTGATGCTGTGAGAAATCCCTGATGGAGGGCAACTTCTTCTAAACACCCGATCTTCAATCCCTGGCGCTTTTCAATCGCATGGATGAACGTGCTTGCATCCAGTAGACTCTCGGGCGTTCCGGTATCAAGCCAGGCAATTCCTCTGCCCAGTTGTTGTACGCTCAAGCGGTTTTGTTCATGGTAGATCCGGTGCACATCGGTTATCTCCAGCTCACCACGAGGCCCTGGCGTAAGTGATGTGGCGATGTCTGTAACACTCCCGTCGTAGACATACAGTCCCGGTATAGCTAGATCAGAACGGGGCTCCTTGGGCTTTTCTTCGATTGAAACGATCTGACCTTCAGAACCGATCTCTACAACGCCATAACGTTCCGGATCCGAGACGCGGTAGCCAAAGATCGTTGCACCTTTGTTAGCAGAAATCGCCGTGCGAAGAAAGTCGAGCTTACCATAGAAGATGTTATCACCGAGAATGAGACACACCGGTGAGCCCCCTACAAATTCCTTTCCCACACGAAATGCATCTGCAATACCACGGGGCTGATCCTGCACAGCATAGGAGATGGAAATGCCATACCGAGAACCGTCACCCAACAACCGCTCAAACACCGGTGTGTCCGCGGGAGTAGAGATAATCAGAACTTCGCGAATCCCTGCCATCATCAGCGTTGACAAAGGATAGAAGATCATCGGTTTGTCGTACACCGGTTGCAGCTGCTTCGAAAACGCAGCCGTAAGTGGATATAGTCGTGTCCCACTTCCACCGGCAAGAATGATCCCGCGTGTTTCCATCAAGGAAATTACGGATATCTAGTTACTCAGTTACTAGTTACTCAGTTACAAGTTACTCGGTTACTAGTTACTCAGATACTCAGTTACGGTAACTAGTAACTAGCAACTAGTAACTAGTAACTAGTAACTAGTAATTAGTCATTAGTCATTACTCCCCAGGCCTTCGTCGTTCACCGAACGGTGACGTACAAGTTTGGCTTCGGCGAGGAAGATTACGTTTTCGGCGATGTTGGTGGCATGATCGGCCATACGTTCGAGGTTGTAGAGGCCGAGGAGGAGTTGAGCCCCATCTGCAACGAGTGTGCTATCGGCAATCATGATCTCGATAAGTTCATTGCGCAGGGTATCGTAGAGCTGGTCCACCGTAAAGTCTGATGGGAGGACGTGGGCAGCAAGTTCGGGATCATTGTTGATGAAGGCATCGAGGCTCGATTTCAGCATGGTATATGCTGCATTGGCGATGCGATTCATATCGATCTGATTGGCTAGCTGGACGGCATTAGGGGAGACCACAACGATTGATGCGATATTCGTGGCCATATCTCCAATACGTTCCAACTCGTTATTGATCTTCATCGCCGAGAGGAGCAGTCGAAGATCCGTAGCGACGGGTTGGTTGAGGGCAAAGATGCGCTGGCATTGTTTGTCGATCTTGAGATCGAGTTTATCAACCTTGTCATCTCGATCGATGACGATCTGTGCCAATTCTTGATTGCCTTCGCGAAGGGCGCGAAAGGCAAATTCGACCTGCTCCTCAACAAGCGAACCCATGCGGATGAGTCGCGTGCGGAGTTTATCGAGATCTTCTTCAAATGTGCGGTTCATGGTTTATCCGAAACGGCCTGTGATGTAATCCTCTGTTTCCTTCTTGGCCGGACTCGTGAAGATCGTGCGTGTTCGATCGAATTCAATAAGTGAGCCCATAAGGAAGAAACCGGTGAAGTCTGAGACGCGTCCGGCCTGTTGCATGTTGTGTGTCACAAGCACAATGGTGTACGTGTCTTTCAATTCCGTGATGAGTTCTTCTACCTTGCCTGTGGAGATTGGGTCGAGAGCAGAACACGGCTCGTCCATCAAAAGGATCTCGGGGTTGATGGCAACAGCACGTGCAATGCAAAGACGTTGCTGCTGGCCCCCTGACAAACCGAGTGCGGAATGGTGGAGCCTGTCTTTTACTTCTTCCCACAAAGCAGACTTGCGAAGGCTGGTTTCAACAACTTCTTCTAGGTCGGTCTTTGAGATCTTCTCATTGAGAGTGAGGCCGTAGGTGATGTTTTCGAAGATCGACTTCGGGAACGGAATGGACTTCTGAAACACCATGCCTATTCTGCGCCGAAGAGTGACAACATCGACCTCTTTATCGTACACGTCTGTACCATCCACCATCATATGGCCGTTTACACGCGTCCCATCGATGAGGTCGTTCATACGATTGATGGAACGGAGGAAGGTGGACTTCCCACATCCTGACGGACCGATGAATGCCGTTACCCTGCGTTCGGGGATTCGCAGCGTGATATTGAACAGCGCCTGCTTCGCACCATAGTGGAAGTTGAAGTCGTGCGCCTCGATCTTTACGGGATGTTCCTTGGCCATTGTTCAGGGGGCTTCTCAGCGCTTGCGAAGTCGCGAGCGAATGAGGATCGCAGTGAGGTTCAGAAGAAAAGTAAGTCCAAGCAGGACAATGGTTGTGGCGTATTGTAAGGGAAGGGTCTTGTCGACGTCCGGAGACTGTGTAGAGAGGACGAACAAGTGATACCCTAGGTGCATGAACTTTTCCGTAACAGCATTTGGCAATACTTCCGAAGAGTATGTCACTCCAACAAAGAGTATGGCCGCAACCTCTCCTGCACCACGTCCAACTGCGAGGATGGAGCCCGTGAGGATGCCGGTAACGGAGTTTGGCAAAACAACCTTTGTAATGGTCTGCCAACGAGTAGCACCAAGAGCAAGGGATGCCTCGCGCAGGTCACGAGGAACGGCCTTGAGAGATTCTTCAACAGCAACGATCACAACAGGAAGGGTGAGTACCGCAAGTGTGGCTGCAGACCAGAGAAGAGATCCATCGCCGAACGATGATGTTCCCAGGGCCCCATCGATATTCGTTCCCATGAACTGGATAAAAAAGCCAACGCCGAAGAGCCCGAACACGATGGACGGAACGCCGGCCAGGGTGTTCACGGCAAACCGAACGCTACGTGCAAACCACGAATCCTGTTTTGCAAATTCCGTGAGATAAATCGCCGTTGCTGTCCCGATGGGCACACCGAGGATAGTCATGAGCAAGACGAGGAATGTTGTGCCTGCAAGAGCCGGGAAGATGCCACCTTCCGTGTTGCTATTCCTTGGAAACTCCGTGAGAAACGTCCACGTTACTCCGGCCCCACCGTTAAAGAGGAAGGTTCCGAACATTCCAAGAATGATGCCAACAACGGAAAGGGCTGCCGTTGTTGCAAGGAGCACGGCAAAAAAGCCAAGCAAACGCTTGTTCAGAGACACAGTAGATGTGAAGTTTCTGATCACGTCATTGGCCCTGGAAGCGTTTAATGAGTCGCTTCTTCACATACAGCTCTGTGATCGCATTCAAACTGAAGGAAACCACAAAGAGCAACACGCCCAGGAAGAACAACACACCATAGTGTTCGGACCCCCAGACAACTTCGCCCATTTCACTACCGATTGTTGCAGCCACGGTTCTGGCCGGTTCTATCGGAGACCACGTGGAAAGGGGCGCATTGCCCGTTGCCATGATGGCGATCATCGTTTCACCAAAGGCTCGTCCGATGCCAAGGAGGACGGCAGCAAAAACACCGGGCGCAGCTGCAGGCAACATCACGCGGTAGGCTGTTTGCCATTCCGTGGAACCGAGGGCAAGGGAGGCCTCATGGAGTGAGCGGGGTACTGCGCTTAGAGCATCCTCCGCGATGGAGAACACGATTGGTATAACCGCAAGTGAAAGCCCTATGCCACCAACGATAGCATTGAGTCGGTACGGAATACCCGTTACATCCTGCAGGAACGATGCCACCGTAACCAAGCAGAAGAATCCGATCACTACGGACGGAAAGCCGGCCAAGAGTTCGATCCCAGGCTTTACGATCTCTCGCACCCACCGTTTGGCAAAGAATGCTACATAGAGTGCAGCAAGGATGCCGAGTGGTGCGCCAATGAGAATAGCAATCAGTGTTGTTTTCGCCGTGCCTATGAGCAATGGAACGATCCCAAACTTTGGGACCTCTCCAACCGGCTGCCACGTAGTGCTTGTAAGATTCGAGAACAACTCGCGCTGTTCCGGTTCTGTTTCTGCAATGTGGTCTTCGGGAAGCTCATCGATATCTGCCGGGAGCAATCCCGATGCAGGATTGTAGATCTCCGGGTACTTCGGATTCTTGGGCTTGTAGATGAACTGTCCGGGAGCCCCTTCTTCGCCACTTTCTGCGTCAGCAGCTGTTGGCTCTTCTACATCGGCATTATAGACATCTGGTTCACCGCCATACGTTTCCGGAACCATCTCAGAAACGGGTTGTCCGTTTGAGGATGTGGAAGGGGCTGGTGTTTCATTCTGTGACGTAAACAGCGAGGAAGCCTCGCGGAAGACGAACACGAAGATCAGGAAGATGACAAGGATCGAAGCAGATGCAATGAGGCGAATGGACCACTCGGCGATCCATTCACCAGGATGTCGGTTCTGTTTTCGAAACGGATTGCTCACAGTGCTCCTGCTATCATCCTTCAAAGTTACTTGCGCTTTATCGGATAATAGCCCACTTCTGTTACGATCTTTTGTCCAGCAGGGGAAATGACCCAATCAATGAACTTTTTGACGTTTCCGGCCGGCTTCTGATTCAGGTAGAAATAGAGGAATCGCGAGATTGGGTATTCGCCGGAGTGGATCGTTGCGTCGTTTGGTGTAACGCCTTTTGACGATGCGTCCTTGGCAACGGAGATGGCCTTCACATTCTTTGCATAGGCGGCACCACCAAAGCCAATGCTGTTGGGGTCCTTGGAGACGGCATTGATCAGGGCAGCGGTTCCGGCCATGTGTTGGGCGTTGGAGGCAAAGTCTTGCTTGAGGAGCACATGTTCCTTGAAGAACTCATAGGTGCCGGAGTTATTCTCACGTGAGTAGAGGAGGATAGGCTTGTTTGCACCGCCAACATCTTTCCAGTTTGTGGTCTTGCCTGTGAAGATGTCCTTGATCTGCGTCATCGTGAGTTGTTTTACGGGGTTGTTCTTGTGGACGTAGACTGCAAGACCATCCATTGCAACACGAATCTCAAGCCCCTTATACCCAAACTTCTTTTCGAGCTGAGCTACTTCGTCCTTTTTGATAGGACGCGAAGACGCGCAGATATCCGTAGTGCCGTTAATGAGGGCTGCAATGCCCGTTCCAGACCCACCGCCCGTTACCTGGAACTCCGTATTGGACTTATCCGGGTAGAGTTCTGACCAGCGTTGAACAAGGATCACCATGGTGTCTGAGCCCTTGATCGTGATCCGTTGTTTTGGCATGGCCAGAGCAACGATCGTGAGCAAGAGGAAGGTAGCAACGTAGGGGGCTATAAGGCGAATGGTTTTCATGGTCGGTTAGGAGAGGTGAACAGAACGTGCTGCAATTTACTGGTCTTCAGAGGAGCCACGGCTGGGATAACTAGAGTGTTACGTGTTGGTAACGTATCGCTCAGATGCCGAGCTCCATGTTGAAGCGTGTATAGTAGTTGAAGGTAACGAGGCTGTTGTTGTTATACAGTGTGTTGCGGTTTGTGCCAAATTCGAGGTTGAGTTTGATCCGGTGTCTGTTGACGTAGTATCCAACATTTGCCGCGATGTTCACCTGTTGCTGGTACTCGGCAAGCCCCTTTAGCTGATCTCCTGCGTCGACCAAGGCATATCGAGCTGCCACGCTCCACATGGACGGAAAGATATAGGACGCCTGCATCATGTAGCCCGAGCCAACAAAGATGGCTGCATAGTCCTTCTTCGTGGTGTCCTTATAGGTGATCGGGTTGTTTGATGTTCGTTGTGCGTACTCGCCGTAGAGGGAGAGGCCGCTGTATTTAAACAACACATCTCCATAGATCACATTGGCTGTGCGTTGTTGGTAGAGGGACTTTCCCAAGGAGCCCCGTGTCTTGGTCTGATTCTCATTATGCTGAGCAGAGAGACCGATACTGAGTTTAGGTGACCGTTCGCGCGAGATATCACCTTCAAAGTAGTCGCCACCATTCGTAAACGCGCCAAACGGAAGGTACTCTACGCGGGCAGTATATGCTAGTCCACCCCCGGAGATGGCCGGTTGATTACGACCATCGCCACTTGAGACAGCTGCGCGGATGTTCACAATCTGGTCACCTGTTACCGGGCGCCAGAACGCTTGGAAGCCAAAATCCCGATCTAGGTTGAACGCACCGTTCACGATAGAACGGTCGGCGATCTCAAGGTCAGCCGAAGAGATAACACGTTGGCGGTTACCGGGGAGCTTGGTTTGGCCAAATCCCACCTGGAGATTTGGGTTGAAGTTCCAGAAAATCATAGCGTCTCGGATCACGTTAGGGAACTGCGTGTCTGCCCAGTCCATATCAGAGCGAGAGAACGACAACTGGAGGTTAAAGCTCAACCGTGGGTCAACGAGAGATCCACCGAATCGAAGGCGAAGTCGGCGAACAGCGAACTCCGTGGAACCGGCCGAAAGATCCAGGTCATCATCTTCATCCATGGTCTTGGTTGTATAGATGGCCCAGTTTTGCATGCGGAAGCGCATCACAACCCTGGTTGCGGAGTCGGCCGACTGAAATACAACGCCATCGGAATTGAAATCAAAACTTCCATGCGATTGCGTGGTGGCCTGAGCTACCGCCTCAGCAGAGATCACTGCAAAAAGTGAAGCGAGGATCAGGAAGGAGCGGAGTACCGAACCGGTCATGAGAATGTCCGTCGATTGTTATGGGAACATTAGCAGATTGTTACGCCGCGAAACTATGGGGCGGTTTCTTCACATCCCCGTTACCTTTCGGTAACATTGACCCCACGCTCCGCTGCCATGGCGTCGGGAGAGTAAGGCTCCCGACGTGACTCCGGGAGTGGTTCTCCCGCCGGGGCAATGTATCTTCGCACCTCATGAAACGCATTGCAGTCTTTACCAGCGGGGGCGACGCTCCCGGTATGAACGCCCACATCCGAGCTGTTGAGCGCACGGGTGAGAAGCGCGGCCTTGAAGTGATAGGCATCATCGGGGGATACTCGGGAATGATGCTGGGTCATTTTGAGGTGCTTGATCGGATTCGAACGGCAAACATTATCGACCGAGGGGGCACGATCCTTAAAACGTCTCGATGTCCGGAATTCGAAGAGGTGGAGGGTCGTATAAAGGCCGCAGAGGAATTGCGCAAACACGGTATTGATGGAGTGGTAGCCTGCGGAGGTGACGGGACGTTTCATGGTGCGCATTATCTCTGGCAAGAACACGGGATTCCCATCGTTGGTACACCGGGCACGATCGACAATGATCTTTCCGGTACGGACTATACGATCGGTTACGATACCGCAATCAATACGGCTGCCCAGGCCATTGATAAAATCAGGGATACGGCGGATAGTCACGGCCGACTCTTCTTCATCGAAGTCATGGGACGCCACGCGGGCTTCATAGCCATGGATGTTGGTATCGCGTGTGGCGCTGAATATGTTGCCGTGCCCGAAACGCTCACAGACATCGACGAAATGTACCAACGTATCCTCGCCCAAGGCCTGGATAAACGCACGGTGGTTATCGTGGGTGAAGGCGACGAACTCGGCGGTGCCCTCGGCATCAGCAAGAAACTTGAAGAACGCTACGGAATCTCATCCAAGATCTCCATCCTCGGACATATTCAGAGAGGGGGCTCACCAACTGTGCGAGATCGTGTGCTTGCCTCACGCCTCGGCGCAGCTGCCGTAGATGCTCTCCTCGAAGGTCGGTCCGATGTGATGGTGGGCGAAATGTCGGGACAGATCACGTCCGTCCCACTCGAACAAACGTGGGAAGAGCGCAAACTTGTCCCACCATACCTCACAGAATTAGCATACCTACTCGTATGAAACCAACATTCCTTACCGTCATTCAAGTCTTTCAGATCGAAGGCATGGTTGCTCTCGGAAAGATGCTCAACCCTGCAACAAATGAAATCACAAAGAGCATCGAACATGCTCGCTATGTGATCGATGTGCTCGATATCCTTCATGAAAAAACGAAGGGTAATCTCGAAAGCGATGAAGCACGATTCTTGGACCAAACGTTGAGCACTCTCAAACTGAACTTTGTGGATGAATTCGGAAACCCAAGCACGCCCTTCGTCTCCGGCGAACTAGCCTGATGCATCGCATAGCCATCCTGGCATATACGGCACGTCCGGCAGCGATTACGTGGGCTACCTATGCCATCAACCGACTCTTCGAAGAAGGCGTTGAGGTGATCGTAGATGCGATCCTTGCCGATGCGCTTGATTCGGACCTTGCATCAAAGTGTGAAGTGCGCTCGGCAACAGAATTCGAAAAACGCGCCGATATGGTGATGACCTTCGGCGGCGATGGCACTCTCTTGGCCACTGCACGATTGCTCATGGGCTCTGATGTTCCGATCATGGGCGTAAACGTTGGGAAGCTTGGCTTCCTGGCTGAATTCCCGGTTACGGAGCTAGATGACGCGATCATGGATGTGATCAAGGGTAACTATCGTATCGTTGACCGCACGACGCTGATGGTGGAGTTCAATGGCATCAGGGCCCATGCTCTGAATGAAGTGCTTATCGAGCGCGCATCAGAAGCAAAGATGATAGCCGTGCGTGCCTTTGTGAATGAACACCACGTGGCCGACTATCGCGCCGATGGTGTCATCATTTGTACGCCAACAGGATCAACGGCATACTCCCTTGCAGCCGGTGGCCCAATCATTGCCCCCTCGGCCAATGCACTCTGTATTACTCCTATCGCGCCTCATACGCTCACACTTCGCCCCCTGATCGTAAATGACAGCAGTGAGATCCGCTTTGAACCGCTTAGCGAACATGCAGACTCACATGTTGTTGCCGATGGAAAGATCCTCGGCTCGGTTGGAAAGGGTGATGTGGTTACGATCCGCAAGAGCGATCATTTGGTGAAGCTGGTGAAACGCGCCGATAGTACGTATTACGATCTGCTGCGCGACAAACTTCTCTGGTCTGCAGACGCGACAAAGAAATAACACTCATGCTTAAGCGCGAACTGTCCTTTGTTCAAGCCACGGCGATCAATATGATCGACATGGTGGGCATCGGCCCGTTTGTCACAACAGCCCTTGTTGCTGCCACAATGGGTTCAGCTCCAATGGCCCTCCTTGCTTGGTGCGTTGGAATGTCTCTTGCCTTGGTTGATGCCTCGGTATGGAGTGAACTCGGTGCCAAGATGCCGGAAGCAGGGGGCTCCTACGCCTTCCTACGTGAGACGTATGGCAAGGACTCGTGGGGTAGACTCATGGCGTTCCTGTTCGTTTGGCAAACGTCTTTCCAGGCTCCGTTAGTAGTTGCCTCCGGTGCATTGGGCTTTGCCAAATACATTACGTTTCTTACCGGTCCACTTGATCATTTCACTGGAAAACTCGTTGGCGTAGTCCTCATCGTTGCACTCGTTGTATTGCTGTACAGACGTATCGGTGACGTTGGTCGCATCTCCGTTGTCCTCTGGGGATGTGTCATCGCCGCTCTGTTTTGGATCATCGGCACTGGAATTGTGTACGGCAACTTCGATCAGATCATGAGTGGCAACGTGGTAGAGGGGGCTCTAGGCAACGACGCTGTTTGGGCCGCTCTTGGTATTGCAACCATCCCAACCATCTATTCCTACCTTGGCTACTATAATGTGTGTCACCTCGGAGCTGAAGTACGGGATCCCGTGCGAGTTATTCCGAAGAGTATGTACATCTCGATTCTTGGTATCGGCGCACTCTATCTTGCAATGCAAACGGCCATTTATGCCGTCCTTCCGGTGGCCGAGGTTGCTGCCTCCCCGTTTGTTGTAAGCACACTCATCAACACGGTGCAGGGTCCGGTAGCCGCTCAGATCGTTACGGCGCTTGTGTTGATCGTTGCAGTTGCGTCTCTCTTCAGCGTGATCCTTGGGTATACACGTATTCCGTATGCGGCAGCCAAGGACGGGTTATTCTTCCGGGTCTTTGGCCGCGAACACCCAAC
>DATGWS010000283.1:0-21840 GCA_035299365.1 Candidatus Didemnitutus sp.
CCATGCCTTCGTTGCGGAAGTTCTTGGAGATCTCATACACACCCTCAAAGCCCCCTACGATGAGTCTCTTGAGATAGAGTTCATCAGCAATCCGGAGATAGAGTTCAACATCTAGAGCGTTGTGGTGCGTTACGAACGGACGGGCTGTTGCTCCGCCATAGATAGGCTGCAGGATTGGCGTCTCAACTTCCAACCAACCACGCTCATCAAAGAACCGGCGCATGGTTGAGATGATGCGTGCTCGCTTAACAAAGGTGTCCTTGATCTGCGGATTTGCGATGAGGTCTAGGTACCGTCTGCGGTAACGTTGTTCCTTATCGGCAATAGCATCATAACGCGTTACCGTTCCGTCTTCAGCAACTTCTTCCTTGCCAACCGGGATCGGTGTGATGCTCTTCGTGAGGAGGGTGAGGGATCGTGCGTGAACACTGATCTCGCCCATACGTGTGCGGAAGACATAGCCCTCCACACCGATGATGTCTCCGATATCGAAGAGTCGGAGCCGATCATACACGTCGCCTAGGTCGTCCTTTTTGAGATAGATCTGAATCCGGCCTGATACATCCTGGATGTGACAGAACGTTGCCTTGCCCATCTTTCGCATCGCCATGATACGTCCTGCCACAGTGATGGCGGACATCTCATCCGGACGCTCGTCTGAGAATGCAGAAAGGATCTGATGAGCATGATGTGAGCGGTTGAACGAGGCCGGGAATGGCTCTACTCCCATGGCGCGGAGTTCATGCAGTTCTTCGATCCTGCGGAGTTCTTGATCGTTACGGTGGACGGTGGACATGACGGACATTTCCTTGCGTGAGAGCTTTTACGAACGGCAAAGATAGCCCCTTCATCACGTCACGAGTACACGATGGTGTGGAGTTCCAACAACTTTTTCCTATTCTGCCGGAATGTCAAAGAACGTTAGAATGGAACGGTCAGACGAACAGCTCAGAGCATCGGCCATGGACATAGCTCTGGATATGTTCTTCACCGACGGGTATTCGCAGACAAAGGCGAGTCTGATCGCCAAGAATCTTGGGATCTCAAAAAAGACTCTTTATAGGCTCTTCCCGTCCAAGGAAGACCTTTTGCGAGCTGCAACGCACCATGTGATGCAGATCATTGAAGAGATCACCGATAAGCTCTATGCTGATCATGAACGATCAGTAGCAGAACGAGTTGCCTCGTTGGTTACCCAGATATCACCGCATTATGCCCGTATCCGGTCACCGCGGATCCTAAAGGACCTTCAGCGCAGCGCCCCTTCCATCTGGGCAGAGCTCGACGCTTGGCGTCAGATTCGATACACACGATTCAGGGCCATAATTGAAGATGGCATCGCGCAGGGAACGATTCGATCAGAACTTGGAATCGACGATATTCTGGCCGTGTATTCGGTCTTGGTGAACAAGTGTATGGACCATGCTGCACTTGAGGAGACAGATGTTACCTCATTGAAACTATACCGGGGATCGATGGATGTTTTTTTCCGTGGAATCTTCGTTGCTAGTGTTCACCAATCCGTGGATTTTGGCTGTCCGGTGGAGTTCGATCCTCGCATAGGGCTTTTGCAACATGCCGAGCAATTGTTCTTTCACAACGGGTATGCAAAAACAACAACAGACGCAATAGCCAAGGCAAGTGGTGTGTCAAAAAGGACGCTCTACGAGACCTATCCAAAGAAGTCCGATATCGCCATGGCAATCTTGTTACGTGCAGCCCAAGATGTGAGGGGGCTGAGCACCACCTTACAATACAACAACAGAAATGTGTACGAGCAAGAACTATATACCCTCATCATGGGCTGTACATCGGCACTTGGTCGAGTTTCAACACGGTTCTTACAGGAACTGTCGGATGCAGCTCCCACAGGTTATCGACGCATGGTGCGATGGCGCAGACGATTTCTTGCCATGGAGTTACAGCGAGCCCTCGAGGAGGGTCAAAAACTCGGAGTGATACGGCACGATCTCGATCTCCCAAGTTCGATTCTCATCCTCTCGATCATGATCGAGAATCTCTTATTGCCTGACGCACGCGCTCATGCCGCAAATGTTGTAGCGCCGCAGATCAACGTTGTCTGTTCGGTGATACTCTTCGGGATCTCGCCTCGAACAACACGATCCCAGCTGCAACCGAAGCATTGAGGGAGGCTACGTGACCCATCATTGGTATCTCAACTAGCACATCGCAAACTGCTTGAACGCTTGGATGTAGTCCTTCTCCTTCGTTGCCGATCACAATGATCAGGGGGCCACTGTAGATGTCATCAGTATAAACAGACGTTGCGGGTACGGCTGTGCCAACAATGCGCCACCCCTCGGCCTTGCATTGCTTGAGCATTTCGGAGACGCGAGGCACCTTGGCAACAGGAAGATGTTCAAGAGCACCTGCAGAAGCCTTAACAGCAACAGGTGTGACGGGAGCACTGAATTTGATGGGCAGAATCATACCATAGGCACCAGCGCCCTCGGCACTGCGAGCAATAGCACCAAGGTTGTGGGGATCTGTTATTCCATCAAGGACGATGATGATGGGGTCTGCACACGACTCCAGAGCCCCTTTCAAGAGCGTTTCGAGCGTGACGGGCTCTTTAACAGGGCGAATTGCGATCACACCCTGGGCATCGTTGGGTGCGAGTCCCAATTGTTTTTCAAGTGCTTGAAACTTCCTACGGTCCATGATGGCACATTGAATGTTTGCTTTTGATGCCTGCGACCTGATCTGTGCGATTGGACCAGCATCATCGTTGCCAAAGGCAAGGAAGATCTTTTCAATGGCCGTGTCGGCCTCGATTGCCTCGATTAGTGCACGCCGACCAACAATGTAGCGTTCCGCGTCGATCTCTGATGGATTCACAGCATTCCTTCGAGAATCTGGGCGAATGCCTCGCCAAAGGCTGCTACATCATCAAACGATGTATACAAGGGGGCCGGAGCCATGCGCATGACACTCGGTGTGCGCCAATCCACGATGATGCCACGAGAGATGAGGGCATCAAACACGTCTTTTCCATTTCGATCGAAGTGGATGCTTAGCTGCGCTCCTCTATCGGACTGTGTAGCAGGGGTAATGATGCGGATCCAATCCTTGCTACCAATCACGGTAGTTATGATGCTCTCTGCAAAGGCAGTGAGCTCGTTCCGTTTTGTTGAGATCCGATCAATCCCTGCTTCGAGGAACGTTTCCAGCGACGCACGCAATGTTGCCATCTGAAGGACTTGTGCGTTGGAAAGTTGCCATCCATCTGCCCCGTAAGTGGGCACAAATTGGTGCTCCATGGTGAACCGGGTGGCTTCGTCATTTCCCCACCATCCCGCGAGACGTGCAAGGTCTGGCTGATCGGCAAAACGTTCATGAACAAAGAGTCCGCCCACTGCACCGGGGCCAGCATTGAGGTATTTGTAGGAACACCATACGGCAAAGTCTGCATCCCAATCATGTAGCGAGAGTTCCACGTTACCTACAGCATGGGCTAGGTCAAACCCAACCTTTGCACCAACGCTATGAGCAGCCGCGGCAATGGCCTGCAGATCAAATCGTTGTCCGGTAAAGAAATGAACGCCACTGAACAAGACCAGCGCCGTAGACGCCCCATGTTCGTTAATGGCTTCAACGATCTGCCGTGTAGTAAGTGTGTCTGTTCCTGGAAGGGGCTGAATCTCTACCATCGCTTCTTCCGGTGTAAAGCCATGCAGGCGGACTTGGCTTTCCACTGCATATCGATCTGACGGGAATTCATGCCCTGCCATCATGATCTTGTTCCGGGTTTGCGTAGGTCTGTAGAAGGAGGTCAGCATCAGGTGGAGGTTTACTGTGAGCGTGTTGGTTGCAACCACCTCATGAACCTTAGCACCAACAAGCTGGGCAAGGGGCTCAGCAAACCACCGATGATACGAGAACCATGGTCTGCGCGATTTGAAATGACCTTCAACGCCGAGATGGTGCCAATCTTCTAGCTCTTCATTCACGTACTGACGAGCCTTTGTAGGTTGTAGGCCTAGCGAGTTGCCGCAGAAGTAGCGTACGTTGCTCCCTTCATGCTGCGGAAAGAGGAATTGGGACCTGAACGAGGCCAATACGTCCAATGCATCACGTCGTTCAGCGTCACTTTTCCATGATTCAAATGTTTCTGCGGTAACGTTCATGCCAATCTCGAGTCGTTGTTGCCGGTAAAGTTGATGAGCCTCTCTTCCGCTCAGAATGCTAATTTGCGCTTTCTTTTTCCATTTGGAGGATTACATGCATCGAACACACGTCTGGATCATCGCCATTCTGACGGTTGGTTCCCTCGTGTTGTCGAGCTGCAATGCCTTCAACTACATCGACCGTAAGCGTACGATGTCGATGGCCTGTAACACTCCTCAGCCATTGTGGTTGAAGAACACCGCAGAGGTGTTTGACCAAAACGGCTACACGGTAATCGAAAAGAATGAAGAAGAGGGCGTGATTGTGGCCCAAGACTCCATCGACCAAGTTGAATACCGTTATACCATGCTCGTTCGCACCTGGCGGGTTCAGCACATCAAAGACTCGGTCTTTGTTGATGTGTATTCTGTTTCAACGCGCATGGATGGCAGCGATGTTACCATGACCTGGGACAAACGCTGGTCCGGCGAACAGGTAAAGTCTTGGATGCGCCCCATCCTGACCAACCTCGAGACGGTGTGCGGACTGGGAAGTCCGGTGTTGCCGGGTGGGCGTTAACATGCTAATGTGCTAGTGTGCTAATGTGCTAGTGTGCTAATGTGCTAGTGTGCTAATTTTTTCGAGTGCTCGAGTGCTAGATGGTTAGAGTGTTAACGAGAGAGGTTAAGGGTGTCCGGCACTTCGATCTCCATCATGAGCATGGCTGAGGCAACGGTTTTGCCTTGGGCATCGAGCTTGAGGGAGACGGTTCCGCCGCCGCCGAGAATGTTGTTGAGCACAAAGTTTACAGCCCAGAGGTTGGGCATTTCGTAGCGCTCAACGGCGCCTAGGCAGACCCCTTTAAAGTATTCTTGAACCCGTTCTGTGGTTAGAACGTCCCGTATGATGGGATACCATTCCTCTTTATAGGCAATAACACCGCAGTTTGCAGCGTCACCTTTGTCGCCACTGCGGGCGTGTGCGATCTGGGCTAGAGTGATCTTCATCCCGCAAAATACGGTAACTTTGTTGTCCACAAGGACAAACGGCACCGCCACTGCCAGGAGACAGTATGAATCGCGTCATGTTCAAGTCAAAGATCCACAGAGCCCGTATCACACAGGCCGACCTTTATTATGAAGGCAGCCTAACGATCGACGAAGAGCTCATGGAGGCTGCAGACCTTATCGCCTACGAAAAAGTGTCGGTGGTGAATATTAATAATGGCGAGCGCTTCGAAACGTACGTTATCCCGGGTACACGGGGTAGTCGAGACATCTGCCTTAACGGTGCTGCCGCTCGTAAGGGGCATGTGGACGATGAGATCATCATCATCAGCTACACCTCACTGCCGGATGCAGAAGCGCGTGCGTATCAACCAACGGTTGTGCTGGTGGACAAGAACAACGACCCGGTCTCTACCTCGTCCAGCGTTGAAGCCTACACCCACCTGCCACGGCACAATTAAGGCATGACCGGACATCGCGATCTCTCGGTCGCCATTCTCGCTGCCGGACAAGGCAAACGTATGGGCAATCCGGATCTGGCAAAGGTCCTCGCCCCGTTGTTCGGCAAGCCCCTTCTTGGATATGTCCTGGAACAAGCATCAGAACTGCACCCAACCAATGTTGTGGTGATTATTGGTCATCAACGAGATGCCGTCCGCAGTTTTGTTGCCCAAGCCGCACCCCACGCCATTTGTGTCGTTCAGGATCAACAGCTGGGCACCGGCCACGCAGTACTACAAACAGCACCCGTCCTTGAGAATACAGACACTGATGTGATCATCCTGAGTGGTGATGTGCCCCTACTCACGAGTTCAACCCTACAAGAACTGGTTGCCCGTCATAGGAGCATGAATGCTGTAGCAACAGTGCTAACGGCAAGAGTACCGGATCCAACGGGATACGGACGAATCATTCGCGACAACAACGGCCACTTGCAGGCAATTGTAGAGCATAAGGACGCCACGCCTGAACAACTCGCAGTAAACGAGATTAACTCCGGCGTCTATGTGGTGCATTCTACTGAGCTCTTCCGCGCATTAACAAACGTTACAAACTCCAACGCCCAAGGTGAGTTCTATCTCACTGATATCATCAGCATCCTTCAACGCGAAAAGCGTGTTGTAGAAGCCTGGTGCGCCCCTTCTTGGGAGGAGACCCACGGCATCAATACAGTAACCGATCTTGAGCGAGCCGCCCAGCTCTATACAGAGAGGAGTATTGCATGATCAGCGCAGTAGATCATATCGGAATTGCCGTTAAGGACCTCGAAGCAAGTATGGGGCTCTACAGCACCATTTTTGGGGTGACGGAGTTTCATCGCGAGCAGGTGGTTGACCAAGGAGTGGACATCGCATCATTCACTCTCGGCGGTGTACGAATCGAACTCACAGCGCCACTCAATGATGAATCGCCTATCGCCGGCTTCCTTGCAAAACGTGGCGAAGGGATCCATCATATTGCGTTCCGCACAGACACCATCAATGATGACCTGCAGCGGCTTGCAGCCAATGACGTGAAGTTGATCAACACCGAACCGCAACCCGGCGCTCACGATATGCTTATCGCATTTCTACACCCGAAGTCAACAGGCGGTGTACTCATGGAACTTTGCTCGGAGAAATAACCATGTCGAGACTTACACTCGTCCGTCACGGCGAGTCACAATGGAATCTAGAAAACCGCTTTACGGGATGGGTGGATGTTGATCTCTCACCCAAGGGAGAACAAGAAGCCAAGGCAGCGGGAGCGATCATCAAAGGTGTACCGGTTGATGTTCTCTTTACCTCTGTGCTGACGCGTGCAATTCGAACAGCCGATATCGCTCTTGCTGAAGCAGGCATTTCGAACCTGCCGGTTCATCGCGATCAAGCATTGAACGAACGTCACTATGGTGACTTGCAGGGATTGAACAAGGCAGAAACGGCAGAAAAATTTGGTTCGGACAAGGTTCACGAGTGGCGCCGGTCCTATGATATTCCCCCACCGAATGGTGAATCACTCAAGGATACGCAAGCACGCGTAGCCCCCTACTACGAACAAGAAATCGTACCGCTTCTTAAGGCCGGCAAGAATGTCTTGGTTGTTGCACACGGCAACTCACTTAGGGCACTGGTCATGTTCGTTGAACATCTTACACCCGAACAGATTCTCAAGACGGAAATTGCAACAGGCGTTCCCATCACCTATGAACTCGACAAGGACCTCAACGTTGTCAGCAAGAACATTCTCGATCCGAAGTCTGCCTAGGTTCGTCGTTGTTGCGGTCTTCGCGATCACAGCCACTACGTCCGTCATTGCGCAGCAGCAATCTCCGGTAATGCGGGCTATGAAGGCCGAGCTCGACCGAACAATGTCGCAGCTGAAGGGCAAGACGAATCCGCCCTATTTCCTTTCTTACTCCGTTACTGAAGTCACCTCTACGGTGATCACGGCAAATATGGGTGCGCTCGATATCGATGTAACGTCGAAAAACCGCATCCTTGACGTAGACCTGCGCGTTGGGTCGTACCAGCTCGACAACACACGGAGTATCCGTGGAGTTGCCTTTGAGATGGGAAGGGGCACGCGTGGTGTTGAAATGCCCATGGGTGATGATGAACGTGCACTTCGAAGCGTTATCTGGTCTGCAACAGACAAGGCATATCGTTCAGCTGCCGAACGCTACGGCAAGGTGCTAACGAATCTCCAAGTGAAGGTTCGAGAAGAAGACACATCAGCGGATCTATCACATGAACGCGCCTACGTATCGCTAAAGACGCCTGTCCCGTTTGAGTACGACACGGCAATGTGGCGTGACCGCGTTCGCTCACTCAGCGCCATGTGTGCCGGACAAGAACACATTCTCTCTGGTCGAGTTTCTTTTCAAACAGACCTGCTCGTTAAATACGTTGTAAACTCCGAAGGCACGATGATCCAATCATCGGAACCGATCGTAAAGATGTTTGTGATCGTGAAGGCAAAGGCTGATGATGGCATGAGCCTTCCAATGTATGAGAGCTACTCTGCATATGCAGTAGACAGACTCCCATCGAAGAAACAGATGGAGAAGGAAGTTCAGCGTCTCATTGACATTGCACGAGCGCTACGGACAGCCCCCTTGCTTGAGACCTATACCGGGCCGGCCATCCTTTCGGGACGTGCATCGGGAGTGTTCTTCCACGAGATCTTCGGACACCGTGTTGAAGGTCATCGCCAGAAGGATGTGAACTCGAGTCAGACGTTTAAGCCCTTCCTCAACAAGCAGATACTCCCATCGTTCATCAATGTTGTGTTCGATCCCACAATCAAGTCGCTGCGTGGGAACGACATCGTTGGTGCATTTGAGTACGATGATGATGGCATGCCGGGCAAACGGGTTGTTGCCGTTGACAGTGGGATCTTCCGCAGCTTCTTGATGTCGCGCGCACCTATCGAAAACTTCCCGAACTCCAACGGTCACGGCAGACGTCAAGCCGGATTCAAGACCGTCTCTCGACAATCCAACTTGATCGTAGAAGCTACTACGACGGTGCCCTACGACACACTCCGCACCATGCTACGCCGCGAGTGTAGTAAGCAGAACAAAGAGTTCGGACTTCTCTTCGAAGACATTCAAGGGGGCTTCACATTCACCGGACGTACGGTGCCGAACGCATTCAACGTGCAACCACTCGTGGTTTACAAGGTGTTTGCAGATGGCAGGCCCGACGAACTGGTACGTGGTGTGGACCTGATCGGAACGCCCCTTACCACCTTCAACAACATCGTTGCGGCTGCTGATGATCTCGGGATCTTTAATGGTGTGTGTGGTGCGGAGTCCGGCGGCGTGCCTGTGAGTGCAAGTTCTCCAAGCCTGCTCGTTTCAACGATAGAAGTTCAGAAGAAACAGAAGTCACAGGCTAAGCCGCCACTGCTGAGTGATCCGTCATTGAAGTCAAAGGAGGGTCGCCCATGAAAACGCCACTGTTGCTTACTCTGCTTGTAGCGTGTACATCGCTAACAAGCGCTCAACGCATGGATGAATCGGCGATATTTTCTGCGATGGATACCGAACTGCAGCGTTCGGTCCGCGAGTTGAAGCTTGGAGATCTGGCACGTCCGTATCACATTGAATATCTCCTGCAGATCCGACGCTCCGCAAGTGTACATGCCGTGCTCGGTACGGTTGAGGACATTGATTCCGGGGTCGTCGCATCGCTTACTGTGCGCGTGCGTGTTGGTGGAGCCAAGTTCGACAACACCAATTTCTTCGATGTCTCTCTAGGCTTCTTTGGGTCGAGCGACGATGAAGAAGGTTTTAAGAATCGCCGCATTCCCTTCGAACTGTCCGAAGAGACTTTGCGCAGAGAGTTGTGGCTTGCAACTGATGCATGCTTCAAGCAAGCAATTGAGATTTATGCAAAGAAGGAAGCAACACTCAAGAATCGCACACGGACGGACACCACATGGGATTTCAGCCTGATGCCGGGCGAGAGCATCGTTGCTGCAGATATGAACAGAGTAGTGGCAGATGTGCCGTCGATGATTGGGCTTACACAGAGGCTCAGTGCGATCTTTCGATCATATCCCTCGATACAAAACTCGCGCGTTGGCATGGAGGTTGTGCCGAAAGAAACATTCTACATGAACACCGAAGGTAGAAGGCTGCACAAGTATGAATGTTTTACTGGCGTAGAGATCGTTGCAACAACGCAGGCATCCGATGGAATGCCGTTGGCTCAGACATATGCTACCTATGGCATCGTCCCGTCGGACATTCCGTCGGTTGACTCCCTAGAACGTGTTGTACGTTTGGCAGCGGCACGATTAGACAAACAAACATCGGCTCCAACCATAGAGGCATACTCTGGTCCAGTGATCTTTGAAGGTCAGGCAGCAGCCGGAGTGATCGGTCAGTTCTTTGCTCCAAATCTGGTCGCACAACGTCAGCCCCTTTCCGAAGGCGGCTTTTCTACCAATGACCGGAACCAAGCCTTCCAAAACAAGATCGGCGCACGTGTACTTCCCGAGTTCCTGAGTGTACAGGCAGTGCCGTCTCGTGCACGAGATAATGGTAGGATCGTTGCCGGACACTTTGATGTAGATGACGAGGGAATACGTGCGCAAGACGTAACACTTGTTGATAAGGGTTACCTGCGCGCCCTCCTGTCATCTCGGGTCCCAACGAAACGCGTGAAGTCTAGCAATGGTCATCAACGTGGTGGCGGCGCTATGCTCAGCGTGATCGACGTAACGTGTTCGGATGCGAAACGCAAGCTTTCGTCTTCCGATCTCAAGAAGAAACTCCTCAAGCTCGTGAAGGACCGTGAGCTTCCGTACGGGATCATCGTTCGATCAACGATGGACCAGAACCTACTCTTCACAGGCGTCTATCGCCAGCTCGGATCTGATCTGCCTATTTCACAAGGAGAAGGCAAGATTGGACTTCTTGAGGCATATCGCGTCTATCCGGACGGACGCGAGGAACTCATTCGCGGCGTTGAGGGGGCAGGCATTTCCCCTGCTACCTTCAAGGACATTCTGGCCGTATCCAAAACGAATAGCGTTCACAACTATCTCGCTCCGAGTGTTGTGCCATCCTTCATCACCGGCGGTTCGGCATATGTGATCGCAACGATCATTGCACCAGATATCCTTTTTGAAGATCTGGAAGTTCGACCGCTCGATGGTGATATGCCAAAACCACCGGTTATGACGAATCCGATTGCCGGGGAGTAACGCGATCTATTCGATCGTCAACCGAACACCTGCGTAGAACATCCGAGAATCTAGCGGACCCCATGTAAGAGAGGCATCGAATGTCTCTCCATATGGCATATCTGCGCCTAGGATCGGATCGTTCTGAATGAAGTTTGTTGCGTTCTCGATTCCCACGTAGATGTCGAATGTTCCGAAACGTTTTGTGATCTGTCCGTTCACGCGCCACCACGATGGGAACGTATTGGACAGGGTTGCCCCAGCCGGATTTCCCGACGTGGTTGGAAGCCGACCCGTGCTATTCCAAGCAACAGTAACGTCTGCCTGCCACTCACCTTCCAACGTTGCATAGGAAAAGGTCGTGAGCACACGAGACCGGCTCACCATAGGCCGTTGTTGTTGACTTCCTCCATAGGGGGCTTGCACATCAACCCATCGGTATGCAACGAGTACATCAAATCGTGGCAATGGCGACGCAAGAACCTGCGCCATCACATTTGTTGCGTAGCTCGCACCGTTGAGGTTGGTGATCCACACTTCGCGGACAGACCTATCATAATCAACGACGATCTGATTTGAGAAAGACGTCGTGTAGATCTCCGCATCAAACGTGAGAGGTCGGTCAGCTACTTCGAATGACGTAGTGAAAGACGCGCCCATGTTCCATGAATCTTCGGGCCGAAACGATTGATCGAAGTATACCTGACGTGAGTTGATGTAGGATGAGAGGTTTTCCGTTACAACACTGGCAACACGCCATCCTCTACCAATGGATGCACGGAGCGACGTCATGTCTGTAATGCTCCATTTAACATGTGCGCGCGGAACAACTCGTGTTCCATAAAGGTTGTGCGCATCTGCGCGGAGTCCGGCAAGAATGGTGACGTTTTTTGCCGGTTGCAATGTTGCCTCTGCATAGAGTCCGGGCACACGTTCGATGCGCGAGAATACGTTCGACATCAGGGATTCTTGCACGTCATCATAGAGGTAGGAGAAGCCCCCTACCAGCTTGACTTCCTCGGAGAATGGCAGGGCGAGGACACCGCGCACATTAACGGTGCGTTGCAGACCGTGTGCCTGACGGAGTCCGAAGGTAGACGTTGCATCGTGATAGGCACCGGCTACCACAAGCGAAACGCCGCTACCTTCCATATCATCAAAAGCATTGAGGATGCCGAATTTGACGAAGCCATCTGCATGTCCGATATCCGTTACGATGTCATACGGCGAGTCCGCAGTTGAATCATGTGCATGTGGATCGGCTGTATGTCCTACGATGCTTTGTCCGGACGTGTGTTGATCGAGGAGTCCGCGTACAAAGACCTGCCACTCTATCTCATCGTTGTTATACAACCACCGATGGACCACGTTCACCTGTTTGAATGCTGGGATGTCTGCAAAGCCATCGTTGTTGTTATCCATCGTCATGTCCATGATCCTCCCATGGAGCATCGTCATGGTGCTGAGTTCATCTGTAATCTGCTGAGCACCATACAGATTGAGTTCAAACCGTGCCTGCGTATTTCCGTATGCATTCACGTAGAGGGAGGGGGCTGTGCGTGGGTCGTGCATGCAGATATTGATCTGACCGGTCATCGATTCATACCCATTGGTTACGGTAGAAGCCCCTTTGGATATACTAATCGATTCCATGAAGGGTCCGGGTACGTGATCTAGTCCGTACGGCATTTCCAGCGATCGAACCAATGGTACTGCCTCTATCAAGAATTGCGTGTAGAGTCCGCGCAATCCAAGCAACTGGATTTGTTTTGCGCCACTAACGGCATCAGCAAAAGACACCTCTACGGATGGGTTCTTTTCGAAGGATTCAGCCAAGGAACAACAGGCCGCTTTTACGAGATCCTTTTTGGAGATTGTCTCCGTCTTTTGTGGCGCGCGAGTGATAGTTGGCTGGTCTGCTTCAACCGTTACCACGTTCTCTGTTCGCAGTACCATCACCACCTCGATTGAGTCTGCAGGTGCTGCTACGAACTGCGTCTCATATCCGGCATACCGGATCTCGAGCGTGTCTGTGAGCGACGAGCGCTTGAGCATAAAGTGCCCACTCGCTGATGTAAGTGTACCCTCTCGCGTGCCCTTCCACAAAACGGTAGCACTACGCAAGGGCTCACGGTCGCCCCGTACTCCATCGGCTGTTATTAATCCATGTACCATGGACTGGGCTGCCAGACCTATAGGTATACTGGCAAGGACAAGCCCCAAAAAGGCTTTCAGAATTATCGTTGACATTGGTACCTCATTCCGTTCAACACAAGTACGACCGCGCGGCACCTTGCCGGGGTCTGCGAGTGGACGGAAGGGTTCTAGATCCTAAAGAGGCAGAGCGTTGACTGGTCAGGCGGTTGTGCGGGACACTGTACCACATGCCCTACATGTAGCCTTGCACATCCCTTTTGTACCAGATTGTCCAGAAGGGAGGGGGCTTCTCCTTCACTTACAGAAGGCACCGGCGCACCGATGTGCGAGGTTTGACCTTCATTATCTACCGAGGTAACTGAAACTTCCTCGGTACAGCAGGATTCTTCTTCCTGTGTTTCTGAACCAGCCTCGTCCTGACAACACTCGTCAGGCGGGCACGATTCAGCTACTGCCTCGCCCCCACAATAGTGGATCATCACAGGCACGCCCGTGGTGGCTGCAAAAAACAGCACCAGGGAGATGACGGCTATTATGGGGCGAAATGGGAACATTCTTTGGCAAAACTACGTATCTCGTCCTTGTGGACGATATTCTTTTGGTAGGATTGCTCACATTGAGTACGTTACATCCTTAAACGTCCAAGTAAAGGAGGGGTCCATGCCTGACGTCATTAAACACTACAGTACCGACGAGGTAACAGTAGTTTGGCAACCTGAGAAGTGCATCCATTCGGCGCACTGCTTCAGAAATCTTCCAAGTGTATTTAACCCGCGTGTAAAGCCATGGGTTCAGCCGGAAAATGCCAATTCCTCGGAACTTGTCTCCGTGGTTAATGGCTGTCCAAGTGGAGCCTTGTCGATTGCCAGCTCTAGCCCAACCTCGGGCGAGTAACATTCCTGCACGGCAATCGTCTTTTTCTCTTGTACGGAGGATATTCCTCCGTCTGCCTTTGTATCTTTGCACTATGCGCCGACTAGCACTCATCCTTGGAATTCTTGTTGTGACCACTGTCGCAGGCGTTGCCGTACAGGTAACGTTGCAGTATTTCCAAGCTAAATCGAACGGTACGTCAGTTTCCCTTGAGTGGAAGTCCAATAACGAACCGGAACTTGTGCAATATGAGATCGAACGCGCGGGAGAAGACAATTCCTTCCGATATATCGCAACGGTCCAAGCCAAGGGTAATAATCAAGCCTATTCATATCGCGACGACGAAGCATTTGGCAAGCGCGATGGTAATGATGGCGCTGTGGCTCGCAATTATTTCACGTATCGCCTAAAGATGATCGGCGCTGACCAAAGCACCAGTTACTCGAATACGGTTGGCGTTACACACAATGTGAGCGGTATCAAGCGCACGTGGGGCATGATCAAGGAAATGTTCCGCTAACGTTGTTGGCGGCACTCCATCGCACTACAGTTTCGCGAGCAGGTGTATTCCTGGTCGCGTTTTGTTTTTTGCCCCTTCCCCTCCTTGCTCAAGAATCCTTGAGAACGCACTGCGGATTTGCGGTGCGGACTACACCCGAACAGGTTCGTAAGGTGCAGGCAGGGATTCAGGCTATCCAGCGGCCTTCACTGCCCTTCTTTGTCGATGCCACTTCCGGGCTATTCCGGGTGCATTATGCGACAACAGGACCCGACGCTGTGAGTGTTGTTGATGGTGATGGCAATGCGGTTCCAGACTATATCGACGAATGTATACGTACGCTAGAACATGTCTATCGAGCCGAGATTGATACGTTGGGCTACCTTCCACCTCCTTCTGATGGAGGAGAAGGTGGGAACGGAGCCATAGATGTCTACGTCCGGGATCTGAGTCAAGCCGGTCCGTCGGGGAGCAGCCTCTATGGGATTACCACCCTCGACAAGTTGATTGGGTCGCAACCGATCGATCGATATACGACGTGGATGGACATTGACAACAATTTTGCTGAATCGGATCGTGATCTCTCTGGCAACCCGGCCTACGCCACGTTTGGCATAGACGCTCTACGTGTTACATGCGCACACGAGTTTCACCATGTGATCCAGATTGGTCGATACGGTTTGGCTGTGCAACAGCGTATGTTCTACGAGCTATCCTCTACGTGGATGGAGCTCCGTGTATGGCCTGACGTTCGAGATTGGGCCATCTATGCCAGTGAGCTTTTTGCCGATCCCGAGAGGTGGCCCTTTTCTGACCCCGACGTGGTCAATGGTTATGTATGGGGATGGTATGGCAATGTAATGGCAGGTATCTCCACCAATTCAATGCGTTTTGCCTGGGAGAACATCGCGCAAGGGACGATGCCAGCACAAGCAGTGGTGAACGCTTATGCACAGAGTGGCGCGAACTTTCGTGACGTATTCTGCGCTCAGCTTCCAACATTTTACCAAACAGGTTCGCGAGGTGAGGCAAACACGGTGATCCCGGGAGCCGAAAGTGTCCCAGAGATCCGCCTCTACACGGACGAACGCGCCATCGCACCATCGGTGATCTCATCCGGATTCCTACGTGCATTCGAAGTGCGGGCCTTGCGTTTCTCCGTCCCATCGGCATCCGGCGATGAACCTGTGAGTGTGGCCGTAATCCTCACCTGGCCAAACGAATCGGCATACATTGCCGGGGACGCAACTTCAGCAACGTCATACACCGTTACCGTCACGGAAAGCCCCCTACCAACTGACGCTATCGTTCCAGGGACGAGTTGGGGAATCCGAGTGGCTCCGGAATCGATCTGTGTTGTGCTCGATGGAGCCCAGACCCGCAAGCCTGCATCTCCGTATCCCCAGCCGCTCTCCATTTCAGCCACACGTGAGCTTTTTGTCCCCGTTGCCAATGGGTCGCCGGGTGAAAAAGTCACACTGACGTTGATGACCGTTTCTACGATCGGTATGGCAGCTACAACCTCGACGGTAATGCTCGACGGCGATCGAATCGTTGCTCCTTTCGAGCTGCCTGACGATCTTGCGCCCGGGACGTACCTCGTCCGTGTTGAGTCGAAAGGCACATCCACGTTGCTCAAGATCTCCGTACGCCGATGACAACCATTACCCTCGCTGGTGTTCGCAAATCCTACAACGGCAAGACCATCATCAGAGATATAGATCTCGCCGGCACATCCGGCGATGTGATTGGCATCCTTGGTGCAAACGGCAGCGGTAAATCAACGCTGATGCGGATCATTGCAGGCGTGCTGCGTGCCGATGCAGGCGACATTACGCTCAGGGTGAACGGTACCGAGATAACCTCTGAGCAGCGACCATTTTCCTGCGGATATGTAGCCCCCTACCTCCAGATCTACGACGAGTTCACTCCGCGTGAACTCTTGCAACAACATTCGAAGTTGCACGGGAGGACTGCCTCTAACGAGTTGATAGATCAGATACTCGATCGAGTGGGATTGAGTCGCCGATCTAACGATGTTGTTCGTACATTCTCAAGCGGGATGCGGCAGCGCGTTTCCATTGCGTTATCAGTTAGCCTGGCACCTCCATTGTTGATGCTCGACGAACCTTCAACTACCCTTGATATTCAAGGCCGAGAGATCCTTGCCCGCGAGATAGCTTCACACCAGCAACAAGGCGGCATCGTCTTCTTGGCAACGAACGACGAACGAGAAAGAGAACTATGCACCCAGTCCATAAACGTATCGCCATCGGCTTTGCAGCAACCTGCCTAGCAGTTGTGTTACCCTCGTGCGGAGACACAGCCCAGGGCCGGGCAGACGAAACGAAGCGCAGCGCAGACACCCTAGCTATTAGCACGTGGAAGCTACCCAAGGAGCTCAGTTTCTGCGGCGAACGGGTGCCGTTGGATATCCCGGAAGTGCGAGAGCGTGCGGAACGTGAGTTCTACATCAACTTGCAAACACCCGGACAGATCATACTCTACATCAAGAGATCCGGCCGGTATTTTCCTACCTATGAAAAGGTCCTCAAGGAAGCCGGGGCCCCCGATGACCTCAAATATCTGAGCGTAGCGGAAAGTGCACTGTTCATGGCTCGGTCACCGAAAGATGCCGTAGGCCTATGGCAGTTTATCCCAAGTACCGGACGCGCCTACGGACTAACGATCACAGATGAGATCGATGAGAGACGCAACGTGATCAAGAGCACAAAGGCAGCGATTGCCTATCTGCGTGCGGGCCGCGAAGCCAACGGGTCATGGTCCAACGCTGCCGCCGGATACAACATGGGTCACGAGAATCTGAGTGGGAACGTAAAATTCCAGCAGAAGGATGACTACTACGATCTCTTTCTCAACGAAGAAACGTCGCGCTACATCCTACGCATTGCCATGGTCAAGCACCTCATGGAACATGCCCACAAATACGGCATCATTGTTCCGGAATCTGAGCGCTACACTGCGCCCCCTACTCGTACCATACGCGAGAATGGCGCCGTTTCCAACCTAGCCCAATGGGCCATGGCCAACGGCACAACATACAAGGACGTCAAACTCCTCAACCCATGGATCCTAGGACGCGGCATCCCAGCACCTCCAAACGGAAGGGTGTGGGAAGTGGAGATCCCGCGTTAGACCGTTAGAATGTTAGATTGTTAGATTGTTAGATTGTTAGATTCATTCTAACATTCTAACATTCTAACATTCTAACATTCTAAACAATCTAACCAGAGGGTTACTGCTTCGGGGTTGTGCTATTCTGGAATACCGGGCTCTGTGGTTCCTGAACGAAGCCGTAGGCTTTGAGATCAAGGTCTGCGTGATCAGGATGGGACGTTTTGCACTTGATACCGCCAGTATAATTACCCTTAACGGCGGGGACGAGCTTGGCGATGATCTCCATCTTTTGTCCGGGCTTGAGAGTTACTCGGGTAGCTTGGTTGCAGACGATGCCGCCTTCTGTTGACCAATCGGAGAAGACCACGTCTTGATCGGAGTTGTTGGTCACTTCCATCTTTGATGTTGATTCTTGTCCAACCTTGAGATCATTGAACGAGAAGTAGATAGACGGTGTGAACATAAGTGCGCGTTGAACATCGGCCTTGAGCCAGATGTATCCGGAGCGGACAGTAGTATCTGCACCAACTGGGATAGGTGTGTTATTCGTGCGCATAGCTGTCTGCGCCTTGCTGCCTTCGAGATCTGCCCACGACACAGTGATGTTCTTCTGAATTGGACCCGATTGTGCAGGGCTGATGTTGAGCTTCACCTTCATTGTGCTGATCTCACCGGGAGCGAGTTCAAACTTATCAGGGTCTGTTTTTGTGCATCCGCAGCCAGGACGGACGTCGGTGATCTTCATCGCACGGTCGCCAACGTTCTTCATCTTGATTTCAGCTTCGAGATGACCTTCTTTAGGGGGCTTAACCTTTCCCCAATCATATGTTTCGCCACCGACAACTTCAAGTTTCGGTTGGGCAAGGGCGCTAACGGCTGCAAAACCTGCAACGGCAAGGACAACAAAAAGACGCTTGACCATTTTAGAGTACTCCTGACTGAAATTGCGTAGTTCACGTCCACTGACGATGAAGCCACAAATATAGTATCGGCTGGCTAGAGCCCCTTCATCAGACGAATCCGAGCCCCAAAATTGAGCATTCGCCACGTATCCTGAGTAGATACGCTCAAGAGTGGTATTCCAATAGAGACCGACGGACTAAGATAAAATCCGTTCGCTACCGAAATGTTGTATCCGACCTGTGCATAGGGCTCAATCTGGATGCGATTTGCATGATCGAGGAACGTGTTTCCTAGCTCCTGCTCCTTTGACCGCGGATTCTGTGTGAACAGATAGTAGTCAGGCGATATCACCCGTTCCAACTGCGAAAGTGATCCGCCTGCGTAGATATGCAATCGTACTCCCCCACCAGCCGTAAGGTGTGTGCCAAAGAGCCGGGTTCCGATTCCACCATGCAGAGTGACATACGTCATCGCCCCCTCTAGGACATATTCGGTTCTAAGTAGCTCACCACTCGACAATGGCACCGGAACAGACGGCGTTACAAACGAAGCGTTGATGTGTGTGAATCCTAGGCCGGCCTGAACGGACACACTGGGCGATAGCCATTGTTCTCCGGCAATGTTGATGGAAAGGGGCAGGCCACTACCGGATTCGTAATCGCAGCATACGATGCCAACTTCTTGTTCAATGTATTCAAGGGAGCCACGATGTTGGGTATAGCCAGAGCCTATCTCAATCCCCACATAACGTTTGGGAATGTGATATGGCACACGCGGTGATGTTTGCCAATCAAATCCCTGTGCTCCGGCACCAAGGACAATGGAACACATCAAGAACGCTATGGCCAACGATCTCTTCATCGGCCTACCACAAATGGTACACTAGAAAAGACCGATCCAGACCTGACCACGAGAGTGTATGCAGCTGACGGAAGATGTCCGACAGGCATTGGAATAGTATGGACACCCGGAGTGAATTCCCTTGGCTCCAGTACCTCATACGATCTGCCAAATGCGTCGAGTAACACCGCAGATACATGTTGTTTGTCTCGCACAACAAATGTCACCGTGGTCACATCAGTAGCAGGATTAGGAAACACTCCGGCCAAGAGTCGAACCGATGAAACCACCGTTTTATACGACAGACCACAGAGTGAATCGAGCATAAACTGTCCCGATTCTGATGAAACAGTAAGGACTGAGCTACATCCGGCATTGCCAAAGGTGGTAGATCCTGTGGAGAACGATACATCGGTAGAGGCACTCTCTCCCAAAAACGTATCAAAGAGGACTGTGATCAATTCCGGACGTTCCAAAAAATTGGCGGGTGCTTGCAGTGCCAATCGTAAAGAGCCTCGGGGCTGTTCCGTAGCGTCAATCACTTGTGCCCCTTCGCTGGCAGTCCCGGTTTGCAGAACACCTCGATACCTAAGGAGATTCGGATTAAAGTTCATCGTGAGCACACAACGGTCCGTGGTCTTCAACCGTTCCGGTGTTGCCAACACAGCAATTCCTGCAATCGAACCCGGCCGCGCATACGTCACCTCCGGCACACCAACATTGATGCTATCCGGCCGGACTACAGTGGCAACGTATTGCACATCATACGACCGAATGAGACTATTCGTGAAGATCGTGATTGCGCCTGCAAAGGAGCCATCAGATTCCGGTTCATAGATACATCGCACTACTTGAGATCCACCCGGCGGAAGTCTGAAGGTGAGAGGCGAAACGGAAATCCTGGCAGTTGCCGGGGAGATCCGAATAGAATCCACACGTAGTTCGGCGTTTCCAATGTTGCGAACGGTTATGGTCCGCTCTACGATCGATGTGCATGTAGCTAATAAGACAACCGTTCCGAAATCGATCTCTGCCGGTGTTACTTGGATCTGCGGGCGTTGACCAAAACCTTTGAAGTACCATTGTGTTATCTGCGCTCCATCAGGTACGCCATCTATTCCGCGCTGCCGAAGGTCAGTACCAACAACGTATCGTATACGATGGTCACCCCCATCCGTGGGAGCGAATGTTACGTCGAGCGTGTCAAATACACCCGTTCGAATGGTTGGCCCCTTATCTGCAAGGGGCCTTGTAACTGCAAAGGCCGCCGTGTCTCGAAGTGTACCTGACTTGCTTTCTGAGAGAACTCCAATGTTCACATTGCCATCGTTACGGACGATGATCTTGGCAGTCACACCAACACCATCTGTTGGGACATCGCCAAAATCAACTGTGTCTCCGCGGACAACAACCGGCAGTTGATCTCCAATGGCACCTACGAGTGTAAGCCGTTGTTCAACACCAATTCCGGAGATGATCCCCAAAACCGTATCGGGTCTTGCCGTGATATCCGGGCGATAAACAACGAGGAAGTGTGCACTGTCCAGCCCCCTATTATAGGGCTTGTACCGAGTGGTCCACACAACAGAATCCTCCGGACCGAACTCCACGTTCATAAAAGTATCAACCTCGATTTCCGGCGGACCCACCAAGGTTGTCTGCATTTCGAGGATCTGTCGGTCAACCGTCACCCGTCGCGAGATTGCATTATCGATGGTATACGGCGATGTAGGAGCAAGGGGCTGAGGATTTACGTACACCGAATCAAAAGCGATCCAAGGTGCAGTGGATGCAAGAATGCTGGTGGTTTTGAGCGCTCGCAAGCGAAATGTTTTGTCGAGTGACGTGCCTAGTGGGTCGAGACTATCTACAATACGAAGCTTCAATAACGCCTCCACCACCCTATCAGGCGGAAAGAGCGGATTGCCGGCAAACGCCAAATAAATCACGGAAAACGTTCGTTTCTCGCCAGCTGGGATATAGTATGCCAGGCGTTCGCCACGCTCGAACTCTTCTTTCCGAGGATCTTCGGGAGGCACACCCGGCACGTTGATGATCAGGTAGTACGGATCAGCAAGAGGATTGGTCTCGAGAACACCTATCGTTGTGAGACCGTTGTTCTCAATCACATAGGTGCGTGTTGTAGGCGATCCCTCGAGTGTCACCCCAAAATCCATCACCGTATCTGCACGGTCAAAGGGGTTACAATACACCTCTGCTGTTGGCTGTGCATAAGCACACACCACACCAAGAGTAAGGAGACAAAGGAGGAAGAATGAGCGGTTCATGGTAAGGACCGTGGCCTTACCACCACGTACCGAAGATCGAAAGAAGCTGTGTGGTGAACAGACCCATGACGATGGTTGCTGCTGTGGTTACTGCCAAGGTGATACCGGCGAGACCTGATGATGCAGGAGCATGTTCCGTACTCGACTCTGTGAAATACATCTTCACGATCAGGCCTAGGTAGAAGTATGCGCTCACAACGGAGGATACAACTGCCACGATCGTAAGCCAGGTATATCCAGATTCGATTGCGGAAACAAAAAGCAGATACTTTCCAAAGAAGCCGGCAAACGGCGGAATACCTGCAAGAGAGAGCATAAAGACCGCCATGAC
>DATGWS010000284.1:0-11243 GCA_035299365.1 Candidatus Didemnitutus sp.
GTAGGGGGCTTCTTGCCTGCCAAAAGATTGAGCAGCGTGGTTTTCCCGGCGCCATTTGCACCGATGATGCCGATGCGGTCTTTGGGAGCTGCACGGTACGTGAAGTCTGTGATGATCGGCGGAACGGCGATGTCGATAGCATCGATGATCTTGCCACCAAGGAACCTGCCACCAACCTCTATGTCGATGTCGCGGAATTCTGTAGACGCCGTGGTTTGTTCCTTCTTCATCTTCTCAATCCAATCGATGCGGCTTTGCTGCTTCGATCTGCGTGCCTTAGCGCCCTTTTGCAACCAAGCGAGTTCCGTGCGGAGTTTGTTGCGCTGGTGGTCTGCTGTGGAGTCTGCGACAGCGATCATCGACTCCTTGCGTTCGAGATACCGTTCATAAGAACCGTCATACGAGAAGAGTCTGTTCTGATCGATCTCGATGATTCGTGTGCATACTGCATCTAGGAAATATCTGTCGTGCGTTACGAGGAGTAGTCCGCGCGTGGTAGACTGAAGGTCATCCTGCAACCACTGTACACTCGATGTATCGAGGTGGTTGGTTGGCTCATCGAGAATGAGCAGGTCGGGTTCAGCCATCAGTGCGCGTGCAATTGCCACACGCTTACGCTGGCCACCCGAGAGGATGTGAACGTTCTTTGACGGATCGTGAATGCCGAGTTTTCCCAGAGTTTGTCTGGCGCGTGTTTCCAGTTCCCAGTCTTCTAGGTGTCCGTGGGTTTCGTCATAGGCAGACACAACAGCATGTAGTGCTGTATCATCCACATCAAAAGCAGGAAGCTGCTCTAGGTATTCCACTCGCACTTCTTTATTGAAGGCAACTTCGCCCGAATCGGGCACGTCTATTCCCGCGATGATGCGCAGCAGCGACGTTTTACCAGCCCCATTGCGGCCGATCACACCGATGCGTTCACCGTCTTGCATACCAAAGGAGATGTTCTCAAAGAGAACCTTCTCGTAGTATGACTTACTGAGTTCCGTTGCACTGAACAACGTCATTAGCGATGGCCTCCGTTAGGCCGCCTCTTCCTCGACGGGATCTTCCGTCATTGCGAGGACCTGGACGTTTACTGCGGACTTCTTGCCGTCTTCGCGACGCTTTTCAAGGAGGCTGTCCGGGATGCGGACCACCTTCTTAACAAGGCCAATTGCTTCGAAGAGGCGAATGCTAAGCCCCGTTACGTCGATCTGCCACCACCTCATACCATGAAAGGCAGAGGCAGGGAAGGCGTGGTGATTGTTATGCCAGCCTTCGCCAAGAGCGAGAATGCCAACGATGAAATTGTTGCGACTCTTGTCGGTTGTTGTGAACATACGTCCACCCACATAATGGCAGACGGAATTCACGCTCCAGGTAACATGCGAGGAGATGAAGATGCGAACGAGTCCACCCCAGATGAAGCCCATCCATGCACCGTGTCCACCAGCAACGAAATATCCAATGATGGCAGGAATCACGAGGCTTCCAAGTCCCCAGAAGAGGAAGGTGCGAGAGAACCAATCGATCATCGGATCCTTGGTATACCGAGCACCCCACTTGGCCTTGATCTCGTTCATGTTGGGTGTGTTCATAGCCAGCAACCACTCAAAGTGGGCATAGAGGAAGCCGCTGATGGTAGGGGAGTGTGGGTCACCAACTTGATCACTGAAGGCATGGTGTTTTGTGTGGACCGAAGCCCAGTTCACAACAGGACCTTGAAATGCCATGGAGCCCAAGGCAAGAACAACAGCTTTGAGTGCCGGGTGCGGTTCGTAGGCCTTGTGAACCACAAGACGGTGGTAACCCATGGTGATGCCGTATTCAGTGAGGATCACACCTACAACACACATCAGGACATTGAACGTAGTGATATCGCCCTCAATCGCAGCCCAGATGGCATAGATCGTGCCAAGGAGCGGGAGAGCGAGAAGTGCGATGACCGGGATGAGGTACACGAGAGGAACTTTGCGAAGTAGAGGAATCAGCAAAGTTACGGAGAATTATACCACGCATGTTCCTGACGGTAGCTCGAGCCGGTTACGTGGAGGATCTTGAACATCCCCTTGGTACGGTCGTCATACCGCATCCGGTTGGCATCTCCATCCCCAACAAATGCCTCGTGCATGAGTTGGTCATACGGTTTGTTGCTGGTAACGAACATTCGGCCTCCTTTGTCGTGGATATGGAGGACCACTTTTTTGAATAGGCGGGAGGCAATGCCGTAGCCCGAGTTCATGTCATCGATGATCCAAACTTGTCCGGGTTCGAGCTCAAGACGGGTATCAAAGGAGTAGGCGTCGGCGGACATAAAGATTGGCTGGAGTCCGCGCGACATAAATACCTTGCTGATGGCAACTGCCATATGGCTCTTGCCGATCCCGGCATCACCCCACATGTAGATACCGGCCCCTGCACTATTGTCGTTGAGGTCAACCAGGAGTTTGGCGTACTTCACCAGTTCCTGCTGGCTCTCGTTGTTTGGTACGTAGTGCTCGAGGTGTGAGCAGATGTTCTCGAGGGGAACGCTCGGGTTGCGATCAAAGAACTCTAGGTCCAGCGCAACCTGTTGAAGGACGTTTGAAGAGACGGCATCTGGCTCAATGTAGGCTTCCTCAGGGCGTTGGCCGGGAACGATCATGAGCCCCGGATAATGGGTCCTCAACCGAGCAAGGAGCGCGGGAGTGAACTGCGCATGATGGAGAAGGAATGGCCTCACCGGTACAAAATGCAAAGGGTTGTGCAACGATGCACAACCCTTTGTAAAAAGTCGCCTTGATGCCGGAGATCACTTCGTGATATCGAGCAGCTCCACTTCAAAGATGAGTGTTTCATTTGGCCCGATCGTCTGACCCGCGCCATTGGTGCCATAGGCAAGATTTGCCGGGATATAGAACATGTACTTCGAGCCAACTGTCATGAGCTGAACACCCTCGGTCCAGCCGGCGATCACACCGCTGAGAGGGAATTCAATCGGTTCGCCACGTTGGACGGAGCTATCAAAGACTGTTCCATCGATGAGAGTGCCGGTGTAGTGAACCTTAACAGTGTTGTCCTTGGTTGGTTTCTTGCCCTTGCCTTCGGTAACAACCTTGTATTGCAAGCCACTCGGCGTGACCATAACTCCGGGCTTCTTCTTGTTCTCGGTAAGGAATGCTTCGCCCTTGGCCTTGTTCGCATCACCCTTCTTGGCTGATTCAGCCTGCATTTTAGCCATTTGCTGCGCCTGAAGAGTGGTCATGCATGCCTGAAGTTCTGCATCTGTGAGGAGGGGCTTGCCTGCGATCATGTCTCGCAGACCTGCTGTGAGTTGATTCACGTCCAGTTCGAGACCTTGATCCTTGAGGGATTTCCCGATCTGCATACCTACGGCGTAGCTCGCCGAATCCTTCGCTGTTGTTGGTTTCACGCTGTTCACTGCTTGTTGGGCGTTTGCCTCCGTGGCGCCGAATCCGACGACTAGGGCGAACGCAAGAATGATAATTGTGCGCATATCGCTTTACTGAAAAGTGATGTGGGAGGATGTTACTTGGAGATCGCCAGAAGTTCAACGTCAAATACAAGTACCGAACCTGGAGGGATGGTTTGGCCAGCCCCTTGATCACCATAGGCAAGATTGCTAGGGATCACAACGCGGTACTTCGATCCAACGTTCATAAGCAAGAGAGCTTCTGTCCATCCGGGAATAACTCCGGTGACCGGGAATTCTACCGGCTGACCACGTTGAACAGAGCTATCAAAGACCTTACCGTCGATGAACGTGCCAGTATAGTGTACCTTGACGGTATTATCCTTGGTTGGTTTTGGACCCTTGCCCTCTGTAACCACCTGATATTGAAGACCACTAGCAGTTGTGATCACACCAGGCTTGGCTTTGTTGGCTGCGAGAAATTCATCGCCAATCTTTCGTGAAGAATCTGCCTTCTTTGCTTGCTCTTCTTGCATCTTCTTCATCGACTTCTCTTGAAGCTTCATCATCACCGTCTGTAGAACAGAGTCTGGGATAAGGGGCTTTTCAGCCATAGCATCTCGAATGCCGGCAGCAAGCATGTTGAGCTCGACGTCTAACGACTGTTGCTTGAACGACTTGCCGATCTGGAGACCGATGGCGTAGCTGGATGAGTCAGCTTCTGTAGCCGGTGTTACTTCATTTACCTCTGGTGCTTTGTCGCAAGCCACGAGGAGGCAGCATGCGGCTGCAGCGGTCAGAAAGACCTTCATATGATTCCTTTGATTTGACATGAACAGCAAAGATACGGTCAGCCAGCAATTGGCGGTACCCAGAGATGCTTCTTCATGTCCACCGCCTCCCCGGAAAACGTCACCCCCTCGGCTTCCAACCTCTCTCGCATCACATACGGGGTCTCGAAATGCATCTTTCCGGATAGCTCGCCAAGCCGGTTCACCACACGGTGACAGGGGATATCTGTACGTTCTGAAAGTGCCACGGCATTAAGAGCCCAGCCAACGAGTCGGGCCCCGGACCTGCTGCCAATGGCCTGTGCAATAGCTCCGTATGTTGTTACGTGACCTTCAGGGATCTGGCGGACGATGTTGTAAATGCGTTCGTAGATGTCGAAGGCTGGTGCCATATTGGCGTGAATCTACAAAGGGGCTTGCTATGATACGCATCGTACTCGTGTTGCTACTTGTTGGCACGCAAACATTACCCGCACAAGACCCGGTTAGACTGGATACTCGAACGGCCGACAGGATCTGGTTTGAGAATGTGAGCTTTGAAAAGGATCCGAACGGCACATCGATATTTGGCGTTTATGAAATGGAAAACGTCACCAATATCTGTTCAACCGGGATGGACCTATTGCAGGTGTTTGGGATTGGTGGGAACGTCTTCTGTACGTTGAAAGAATCTCATATCCGGCAACTCGACAGAGACTCTGCCGCCAACCTCATATCTGTGAGTACAATGTTTGACTTCCAAGGAGGTCGACCAACAAAGTCGTTGAGTTGTGAATCTGGTGCACCATTGCCTCAATGGCAAGGTGACATCATGGTTGAGGCATTTCAATGCAACGGTGACACTACCTCCTTTGTCAGTGACGAGACCTTATGGTATTGTTTGCGTGGGCCGTCGTTTAAAGAGGATGCGTTTACAACGGATCTGGTCGGTGACGAATTGCCCGATCTTGTTGTTCGTTCATACAACGACTCAGTATGGTACAACATCGTACCGAATGGATCTCCTACTCCATTCGAATGCGATCAGACGATACACGTCCCCTCTGTCCCCGGTAGAGCTATCGTCACTGAAACTGTCACGAAGGACGGCTTGGTTGTAATCGCTCGAGATACGGCAGGTAGCCCAACTGATAAAATGTATGCCATGGAGCTGAGCGTTGTTGAGGTCAGTCCAGATTCAATTGAGTTTAGCTGGCGTGACTTCTCTACATTATCACTGCGCTGTGATGGCTGTGAGCAACCCAAAGAATGGTTCGTCGGGAAGGATGGCAAAAAAGGTGATGTCTATATCTACCGAAGATTCAAGACATCAAGTGGTGTTGATAACACAATTGTTGATCGGCTCGCCAATCGAGACCTTGAGAGGGTTACGCGTATAACGGATGACCAACTTTGGATCTATGGAACAATTCCAGATAGCCACATCCTAGGCGTTCCGCTCGTGATCTTCCAAGCGGGTAAGGGTGAAGAAATGTACTTCGCACGGCTCGACAATATTTCAAAACCATTCGGATACCTGACCGTCAGTTCACATGTGAGATTGAAACAGTTTCGAGTGATTCGAGACGGCAATGGAGACAACAAGCCAGATATACTCCAAGGTCAGGTGGCGTTTGAGCAGGCCCCGTTCAACCTCTTAAATATCTACGAGAAGTTTGAACTGGCCGGACCTACCTCCGTCTCTGAACAAACATCGTTGGGAGCTGCACAACTTGAAATGCGCGGAACCACGGTGCTTCTGGACGGGAATGTTTTGCCGTCCGTGATCGAGATCTACGATGGGCTTGGATCATTGGAGTCTCAGGCTCCGATCTCGAGCGGAATGTTTGAGCACGATATCGCACCGAGTCTTATTGGTAAAGCACCGGGCTTGCGTCTTGTCGTTCGTCGATTGAAAGACACGGTGCAAACTGTTTCATACGTTTATACTCGATAGCCATCTCGTCATACCGTCATACCGTCACAACGTCATACCGTCAAACTGTATTTTGCGGTATGCACAAACGGATCGACCTTCTTCTCTCTCCATCGCAGGCCGCGGATCCGGCCGCGGTGCGCGTTCATGCCGCCCGCGAGGCAGATGTGTCACTCGATACCGTTACGTCCGTGCGACTCGTCCGACGTTCGGTGGACGCGCGCTCGCGTATGCCGCGGATCAGGATCGTGGCCGATGTTTTCGTTGGTGAAGAAGCCCCCTCTGAGCCGTCGTTACTGGATGGATTGAGACAGGCAGATCCAAAGAAGCGGGTGGTGATCGTTGGTGCCGGGCCCGCAGGATATTTCGCTGCTCTCGAACTCCTAGAACATGGGATTACTCCGGTGGTTGTGGATCGTGGTAAGGATGTGCGCGCTCGGAGACGAGATCTGCGTTCCATCCAACAAGATGGAGTTGTTGATCCGCACTCGAACTATTGTTTTGGTGAAGGGGGCGCAGGGACATACTCGGACGGAAAGCTGTACACCCGATCACATAAACGAGGGAGTATCGATAAGGTCCTTCAATTACTCGTTGAACATGGGGCTACTCGAGACATTTTGGTCGACACACATCCGCATATCGGATCGAATAAGCTGTGGCTTGTTGTACAGTCTATACGCGAGACCATTCTCCGGCACGGTGGTGAGGTTCACTTTGAATCATTCGTTACCGATGTTCTTATGCACAAGGCTTCGGATGGAGAGAGAAGTGTGCGAGGAGTTGTTCTCCAGAACGCCACGGAGATCCTGGGTGATGCTGTAATCCTTGCTACCGGACATAGTGCCCGCGACGTCTATTCTCTCTGTGTTCGCAACGGGATATCGATTGAAGCAAAACCGTTTGCTCTGGGTGTGCGTATCGAACACTCGCAAGAACTCATCGACCAGATTCAATATCATCATGCCCCGCGCGACCCGAATCTGCCGGCGTCGTCGTATAAACTTGTGTGTCAGGCTGACGGACGCGGAGTGTTCTCGTTCTGTATGTGCCCGGGCGGACTCATCGTGCCTTCTGCAACAGCTCCGGGCGAGATCGTGGTGAATGGTATGTCGATGTCTCGGCGCGACTCGCCATTCGCAAACTCAGGAACGGTAGTCGCGGTTGAACCAGATGATTGGTCGGCATTCTCATCGTCAGGCGTGATGGCTGGTTTGGAATATCAAGCATCCGTTGAGCGTGCTGCGTTTGCAAGTAACGGTGATGGATCGCAACGAGCTCCGGCGCAACGATTGGTGGATTACCTCGACCACAAGACGTCGGCATCCATTCCAAAGACATCATACATCCCTGGTCACGTCAGTGTCGATCTCAAGAGCATTCTCCCACCGAACATCGATGGCAGACTGCGCACAGCAATACGTGAGTTTGGCCGATCCATGCGCGGTTACCTCACCAACGAAGCAGTAATGGTTGGCGTTGAATCGAGAACGTCATCTCCTATACGAATTCCCCGTGATGCTATCACACGCGAACATATTCACGTTCGTAGACTCTTCCCATGCGGCGAAGGTGCAGGGTATGCAGGGGGCATTGTGTCTGCCGCACTCGATGGGCAGAATGTTGCTCAGGCCATCGCGGCCAGGATCTTCTCTGCAGCATAACGTCCGGTCTCTGCTGCTCCGTTCATGTATCCTTTGTGTTGCAAGCTGCAATGTTCGCCGGCAAAGTGCAGGTTGCCAACAGACTCGCCTTCTATGCCATAGAACAAGGTCCATTGCCCGGGACCATAGGCAGAGTATGATGCCTTCACAAATGGGAAGGTTGGCCAATGCATACGTTCGGTCCTACCTCGCTGAACCTTGACAAATGATGGCCACACAGTTGTGAGGTGGTCCATCATCATCGTGCCTATGTCATTGATGTTCATGCCGCCGATAACCCGGCTCATGCTACCACCATAATACATCGTAAGGCCAGCCCCCTTCACGTGTTGAAGGTAGGTGTTGTCCCAAACAAGCTGCAGGGGCAGGTCAGTGAGGATCGTACCCGAATTTCCATCGGATTGCCAGAACGGTTCTGCAAAGCCCATGAGGATCTTGCCGTTGCTACCGTATCGAAGTTCACTGATCGCACGTTTCTTGATTTCGGGCAGATCAACGCCCATCTCTACATCACGTAACATGGTGAACGGTATGGCTAAGACAACATGGTCTGCGAGGACGTCGTAATTCGTTGTGTCCTTACGAAAGGTGAGAACGAAACGTGTGCCCGAACGCTCAATACGTGTGAGCTTGTGACTGGTGTGTATCGAATCTTGAAGTGGGCTTGCTAGTCTATCTGTGATCTGCTGAACGCCACCCTTGGCCACAAAACGTTCGTCACTTGAACCGAATGTATGGAACGACCCATCCGCTACATCGGGCGAGACCATCATGATAAAGTTCAGGGCACTCTGCTCGCCGAGTTCCAGCCCATTTTCGGTAACAAAGGCTACCTCCAGGAAGGACCGGAGCCACCCACTCACACCGATAGATGAGAGATAGGCGTCGAGAGACATTGCGTCCAGCGCACTGGCCGGACTGTTCTTGAGATCGGTCATGGAAAGAGGCATGCGGCCCTGATCTTCACGAATGCGATCGAGGTACGGTGAGATCTCCGCTACGATGTCTTGCATCGTAAAGTGCTGACCGAAAAAGTAGAACGTGTCGTCCTCACCCAACCGGGTTGTTTCTGTATCAATAAGCTCTACACCAAACTGCGATGCCAATGTGAGCATGTCCCCGTGACCACTATCGATGAACTCTCCGCCGAGTTCCGTCCAGGTGCCATTGACCAAGAGGTCATGGGCGGTCATCACCCTGCCCCCTACCCTCTTCGATGCTTCGTAGACATCAACGTTCACGCCCTTGTTGTGGAGGAGCCAAGCAGCATGGAGTCCGGCTAAACCGGCACCAACCACAGCTACCTTTACCGTGCGATCAACCTTGAGTTCCGATGGTTTGCCACAACCACTAAGGAACGACGGCAAAGCCAAGGCGGCGCCGGCCATAGCAGTGGTGCGGATGAAGTCGCGACGGGACGCATCATGCTCTGCTGCATTTATCGCGCGACGGAGGAGTCGCATAAGAGGTGTGCGGGACATTCGGCAAAGATAGGGGGCTTGCCCAGACCAGCGAGCGGTTACTTGCGAAGAACGCGGAAGACCGTTCGACGGTTCTTGGCTCGGTTCTCCTCAGAGTCATTTGGCACCACCGGCATCATAAAGCCAAAGCCTCTCGTGCGTAGGCGTGTGGCATCCACACCTCTGTGTACCAATGCAGACTTCACAGCCTCGGCACGGGACTGAGACAACGTCATGTTATACTCTTCGGTGCCGATGTTGTCTGTATGACCTTGTACCTCCAAGACCACCCGATCGTATCGCTCAAGAGCATCAGAAAGTTCGTCAAGTATGAAGAACGATGCGGTGTCTATCACGCTCTGATTAAAGGCAAAGAGAATGGGTTTCGAGAACTCATCTCGTGGGTCCATTGGTGTAAGTGGAGTCTTTTCATAAAGCCCGCGTGCGATCATTGTATCACGACCGGGGACTTGAACGGTTAGATCAACAGTGTGCAGGCCTTCGTACCGGGGAGGGGTATACGTTACGAGGTAATAGTTGCGCAGACTTCTGTAGATATCCAGAAAAATCGCCAATAGGTCGCGCTTGGTGTAGGCCCGGTAGTATTTGCCACCGGTATAGAGCGAAAGATCTTGAAGGGGCTCATCTTGCGCATAACCAAAACCTACGCAATAGATCGAGATGTTGTGTTTGGTGGCGTATTCAAAGATGTCGCTCACCTTGGTCGATGAGAGGTTCTCGTCGCCATCGGCAAACACAACGCAGACCTTGGGTTGGTCAAGTGGTACGTCCTTGAGCGTCTGAAGAGTCTTTAGAATGCCATCATACGTTGCGGTAAAAAGACCTTGAGAATTCTTCTTGTACTCGCGAAACTCCCGCAACATAGAACCAGTGTCATTGGAGAGAGGAAAGACAACCTTTATCTCCTTATGATAGGCCGTAAGGGAGATGTTGTCGCATGGCCGTTTTAACCCGATGAATAGTTCTGCGCCATGATCGATGGACTCCTTAGCCCCCTTCATCGAACCAGAGCAATCGATAGCTAGGGCGATATTGGTTGGCACGGAGTCTTGCTCACCGTATTCTCTAACGCGAAACGATGCGACGTCTACAGACTTCTTCTTGCGGCGTACACCGAGGTGTTCGGTAAGGATGGGGAAGTAGTCGGGAGCCCCTTGTTTTTTGTAGGGGGCAGCCATGTGGGTGACCACATAGCCGTTCGTATCGAGCACTCGAACAAAGAGGCGAATGGAGTCGGGGTACGAATAGTGCTCAAGCTTCCAAACATCAGTTTTCAGCGCAGTTACATCAACGGAATCGATATGTCGGGTAGAGACAAATCGCGTTTCAGACATACGTTCACCACCATCGCGGAGATCGAACTCGTGCGAAAGTTTGTGCGTGCTTTTGCACGACAGAAACGAAAGTGCGATAAGGGCTACGACGAGTGATCTCATGCGACCTTGATGCCCACTACCATCCCGTCTCCGAGGGGAACAAGGGTGCTGAGAAGCTGCGGATGTGTACTCATGCGAGTATTGAACGCATCCAAGGCTTGAACATTGTGTGGCTCAAAGGTGGTAGTGGCGCTGCGAGCAACCTCTCCCCACGCAAGGGCGTTGTCTCCGATGATAAGTCCGCCGCGTCGTACTCGGGGAAGAACGAGGTCGAGGTAGGCGCTATAATTCGGTTTGTCGGCGTCGATGAAAACGGCATCAAAAACGATGTCGGTCGAATCGAACAATGCCGACACTGTATCCAAGGCAGCCCCCTCCAAAACCGTGATCACGGAATCGAGACCGAGTTGGGAAACCTTACGTCGAATGAACGCAGCGTGGGCCGGGAGGAATTCACATGCGTAGAGTTTTCCGTTGTGCGGAAGAGCCCTAGCCATGGCAATGGCAGAGTAACCGGCGAGTGAGCCAATCTCTAGCACATTCCTCGCGCTGATGGAGTGCAACATCATCTGCAGGAAGTTGATCTGTTCAGGGGAGATCGAGATGGCCGGAATACCTTCTG
>DATGWS010000285.1:0-5418 GCA_035299365.1 Candidatus Didemnitutus sp.
CCTGAAACTGTTGTCAGTTACTTCTTCTTCTTAGCTGCTGCCTTCTTCGGTGCTGCCTTCTTCGGTGCTGCCTTCTTTGCTCCGCCGGCCTTCTTCTCACCGTTTACAACGGCCTTGAGATCTGAGCCTGCTGAGAACTTCGCAACCTTGCGGGCTGCGATCTTCAACGTTGCACCGGTGAATGGATTACGACCGGTACGAGCAGCGCGCTTGCCAACGCTGAACGAGCCGAAACCGATAAGAGCAACACTGCCGCCCTTGCCGAGCTCGCCCTTGATAGCGTTGATACATGCGTTGAGTGCAGTATCAGCTTGCGACTTGCTGAGACCAGCATTGTTAGCAATAGCCTCGATCAGCTCTGCTTTGTTCATGAGAACCCCACAAAATGTGTTTGGTAAAACCAATTGCGTAGCGAAGATATCGGCTATCTGTAGGGGTTTTCAAGGACGAATTATCCACAACGACCTATTTCATAGGGGTTTCAGCGACCCGCCCCCTCGAATCCTCCCATTTCATAGGCGCTTCAGGGGGTCAAAAGCCCATAAACATCTTGGCTTCTAGCAACCCAAGTACCATGAGTGCCGTGGCAACGAGCTGAACGGCGAAACCGGCGAAAAGCCCTGCCAGTACGTCATCTCCGAGTACTGCCCATGCTTCTGTGCGATCATTTATCACGCTGATTGGCCATGGCTTCATCACGTCAAAGAGTCGGAAAAGGAAAACGGAGCAAGCCCACATCACCCACCCCATACTGGCTGCGGGAAACATAAAGGTGATGCACATTCCCATTGCTTCGTCGATCACAACCACGTTGGGATCGTGTCCCCACTTGCCTTGAATGCGCGGAACGCTCCACAGGCCAAGGATCGTAAAGACCACAAGTCCGATGCCATAGGCGATCTGCGTAGTCTCAATGGTCATGGCAACAAACAGTGCCGGAAGTGCAACAAGGATACTGCACCACGATCCTGGCATGATTGGGAGCAAACCAATGCCCCCTGCCGTTGCTATATAGTCTGCTGCTCCGGAGAGCTTCGGTCTTGGTATGCGTTCAGCCACGGGTGAAAAGGTTTCTGTTAGTGAGTACGTACATAATCGCTGTGTAGATCGTCAGAATGGTGATTCCAAACTCTGCATAATAGGTAGCCGTGGAATACAGGGTGGTATGTGCGGTGACGCGAGTAGCATCGTTTGGTCCGGCAACAACTAACCAATACAACACAAGAGCATAGACGATAAAACCCATTTGAAGGAAGGTCTTGACCTTGGCGACATACGATGTTTGCATTATCGTTCCGCGGTCATCGGCAATACTTCGCATTGCAGTGGTTCCAAAATCTCGCACCACGATAACGATCACCATCCACAATGGCATCACATCGATGAGAAACAGCGCAACAAAGGCTGAGGTGGTTAGAACCTTATCTGCGAGAGGATCGAGAAAGATGCCATGGTCCGTAACCTCTCCATACCGACGTGCCAAAAAACCGTCGAGCCAATCCGTGGCGGCACCAATCACAAATAACACAATGGCAGCCGTAACCGTCACCGGTGAGTCAGACAGAATACATACGAGAAAGATCGGGGCTATAAACAACCGCGATAGTGTTATGATGTTCGCGAGCGTGAACTTCATCTTCCGTCCACTCCGCATGCTTCCTCAATGATCGCACAGAACGACGCGGCTTTGAGTGAAGCACCGCCAACGAGTGCGCCGTCTATGTCTCTACACGTGAATAGGGTGGATGCATTTTCGTCGGTAACACTTCCACCGTATAGGATGGGCACATCCTGCGCACCAAAGATGTGAAGCTCACTACGAATGAACGCGTGTACATCCTGCGCTTGTATGGGCGTTGCTGCTCTTCCGGTTCCAATGGCCCAGACTGGTTCATAGGCTATGACGCTCTTCTTGATGACATCTTCACTGGCAGCGGACGTAATCAATCTGATCTGCGTACCAATCACATCTGTCGTGATATCATCTTCTCGCTCGTCAAGTGTTTCTCCAACGCAGATGATGGGTGTTAGTCCACAAGCAAGAGCACGTGCAGCCTTACGACCAACAAGCTCATTGTTTTCGAATTGATCACGCCTGCGTTCTGAATGTCCTACGATCACGTACTTCACCCCCATGCCATGCAAAACCACGGGGCTTACCTCGCCTGTATATGCCCCTTTCTCCTCATGATGACAGTTTTGAGCACCGATAGCAACATGCGAACCGGCAGATGCCTGTAACGCACTGCTAAGTGAGAGATAAGGTGGACACATTACAATTCGCACTGATAACGGGGCTTGCTGCACGATTGGTGACGAGACAATCTCAGCAACAAGCGCAGATGCCTCATCAGGCGTTGTGTTCATCTTCCAATTGCCGGCAATGATGCGTGTTCTCATGGACGATGAACTCCTTTAACCTGAAAGATCCTGTACGACGTGAGATATTGATCAGACTCGAAGCCTATTCCCTCAATCGTTTCTGTGGGAGTAACAATACGAACGTATTCGTCAGAACGAATGCGCTGTGTAGAGTTTACCCACAAGAGTCGCGATGTAGTAAGCGTTGTCCTACTCGAATCCGAGTGGATCCGCACGTTTCCAATTGCCGTCATATTCTTTGAATGGTCATCAACAAATGCGGAGTCCGACGTCAATTTCGCAGAGGGGGCTTTCCCGGTACGCGAGAAGAAATCAACCTTCACACTCTTGCCCAGCGTGGTCTGCTGTCTATCCTCAAAGATCCTTCCTTCCCCTGCTCGCAAAATGGCCTTCGTATATGCAGAGTCCGTGAAGAGAACCTCTACATTGTATGAAAGATGGGCCGGCGCAGTGAGAAATGGATCGTCCTTTAGACGCGTAGACGAGGTTCTCTCCATACACGAGGTGGCGAGAACCGAGGCAAGAAGGATGATGAAAATGTAGTTCATCGGTGCCAATGATCGAGTACCATCTTGAGAAAATCGCCCGATTCTTGAAGCGGTAGTTGCGTTGCAGAATCACTCTTGGCATTGGCAGGATCGGGATGTGTCTCAAAAAACAACCCGTCGATCCCCACGGCAGCGGCTGCTCGGGCCAAGGCCGGAATGAATTCTCTGCGGCCTCCAGAGGAGGCACCCAGAGACGGCTGCTGTACACTATGCGTTGCGTCAAAGATCACCGGAAAGCCTGTAGTGGCCATGATGACCAATGATCGGAAGTCTACTACTAGGTCGTGATACCCAAAACTCGTTCCCCGCTCAGTAAGCCACACATTGGAGTTCCCCGCTGCCGTTACCTTGGCAGCTGCCTTGGCCATATCATCCGGCGCCATGAATTGGGCCTTCTTGATGTTGACAATCCTTCCCGTGCGAGCTGCAGCTTCGAGTAATGATGTTTGTCGACTCAGGAACGCCGGGATCTGCAGCACATCAACATAGGCCGCAGCCATTGAAGCTTCTTCATCGGAATGAATGTCCGTAAGTACGGGCACGCCAATTGCTGTGCCCGCCTCGCGCAGGTACGTCAGCGCATCTTCGTCACCAATACCTTGAAAGGCTCCGGCACTCGTCCGGTTCGCTTTTCTATACGATCCCTTCAGGATAAGATCCACCGGTAGATCTCGGCAAACGGTGGCAAGATGTTCGGCAACCTCAAAGACGATATCTCGTGATTCCACGAGGCATGGTCCGGCAATGATGATGGGGCGATTCGCTGGGTTCTGCATAGGCGTCGAAATTATCCATTAAATTGAGCCCAGCAGCAAAGAGGTTATGGCACCACGTCCTGACAATATTCCCCTGCGTCGTCGGAACTCGACCGACGCAGGTTCGCCAGCGCCTGAGGAGGCGTCCCGTCCGCAACAACGCACGTTGCAGGACGAGCACGACCGTATCCGACGTTTCAAGATCGTTTCGGTGCTCGTTGCACTGCTTTCCATCCTCATGCTGATCGCCCTTGTCTCGTACACCCAGCGAGATGAAGCCAACGCCCAGCTTACGATGCGCGATATGATGGGTGTGATCCGTGGCGACGATGCCCTCCGAGTGCGGTTCGAGACCACGTATAACTGGCTCGGCCTCCTGGGAGCCGTTGTTGCGCATTGGATGTATACCTCAACAGTTGGTATCTGGTCCATTGCCATTCCCATTCTTATGCTCTTCTGGGCTTGGGATCTGTTCCGCTTCCAACGTATCACCCCCCTACTTACACGTCGATCCATCGCAACATTCAGCGTCATCGTCACCCTAAGCGCCTTCCTTGGCACCATGCAGTTGGTGGAATTCACCAACTGGCTGCCACGGGAGTCCTGTGGAGCAATTGGCCAATTTCTTGCCGCCGTTACCACCCAGTTCATCGGCCGCGTTGGGAGTGCCTTCGTATGGCTCGTCGCTCTTGGCTTTGTCTCCGTAATCGGATTTGAGATCGATCTCTCTGCACTAGGAATTAAAACAAAGGGGCTCCTTGAGAAGATCGAGTGGAAAAGAAACCAAAAAAATGACAGTTATGACGGTAATGACAATCATGACGGTTATGACAACCATGACGGTTATGACAATAACGACAATGACGAAAGTGACGGGAGTGACGGAGGTGGCGTAGACATCAAGCCGAATAGCGTGCCGCCGATCCGCAGCAGGATACAACGTCCGGTGTTGGATGTTGATGATGTGGATGAAGAACCGGCAACTATGCTGCCTCGACCAAAACAAGAGGCTGTGCGTCCTGAATCGTCGATCCCTGCCGAAGGAAAACAACTTTCGAGCTCGGTGAAAATCCTCCGCCCAACCCGGAACGACGTCCCTCGTGAGGCACCTTCAGCACCAGCTCCGGTGAATGAAGACCCTCCAAGTGTTGACCTTACAGACCTCCACAAGCGTTTGCAAGAGTTGCACCCGAAGAAGGATATCGGTCTGTTTGAGGAAAATGACGTAGATGACAATGACGCTGAAGAAAATGACATAAATGACGAAAATGACGGGAATGACGGGAATGACGGTAGTGACGGTAGTGACGAAGCAACTGTAGCGCCGGTGGTGAAACGTCCGCTAGTGGTGACGGTGCAGGATACGTTGTTCCCGGTAGAGCCGGAGATGCAGTTATCCAACGCAACGTTGTACGATGAAGAGATAGCCTATAAGCCCCCTACCATTGGACTACTTGTAGACGTAAAGGACGAAGCGGCGGTTGATGACAAAGAGCTCGAAGCTAATGCGCGTACGTTGCAGGAGAAGCTTGAGACGTTTCGTGTGCGGATCGAGAATTTGACCGTAACGCCGGGTCCGGTGGTTACGCAGTATGAATTTGTCCCGGCATCGGGCATCAAGGTTTCGCAGATCGAGTCATTAGCCGATGATATTGCTTTGGCGCTCAAGGCACAAGGTGTGCGGATCATTGCTCCGATCCCTGGTAAGGGTACAGTTGGAATTGAGATACCCA
>DATGWS010000286.1:0-5712 GCA_035299365.1 Candidatus Didemnitutus sp.
TATAGCCCTGCCGAGCCACGACTTGGAGTCCGTCTGAAAGTGGTCTCATCCACGTAAGCTGCATCTGTTCATCGTCTCGAGTGGCCAGGGTACTCGTCCTAAATGCCGATGAGCGGTACACATTATAGAACCGGAACTGCCCTAGATCCGTGCTGAAATCGATGTCGGCATTTCCAATCCACACAAACGTGTTGGTGATCTTATCCACTCCGAACTCTATTCCCTTTCCGTAACGTGCTTCTGGGGCATGTAACAAAGGGGCAATTTGTTGAGCATATCCTTCAGCACTTCCAAGTAGGTAGAAACCCAGCATTACAGCCACTTCTACGGCAAATCGACAGATTAACCATTTATGCTGAATAGCCTTTTCTAGGCGTTCATTAGGTTGTAACAATACGCAGCAATTCGTATCGGCTTCGGGGTGTTGAGCCGGTAAATTGCAATCAGAACAACAGCCCATTCCGTTTGAGTCCGAGAAGCCCATGTCACAGTCACCCCGCACAATCCTGCTGATCGATGCCGATGCATCGCGTCGCACCGAGACCGCCCGCCTGATCATGGCGCACGACGTATCGGTATTGCTGGCCTCGGACCTTGTAACGGCACAGTCGCTCGTGCGCCACCACCGGCCGTCGGCCGTGGTTGTCGATTCCGCCCTCATACGGCAGCCGGATTTGCGCGAAAAACTGTACATCCATGGCCTCAATGTTGACACACCATTCATCGTTTTGGCAGACGAACGCGAGCCCCTTGCAGAAACATCTGCTCCATATGGGGTGATCTCCCGTCCTCTGACCGATGCCGGCATTCAGTCTCTGCTCACCATTCAGGGTCTGCCGGTACACGGCGAAACGCCCCCCTTAGTAAGCCAGAATCAAGCTGCGCAACCATCGTTGTTGTATGCGCTGCCACACGAATATCGCACGCCACTGACGGACATCATCGGTCAGGCCTCATTTCTCCATGGCCATGCTTCAGAAGTTCCTGTAGAAGACATACGCGAAGTGAGTGCCGAGATCCTTTCCGCCGCTCGTAGACTTCTTCGCACAACCGACAACTTCCTGATGTATGCCCAGATTGAGACGCTTGCCGAGAGTCCGCTTCATGTAGAGCGGATGCGCCAATGTACGTCGCGCGAGCCTGCGATGATCGTTTATGATGCTGCCATACAACGTGCATTGGCACATCAGCGTCAGGGTGACATTTCGGTTGCCCTCGACGTCGAGGGCGTGCCCGTTGCCATGATGGAGCAGCATCTCGATAAGATCATGACCGAGTTAGTAGACAACGCTCTGTATTACAGCCGCCTCGGTACCCCGGTCAGCGTCAACGCCACCGCCACCACCCGCGATGTTGTCTTCACCATCCGCGATCACGGCGTAGGGATGCAAGAACAAGAGCTGATGCAAATCGGCGCCTACCGTCAGTTCCGCCGTCAGTCACAGGAACAACAAGGCATCGGCCTTGGCCTCATCATAGCCAAGCGCCTCGTTGAACTCCACGGCGGAACGTTTACGGTAAGCAGCGCTCTTGGTATGGGGACGAGTGTGACGTTTAGCATTCCTCGGGCCGCTTAGCCTGTGTAGGTGACCTGGGTAGGAGACCTGTGTAGGTGACCTGGGTAGGTGACCTGTGTGGGTGACCTGGGTAGGTGACCTGGGTAGGGGACCTGGGTAGGTGACCTGTGTAGGGGACCTGGGTAGGGGACCTGGTTAGGCAGAGCCATTAGCGTCTGGTGTAGGATCTTCGCTACGCCTTACTAGCCAAGCCCGCCGTTTCGCGATCCGTTCTCTAAAAGGTCCTTGATACTTTTGATCGCGTTCTAGGTTTGAGTTCGCAAACTCAACGATGCTTATGGACAATCCTCGAAGCAACCTCTGCAACCTCGCATTGGTGTCCTCGTCAATCAGCTGCCTTCCATAAGCCAACTTCAAGCAATTACGAGTTTCTGAAAGTGATGCATCACTGTACATAAAGAACTGGATGCGTTCACCTGTGGAAGTTCTGCCATAGCCTTCTGCAATGTTGTTTGTAATTGAATCCGCAGCACGAATCAGCTGCTCGCCCAGTGTTCGCTGGTGCATTGAACCCCACTTGCTAACGATGCTCGCTATCTCGTTTGCAATTTCACATGCAACCGTATAGACTCTGATGTTCATGATGGACATTTGCACCTCCTAAACACTCTACGTGCGTTTAGATAGTCGCAATGTGACAGCACCTACACAGGTCACCTACACAGGTCACCTACACAGGTGCCCTAAACAGGTCACCTAAACAGGTCACCTACACAGGTCACAAGGCTTCAAGCCTTGCAAACGCAACCATCAACTGCTTCCTCTGTCCGTTATCGAACAGCACGGTGGCCTTTTCGCTCTGGCCTGTGCCGCTTACGGAGCTGATGGTGCCTGCGCCGAACATGGGGTGTTTGACGCGCTGACCTACCTTGACCGATGAGGGGCCTTCTGGGGCCGGACCTTGAACGCCGCGGGGTTTGGGTTGGCTGACGCTGGTGTAGCGCTTTGGCATTGGCAGCTGTGAGTAAGACTCGCCCTGTGCCACCTGAGAATACGATGATTGTTTGGGTGATGATGGGGCTGTTCGTGGCGCTGCTTCCCGTGCATTGTTGCCGGTCATACTGCGTGCAGATGGTGCAAGGGTGTCCTTGTCGATCTCACCCAAGAACATGGATGGACGGGAGAACACTAGCTCGCCAAAACGGTACCGTCGTTCCGCGTAGGACAGAACCAGCTGCTCGCGTGCGCGTGTGATGCCCACATAGAGGAGTCTTCGTTCTTCCTCCTGCTCCATCATGTCGGTCTCTGCCTTTGCCAACGGGAACAGACCTTGTTCGAGTCCGGCAATAACAACGAGCGGAAACTCAAGCCCCTTAGCCGCATGCATGGTCATCATAGCGATGCGTTCTGTTCCAAGCTTCGGATCGTCGGCATCACTGAGCAAGGCAATCTGTTCGAGATAGTTGATGAGGGTCATGTTCTCATCAAGCTCTTGTTGCTCGGCGATGTGATCGAGAAGACGTTCGATGTTGTTCCACCGATCGAGTGCTTCTTCCGACTGTTGCAGCTTATACATCTGCGGGAGCCCCGTTGCCTCGATATAGGCCTGGGCAAGTGATGCGGGAGCAAGCTCGGGCATCATCTCCTGGTAACGGGCGATGATCCCAACGAAGTCCTTGACGGCCTTTGCCGTGCGGGCCTGCATCATGGGGACGGTTTCGATGTTTGATAAGACTTCGAAGACCGGACTATTTGTTCGGACGGCAAACTCTTGAACGCGTTCAAGGGTTGTAGCGCCAATACCACGTGCAGGTTCGTTGATAACGCGGAGGATACTCTCGGTGTCGTTGGGGTTGACGAGGAGTCGCAGGTAGGCAAGGACGTCTTTGACTTCCTTGCGCTTGTAGAAACTCACTCCGCTCACGATGTGGTATGGAGTGTTCCCTCTACGCAGTGCATCTTCCAATGCTTGAGATTGCGCGTTGGTGCGATACAGAATGGCCACGTCCTTGTACGAGTATCCGTACTTCTCAACGCGTGAACGTATCGTCCGGGCGATCATGTCGGCTTCTTCGCGGTCATCTCTACACGCAAGCACGGTGATCTTTTCGCCTTCGATGTTGTCGGTAAAGAGCGATTTCTTTAGCTGCTTGGTGTTGCGCTTGATCACACTATCTGCTGCAGCGAGAATGGTCTTGGTTGACCGATAGTTTTGCTCGAGACGGACAACCTTTGATTCTGGATAGTCGCGCTCAAAGTCGAGGATGTTGCGGATATCTGCACCACGCCACCGATAGATGCTCTGAGCATCATCGCCCACAACACAGAGATTGCGGTACTTCCGCGCCAACATTGTTACCACTTGATACTGAGCGCGGTTGGTGTCTTGGTACTCATCCACAAGCAGATAGCGGAACCTGTCTTGAAGTGTTTCCAATACGTCGGGATGATGTTCGAGAAGTCTGATCGTATTGAGCAACAGATCATCAAAGTCCATCGCATTACTCTGCGCCAGACGTTTTTCATATTCCTCAAAGATCTGTCCGGTCTGTTTCTCAATGATCGAATCAGCACTGCGCACATACTCCTGCCACGAGATCATGGAGTTCTTCGCACTCGAGATCCGTCCACGCACACCATTGACGGGCAATACTTGTTGCGATACTCCCAGCTGATTCATCACAGCCTTGATGGCTGCGGCTTGATCATCGGTATCGTAGATCGTGAACGACGGAGTGTAGCCAATTCTATCTGCGAACTGACGCAGGATCCTGGCGAACACTGAGTGGAACGTGCCGGCCATCATCGATCGTGCTACGCCCCCTCCCACAAGATGTGAGATACGTTCCTTCATCTCCTGCGCGGCCTTGTTGGTAAAGGTCAGCGCAAGAACGTGTGATGGGTTCACACCCAAGCGTAAGAGGTAGGCGATACGGAAGGTGAGCACGCGTGTTTTGCCCGAGCCCGCACCAGCAATGATGAGGACCGGACCTTCTGTTGTGCTGACGGCTTCTGCTTGAGCTGCGTTGAGACCATTGAGAAGATCACCGGCCGGAGATCCATCACCCATCGGCGTTAGAGTAAGGGTCATTCACCTTCTCCGGAACCCGAGCCGGGCTTCTTCACGTAGTCGGTATGGTAGAATCCGCCACCCTTGTAGATGATACCGCTTCCGCCGGTGATGCGACGCTCCACATGCCCCTTACCTTTTTCCGGTTGATCGCATATCTCTGCCGGACACGTAGTAAGGGGCTCCTCCTTCATCGCTTGCATGTACTCAAAGTTCTTGCCGCACGTTGTGCAGACGTAGTCATAGGTTGGCATTGTGATGTGTCCTTACAATTCAACGAAACCGGTCTTCTTGTAGACCTTGCGCAGGACCTTACGTGCACGATCGCGCGCATGCTCGGCACCTGCCTTGAGCGTTGCCTTGAGCGATTCTTCGTCCGAGCGAAGCGCAGTGTACCGCTCTCTCACCGGACGGATGAACGCAACCAACGCTTCGCCTACGGCTTCCTTGAATTCCGCATAACCGAGGCCATCAAAGTCTGACTGGATCTCGGCAATGCTTTTTCCTGTTGTGATATGATGAATGGTCATGAGGTTGGCTACGCCCGGACGATTCTCGGCATCGTAGACGATATCTGTTCCGCTATCGGTAACGGCACGTTTGATCTTTGACATGATCACGTCATCGGAGTCGATGAGGAAGACCGTTGCCTTGTCGTTGGCGTCCGACTTGGACATCTTCTTCTCCGGCTCCTGCAGCGACATGATCTTGGCCCCAACCTTGGGGATGAACGGTTCGGGCACGGTGAACGTAGGCGAGTAGTGGAAGTTGAATCTCTCGGCAAGATTGCGCGTGAGCTCAAGATGCTGACGTTGGTCCTCGCCAACCGGCACGAGATCTGCGTTGTAGAGCAAGATGTCCGCTGCCATGAGCACAGGATAGGTGAAGAGTCCAACATTCACATTATCTGCATGCTGCGCACTCTTGTCCTTGAACTGTGTCATCCGAGACACCTCCCCAAAGCCCGCCATACAGTTCAAAACCCATGCAAGTTGGGCGTGCTCAGGGACGTGACTCTGGATGAACAACGTAGAGATGTTCGGGTCGATCCCGGCCGCCATGTACATTGCGGCTACATCCAGCGAACGCTTTCTGAGTTTGGCCGGTTCTTGTCGCACCGTGATG
>DATGWS010000287.1:0-2043 GCA_035299365.1 Candidatus Didemnitutus sp.
CCGAGAATCGCGTTGGTGCCAGGACCATCACAAAGGTTATTGCAAGCAGGAGCGTTAACACGTCAATGACTCGTTCTACCAGGACACTACTCATGGCGGTAGCTACGGGCATTGCTTCACGTTTGGCAAACACCCATGGCCTAATGAGCTCTCCCGATCGTGGTACGATGGTATTGGCTGCATAGCCGATCATGACTGCATTGAAAGCCGTAGACAGATGCGTTGTATGCGGAGTTGGACGAAGGAGTGTACGCCAACGAATGGCACGCATCAGATGCGAACCAAGCACAAGTGGTATACACGAAGCCGCTATGAAGAGATTGGAATGTTTGAGGATATCGACCATTGCCTGGAGATCAACGCCACGCATCATGTACCACACGGCTACAACAAGGATCGTTGCGCCGAGCAAGACCCGAATGATCGAACGCGTGTTCATCGGGCGACCTTTGTTGCTCGCTTTCGAGTTGGTACAACGCCAACGTCGTGGAAGAACTCGGACAGTGCAACGCCAGTGTGCGATTCAGCTTCGCCGGCCATGGAACGCGGGGTTCCTGTTGCAACTACCTTGCCTCCACGAATTCCGCCCTCTGGACCCATATCGATGATCCAGTCGGCAGCGGCCATGACATGTACGTTGTGCTCGATCACGAGCAACGTGTGCCCCTTCTCAACGAGTCTGTCAAAGGCAGCTATGAGAGCTGAGACATCGTGGACGTGAAGTCCGGTTGTTGGCTCGTCGAAGATGAACAACATCTTCCCTTCGTTCTGCGTATCGAGGTGCGTAGCAAGTTTTATCCGTTGCGCTTCTCCACCACTCAGGTGCGTAGATGGTTGCCCGAGCCGAATGTAACCGAGTCCAACGTCACGAAGAATACTAAGCTTGGAGACGATACGCGGATATCCGCTGAACAACTCCATGGCTTCTACAACGGTCATCCCCAATACATCAATGATCGACTTGCCTTTGTACAAGATGTGTTGAGCGTCTCTTTTGTATCTCGTGCCGTTGCAGGCCTCACATGGAAGTTCAATGTCGGGTAGGAACTGCATCTCAATCGTGACCGTGCCAGCCCCCTCACATACATCACATCGACCACCGGAGACGTTGAAGGAGAAATGTCCGGCCTTCCAACCAAGTTGTTTAGCTACTTGCGTGGCAGCAAAGACATCACGTACACTGTCAAAGATCTTGGTGTAGGTGGCTGGAGTTGACCGACTGGATCTTCCGATCGGAGTTTGATCGATCATCTCTACGCCGGTGATGTTTTCCAGTCCTTCCATGCGCTCGCAATGTCCTACCTCTCCGGAATATCCGCCGAGCATACGTTGAATACCCGCATAGATCACGTCGTGGACAAGTGAACTCTTGCCCGACCCACTAACGCCGGTCACAACAGTGAACGTGCCCAATGGTATCGAGACATCATCACCCTGCAGGTTATGATGAAGGGGCTTCTTGATAACGAGTGATGAGCCGGTCCCCTTTCGATATGCCGTCTTCACACTGACATGTTTACGACCGGTGAGGTAGTCCGCCGTAAGGGACGTTCCGCTCTCGATCATCTCCGGCAACGATCCACTGTAGACAACGTGTCCGCCATTCTCGCCGGCTAAGGGACCGATGTCTATCACGTGGTCGGCAGTTCGGATCACGTCTAGATCGTGTTCTACGATCACTACCGAGTTACCAAGACCGCGCAGTTTTCGAAGGATGCTAAGCAAACGCTCTGTATCGCGTGGGTGTAGACCGATGCTTGGTTCATCAAGCACGTACAATGTTCCAACCAGTGCCGAACCAAGCGATGTTGCAAGATTAATGCGCTGAGACTCGCCCCCTGACAATGTATGAGACAGGCGATCGAGTGAGAGATAATCGAGACCTATCTCACACAACAAATGAAGTCTGCGCCGGATCTCGACTAATATCTGACCAACGATGGCATCTTCATGAGGAGTAAGTGTGAGCGCATCGAAATGATCACGTGCTTCGTGCAGTGTGAGAGCTACGATGTGTGGGATGTTCTTGCCATGGACAAAGAC
>DATGWS010000288.1:0-1693 GCA_035299365.1 Candidatus Didemnitutus sp.
CATCACGCGCAAAGATGGTGGTCGCGGACAACGTCCTGACTTTGGCTCATGGAAAACCAACGGCAAGTCTCGGTATAACGGCGCAGAGTTCGCCTATCTCTGGGACTATCAGATTGACCACATGTATCTGCGGTATTTCCTGTGGAACTTCATGGGCAGAACAAGCGACGTGCAAGATGCACCCGCCTATAGCCCCCTCACAGATGCTAAGGTTGTTGAGTCGTTCAACCATAAGAATGGCTATGCATCACACTTCCCAATCAACTACTTCGCATTGCCTTTGATCCTTGGACTGGTTGGAATGTTCTTCCACTTCCAACGCGATCGGAAGATGGCATGGGTCTACCTCGTACTCTTCCTCATGACTGGTGTGCTTGCTGCTATTCAACAGAACCAGCAGAATCCGCAGCCACGTGAGCGCGACTACTTCTACGTGGCCTCATTTATGATCTATGCCATGTGGGTTGGTCTTGGTGCATTCTTCCTCCTGGAAAAACTCAAGAACAACATTGCAGCGGTAGGGGGCGGATTGGTTGCTGTATTGGCCATCATTCCGGTGAACATGGCCTCGCAAAATTGGTTCACGCACTCACGTGCAGGGAACACCCTTGCCTTTGACTATGCATACAACATTCTGCAGTCGGTAGAGAAGGATGCCATCATCTTCACCAATGGCGATAACGACACCTTCCCTGTATGGTACCTGCAAGATGTTGCCGGTGTACGTCGTGATGTACGTGTGGTGAACCTTTCGCTTGGTCAAACAACATGGTACGTTGAGCAGCTCAAGAACCGCGATCCGCACGGCGCATTGAAACTTCCATTGACCTTTACTGATGAGCAATTGCTTGTCCCCGAGGACGATCCCAAGGCATTGTCCTATGACTTTGCACCGGCCCGTGTGATTGAGATTCCTGTAGAACGCTCCATCCTTGCCAAGTTCACAACAGACACAGCCATCATCAATGGTGGTGTGATGCGCTTCACCTTTAAGGGTGGTGGTGGACGTCAAGGTCAAACAGGTCAGCCGGAATATTTCATCGGCGTACAACACAAACTTGTGCTCGACATTCTTCAGCAGACCAAGTTCCAACGTCCGGTCTATTATTCAACCTCCGTTGGCGATCCTTCGTGGGCTGACGAATACGTTGGGCTCGACAACTACCTCCGTCTTGAAGGCATGTGCTTCCGCGTCTGCCCTGCGCCACAAGCTTCGGCTATTGGCGAAGGTGTGAATGAGGCCATCATGGAGAAGACCCTTATGACGGACATGGCCTTTGATGAGGTTCACAATGAACCAAACATCGGCCTCAAGTTCCGCAATCTGAATAATCCGAAGGTGTATTACGACGATGTACATCGCGGCTACATCCTTAACTACCGCAACATCTTCTACAAATACGCAACGTACCTCCTCTACGACAAGAAGGACACTGTGCGAGCCGGTAAGGTGTTGCAGAAGATGAATCAAACGTTGTCGCTCGATCTCTTCCCACTGAGCGTGATGTTCGAACTGCAACTTGCTCGTTTCTACGAAACATGTGGTCTACAGAAGGAAGCCGATGATATGGCCCTGCGTGCACTTGCCAGTGCCGAAGCCATCATCAAAACGCCATCCCTGCGCGCTCAAGAATCCAACATGCCACAGGATGCGCAGCCCGAACTCATTGCTGCCGATGCCTCCGTCATCGCC
>DATGWS010000289.1:0-1866 GCA_035299365.1 Candidatus Didemnitutus sp.
TCAACTGCAGCATGATAGCTATGTCTGATCTGATTTGGTTGAGTTGTGATTTCTGTGCCCGACTCCATGTCTCGGAAGACAGCCGGAGCGCCAAGGTTGAAGTCTACCTCTCGCGGATCCATCACGTGCATCACGAGCACATCATGTTGATCGTGACGGAAATGTCGAAATGCTTGTAGTACCGTTTGTGGATCATCGAACAGATCGCTGATGACAACCACAAGCCCCCTACGAGAGAGACGCTCTGCTATGTGATGTAAGGCAACGGCAGTACCTGTTGTAGATGCTGGCGTTGCCGTATCGAGAGCTCTGATGAGTTCTTGCACATACGACATCTTGGAGCGCGAAGGCAAGAAGGACTGCACGTCTGTGTTATAGAGCGCCAGCCCTGCAGCATCGCGTTGTTGAAGCACAAGGTACGAGAGCGCTGCGGCTAGATAGGTTGCGTATTCGAACTTCGTGATGTTGCCTGTTGAAGCATAGTTCATCGAAGCACTCATGTCCACGCAAATCATTGCACGGAGATTGGTTTCGTCTTCGTATTGTTTAACGTAGAAACGATCTGATCGTCCGTAGATCTTCCAGTCGATTCGTTTGAGTTCATCACCATGACGGTATTGGCGGTGTTCGGCAAATTCCGCACTAAAGCCGTGAAATGGTGAACGGTGCAAGCCCGTGATAAACCCTTCCACAACAAGGCGTGCACGAATCTCCATGCTGCCAAGTTTGGCAACGGTCTCAGGCGTAAGATAGGTTTGGGGTTTGCTCATAGCGTCGGTGAATCTGACCGACGTACATCAATCGCCGTTGTTGCCCACGTTGAAATACGTGGCGTGTAGCAAAGCAAATCGTACCAAGCCGGCAGCGTTGTTCACACCAAGCTTGTCCATGATTCGAGCACGGTGCGTTTCCACGGTACGCGGACTAATGAAAAGCTTCTTTGCGATGTCCTGGCTCGTTAGTCCCTTTGCAACAAGAGTAACGATCTCTTCTTCGCGTTTAGTAAGTGTTACAGGGGGCTCATTGGTCTTTTGATCCTGCGCCTTACCTTCAAGAAGGTTGAGGATGGATCGGCTAAAGACACGTTCGCCAAGAATAACGGTGCGGATGGCCGCAACCAGTTCTTCAGACGAAACTTCTTTTGAGAGGTAGCCGTCGGCTCCAGCATACATCGCGCGCTCGATAGACTTTTCGTCCTCTGCAGCACTAAGCATGATAACGCAGACTTCTCGAAGCTCTGCCTTGATCCGTTGTGCTGCCTCAATGCCGGAAACATTTGGCATAAGCACGTCGAGGAGAACAACATCCGGCTTCTTGGATCTCGAGATTTCCAAGGCATGTGCACCGTCTACTGCTTCCCCGATGATATCAATGTCCGGGGCAATAGATAACAACCTACGAATCCCGATTCGGGAGATCTCATGATCGTCTGCTATAATGACTTTGATCGGCATTGGTATTCATGCTTTCTTGTAGTACCACCTCAAGGTCCCTAGGGACATCCCGCAAAAGTACGAACAGAACTTCTACTACAGTCTATCTACGATAATCTCCTTTATCGACTTACGTAGTTCTGCGTTCCAAAGCTCGCCCGATGCATCGCTTGGCATTCGCCAGTCTGCCCGTGGCGAAAGGGCAACGGACCCCACTTTTACGCCGTCCGGCATACACGATCGTTTGAATTGATTTGACATAAACCGGTTAACAAACACCTCTAGCCACGCCAGGATCTGGTCTGCACGGTATTTTTCACCGAAAGCTAGGCAGGCAAGGACCGCTATGTTATGGATAGGCTCGTGGAGACGTATGAATCTGTGCAGGAAGAAATCGTGCACCTCATACGGTCCGAGAACATCTTCCGTGCGC
>DATGWS010000290.1:0-6299 GCA_035299365.1 Candidatus Didemnitutus sp.
TTGATCGTTGACGTTACCATGGGAGCGCCCGGATTTGGCTCCACCACATCGAGCTTGCCAACACGCATGGCGGGCGTAGCAACAAACGGTGTCATGAATCCGCCGTTCTCCAGGCGGTAGTTGAGACCCACATAGAGTTCGCTGGAATTCGCGAGCACCTTGTTAGCTCGGATGCCAACATTAAATCGTGTTGGTACGCCATAGGCAGTAACATCTTCGCCCAATCCTGTACTGATGGTATAGGTAAAGGCAGGCCCTACGAACCATTGAGCTGAAATAGAGAACGTCGTCGCCACAAGGATCGTGGCGACGACGCTGATTTTCGTGAGAAGCTTCTTCATGGTTGAAAGATACGTTGTTGATCACGACTCCGGAACTTCTACGGTAATGGCCTGCTTCGTTCCGTCGGACTCTTTCACTACAAGGAGCACACCATCTCCGGCTTTTTTTGCGGAGAGAATGCGCTGAAGTTGCGTCGGAGAATTCACTTCTTTTCCGTCGGCCTTGAGGATCACCGTACCCGGCCGGAGACCGCGACGAGCAACAGCGCCGCCACGATCGACCTTTGAAATAAAGACTCCCTGTTTTGTCCCGAACGAGCTGGTCTGTTCATCAGTAAGTGAGTTAGCTGTAAATCCAAGCCCCTTAAAACTGACCGGCTCATCGGCTGCTTTCGTTGTTGCTTCTCCGGCCTTACTATCGGATGAGGCAACATCACGATCGCTATCAAGCGAGCGAAGAGTTACGGACTTCGATATCTCGCGTCCATCACGCCAAATCCGCAGAGTCACCTTGTCACCCGCACGACGCAACACGATCTCATTCTGCAGATCATTTGATGTCTTCACAACCGTACCATCAACATCGAGGATCACGTCCCCTACGTCGAGTCCGGCAGATTCAGCAGCACCGCCCTTAACCACCTTGTTCACGTTCACTCCGCTCACCTTGGCAAGTCCAACGGCCTTTGCAGATGCTTCGTCAACACTCGTGATCTCAACACCGATATATCCTCTTTGGATCTTACCATCGTCCATCAAGTCCAGCGCAACACTCTTTACCATGTCTATGGGGATCGCAAATCCATAGCCTGCATTCACGCCTGTGCGGGAGGCAATTGCTGTATTGATCCCAACCAAACTTCCGTTGAGATTGAATAATCCACCACCGGAATTACCGGGATTGATGGCTGCATCTGTTTGAATGAAGTTTTCTACAGCATACCGGTTGCGTTCAAAGGTTCTCTCGTCTGTTCCAACGATACCGATCCCTCGGCCCATAGCCGAAACGATGCCTGTTGTTACTGTTGACTTCAATCCAAGTGGGTTGCCTACGGCTACTACCCACTCACCAATTCTGATATCTGCTCGTTGGGCAAAGTGTGCCGGCATAAAGGCACCTTCGATCTTCAACACGGCAAGGTCTGTTAGTGGGTCCCTGCCAACCAATCGAGCCTTATGCTCCTTTTGGTCATTTGTGGTGACCACGATGCCCCCTTCTTTTGCCTCTTCTACAACGTGATTATTTGTGACCACGTATCCGTCTCGAGAGATGATCACACCGGATCCATTGGCCTCACCACCGTCAGGCATTTGGAAATCTTCGTCGCCCCCTCCTCCATCCGGACCGAAGAACCGGAAGAATTCGTTGGGCATCGATGAGGGTGCTTTCCGCTCGGTCTTCACCGAGATAGAGACAACGGACTGGGTAACGGCACTGGACACCGCTACGAACTGGTCGTTGAGAGCCTTCACAGCTGCAGAGGCAGGGGTAGGGGGCTGTCCGGCACCCAACTCGGTTCCACCGGCAAAAAGGTTTTCAATGGCATTCCCGCCAATTGAGGTCATGAGGACTACGCCGAAGACAATGCCCACACCGATGAGGGCCACGGCTGTCAGAAGAGAACGTTTGGACATAGATACTCCGCAATGATTTAGGCGAAGTGGGACGAACAAAAATTCGCTTTAGTGGGCGTGGACCAGAAGTCGCACCTTTCTGCCAAAGGTTTCCTCCAGCAATTCCTTGCGTCGTTCGGCTCCCCACAGCTCGATATCCGGGACGCCGGTGGGTGCTACGAGGTAGACATCCAACATCCCCGCCGAGATGTTGACGCGGATTGTTTGCACCACTTGCTGCTGCCGTCGGTCCAGGCCCTCGCCAATTCGGAGAATGGCCGAAAGGACACGAACCAGACGTTGCTCATCGGCACTCAGCGCTGCAAATGATGGGTGCTTCTTCTTGGGATGACTCTTTCGATGATACCGTGCAATGTTGGCAATGATCTCGGCTTCATCGTTTGTGAACCCGGGCATAGCACTGTTGCGAATAATGTATTCGCTGTGTTTATGGTGCTGATCCGCAGCGATGTGATACCCTACATCATGCAAGAGTGCAGCTGCCTCAAGGAGTTCGCGTTCCCTATCGCCGTACTTGTGAAGTGCATGCAGATCATCGAAGAGTCGAAGGCAGAGATTCTTCACGTGTTCAGCGTGACGCCGCCGGACACGATAGAGATCACAGAGATGGTCAACACTTTGATACCGTAGATGAGACAGATGATGATATTCATCGATGTCTCTCTGCTTCTGAACAGTATCAAAGACAATACCCTCTCGCAATGCATAACCGGATATCGTTAGCTCCTGGATATTCAAACCGATGATAGCCTGTTCCAAGATCAGTGCACCACCGGTGATAACATCGGCTCGCTTCGGGTCCATTCCGGGCAGGGCTAGGCGTGCATCTTGCGTACGTGCATGAACGATGGACTCTACAACATCAAGAATGTCCTTACGCTCAATGCGCATCGCATTCATTGATTCCGGCAATCGTTTGTTGGTGCGTGCAATAGACATTGCAGCAATAGCCATTACAGTTCCGGAACATCCAACCGCATGTTCAAATCCATAGGCGATGAGCGATTGAAACACAGCAGCCCACTCTCCACGAATCGCCTTCCGGCACGCTTCAATCTGTGCGTCCGTGATCGTTGGATCGGGGAAGAATCGCTTCGTCATGCGTATGTGGCCCAGCTTCGCACTGTCAACAAACGCAGCCTCACCTTGATACCCAATCACGGTTTCTGTAGAGCCCCCTCCGATATCGATCACAAAGGTTCTCTTTGCGAGTATCGGCAGCGCGTGTAGGGCGCCGAGATAAATCAGCCGGCCTTCTTCGATTCCCGGGATCACTTCGATTTCAACGCCCGTGGCATCGATCACTCGGCGAACAAACTCGTCCTTATTCAGGGCTTCGCGTACAGCACTCGTTGCAACTGCGCGAATGTGCGCTCCGTGTTGGAGTGCTTCGGCAGCGAATCGCTTGAGTGTGGCTACACCCCTATCCATCGCCTCAGGTGCGAGGCGTTTCATGTCTCCGGCTGATGAGCCGAGGCGCACCATTTCTTTGTTGCGTGCATGGATGCGCAGTACTCCGCGCGTACTGACGCTGGCAATGACCATGTGGAACGAATTCGTTCCAACATCGATCGATGCAATGAGACTTGGTGCTGATGTTTGTTCGTCCACGTTTGCGCCCTCCGTTGTCAAAGATACCAAGTGTATCTTCGCCCATGTTCCAACGGTACTTCATCATTCTCGGACTCATCGTTGTGGGCTTCATCGTCCTCTCCGGTCTGGCCGTTGGATTTCTGCGCAGAATGTCAGGGCGCGGACCCCGCAGGAGGTAATAATGGCAAAAGCCAAGGGAGAGCGGTTCGCATTTCTTGATGTTGTGAGGGGGCTTGCCGTTATCTGGATGATCCAGGTGCACGTGACGAATGTCGTGCTCGATCCTTCCTTGCGCATTGGTTGGATCTTTGACGTGCTTAACATCTCTAACGGCTTCGTAGCCCCAACGTTCATTTTTTGTGCAGGAGCAGGACTTTGGATCGCTCTTTCGCGCAAGGGAGAATCATATCGGACGTTTGGCTCCGACCTCTTTGGATACCTCCGTCGGTTGGGATACATCCTTGTCTGGGCCTATTCATTGCATGCCCCTTTCTATTCACTGGACAGGGTGTTGATAGCAACCGGCGAAGAATTACTTCCATGGCTGCAGATCGACGTATTGCAGACCATCGTCTTTAGCTCACTTGCTGCACTTGGCATCTACCTAGGTTTTGGAGACCTCCGCAAGGCAACCTGGGCGTACGGAATTGTTGCTGCAGCCATCATCTGCGGAACGTGGGCTACCGGTTTTTGGCCCCGTGAAAGCCCCTTCCCACTACTTCCATGGTCGGGCTATCTCTTTGCCGGAGCGTTTGTGACCGGTCTATTCATGCAAGCGGAGGATAAGGGGCGTATTGCACGGTGGATGTTCTGGATTGGTTTTATAGGCCCATTTATGATCTTCCTTTCCAAGAACATTGGGCCGGCAATGCCGTGGGATGAATCATGGTGGCGTTCATCACCGGGAATGCATCTCTTTCGCATCTGCGGCACACTGATGCTTCTGGGTCTACTGTACACGCAGGAACAACGCATGCGCACAAGCAAGCTTGGCACGCTGCTGCAGACCATCGGCAACGAATCGCTCTTTATGTATGTAGGGCATCTGCTCTTTGTCTATGGTTCCATGCAGTCTGTGATAGCATCCATCTATGGCTCATCAACGCTGGGATACGGTGGTGTTGCCGTGGCGTGGATCATTGTTACGGTGGTCTTTGTAGGATTTATGATGATCTGGCATTCGCTCAAAACAAAACGCCCTGTGCTCGCACAACGGATTATCATCATTCAACTGGCATGGATGGTGATCTCGTTTATTGTTCTGCCAGCAGACTTCTCGTTCAGCCGATTGCTGGGTTTGGATTAATGCAACGTGGAAGGGCGAAGGTAGAAACCGACAAAGGCCGCCCCTTTTTACAAGGACGGCCTTTGCGGCGTTCTGTTCACGATCGTGGTTTAGTGCGCCACGGTAACCGGGAGGGTGATCGTACCGCGTTGACCAGTGATCGTCAGGTAATAAATGCCAGAGGCTAGGTCGGACGTTACGAGTCGGAACTCATACGTACCGGCCGACTGTGGTGCGTTCACGAGGAACTGCGAAGACAGTGCGCCTGTGGCGTCGGTAACGCGGACACTTACCACATCATCATGAGCAAGCTCATAACGAACGGTTGAAGCGTCCTGCGTTGGGTTAGGGAATACGCGGCCAGCGATGGCCAACGTAGCAAACATGTCTTCGTTGACACTCGTTGGATCTTGTGCCTTGTACGCACGGTTCACTGGATCGTATTCTGTCCACTCAAGATCCCAGCGTTCAATTCCAACAGCACCTCGGAAGTCTACGCGCTCAAAGAATGCATCGGCCGCTGTACCGGCAAATCCGGCGCCAGTAAGCGCAGGCGATCCGGTCTTCAGTGCCGGGTTGAAGTCAATGTTTGTGATGAATGGTGCTTCCACCATCGCCACACTTGGAGATGACTTGTCTACGATGTTGTTGTATACCGGCTTGAGAAGCCATGTGTTGTCGAAGCCTGCAGGTGGTGTTTGACCACCCGATAGTCCTGCAACGGTCATGACAGCCCCCTTCACTCCATACCACGAGCTATTGCGGACTTCAAGCGAGTCTCCGTTTGCGGCCACCATGGTTGGAAGTTGGGCGATCTCAAATCCACGCGGCCATCCAAGGAAGAGAGCGTTGTGAATGCTCAATCGCGAGTTGCGACGGATCTGAGCAGCAGCGCCGTAACGCGAGCTGTATTGATTTGCGCCACTACCTGTTGTCCAGCTTGTGTCCTGAAGTGGACCAATAGCGGTGATGTTTGAGAAGACAGCCGAAGTAAGGGGCTGATTGAACGATGCATTTGCATCATTATCGGATTCGAATGCTTGGGACGTAGACACGTCAGCAACTGTGCGGAATCGCTGCACGATTCCATACTGCACCTTACCACGGTATCCGTTGTCCGTATCGAAGTCGTCGTCGAGAATACCTACGGAAATGAGGTGCTTCGCATTAACTGTTCCGCCGAACCACTCAAAGCCATCATCGTTACCGTGTGATACTTGAATGTGATCGAGAACTGTACGACTACCTACTGCACCCATCGTGAGGGAGTTCAACTCATTGTTTGGAGCAACTGCGATACCGGCAAATTCAATACGAACGAATTGAAGCGAACCACTTGAATCTTCGTCGTCCGAACCGCCGAACCAGCCGCGACCACCTGTTGTTGTTTCAGCGATACCACCCTCAATGGCAGCTTGTCCGCCCGGATGGTTTGTGCGAGCCTTACCACAGATCACAATGCCGCCCCAGTCACCACGTGCACGCTGACCCGGCAGAGCACTAGA
>DATGWS010000291.1:0-7572 GCA_035299365.1 Candidatus Didemnitutus sp.
AAATGGTACCGAAGATGGTCGCGCAGAGCTTCGCACCGTTACGGTCGGTAGTACAGAAAAGACAATCATGCTGTATGACATCCCGAATCCAATGTTTGAGGGGAAGTATCCACAGCTACTCAAAACTGTTAATGGTCAAAAGTATCTAGACGCAGAATTGCGTGCGATGCCAAATGACCCGCTTAGTAGGTATTGGGGTATACGAGTTGGATTTGGTAGAGTTAACGCCTTCCGGTGCCTTGCGCATTCTATCCCGGGGAAAAACACAGCAGGAGAGGATAACGTAAAGTATCAATACTCTGGTACGGATGTACTTGATTGGTCACGTGGACATTCTCTGGAAGGAAAAACATACCTGCACTTGGGAAAATTCAAGAATGCCACCGAATTGGTGCTAGACAAAGGTGGCAATCTCTATGCCGGAGAACCCGTTTACAGGAACAACAACGGCAAAACTCTTGTCGACAAAGACCTAACAGTAGGCGCAAATCAGGCTCTCGTAATCGACGGGATTCTTACGACAGAGCTTACAAGTAACTTCAAGAAGATTTCTACAACAGCATCTACAGCAAGAATTCTTGTTACAGGCTGGATAGAGAACGTTACTCTTGATGGGCAAATTCGTGCAACGGATATACGTATCAAACGCACGATCTCAGGCGATGCTATTCGCACAACCAATAGCAGCGAACTTTACGACACAACTTGGGTGAGTGGCTCTGGTGACTTTGTTGTTGCATCTGGTACACTAACGATGCAACCTGGCTCTGTGATATATCTTGATGGCGATGCAACATTGATTGTTAAGCCAGGAGCTGAACTAAAGATGGCTCACGGTGCAAAAATCGTCGATCGGAGAACTACCAAGACTACACCCTGCGTTCGGTTGGAAGCCAAAACATCGATATTAGCTGGCGGCAAACTCACTGTAATGCCACAGACCGAAGGAGCGGTCATTGATGCAGAAGTACAGGTCAATGATGACGCCTTGTTCTCGGTCGGCGGAGTAGATGCAACCCTTCCTTCTGAGAAAGCCATTCCAAGCGTAAGCGTACGCAAGGTAACTGTTGAAGTCGGTGGAAAGTTCACAGTCGTTGATAAGTCTCACGTGCAGGCAGTGTCTGGGGTCACCTCAACGATCTTAGTGCTAAAATCTGAGAGTGGCTTAACGGTCCCAACAGGGTCAACCGTCAGACTTGACATTCCAGTAGAGGTGCAGAGTGGTAGCAAAATTGAGGTAAAGTCCTCAGCACTAGCACAGATAGGAGCAATAACCGTCCAATCTAACGGCTCATTGATTGTAATGGCTGGTGGTACTCTACAGTTTCTTGCTGAGGAAAACTTTGTTCGCGGAAAGCTTATTGGAGAAGGAGACATAAACAATAAGGCAAAGTTTATTGCCACCAACGAGGAATCAACCTGTACCAACCAGTCAGCAAGGGTCAACTATGCGCGGTTGATTGTTGAACCTGATGCCTGGATTTACAATACCACCACACCTGGTACGCTGCCGCTGGATCAGGTTCTCACAGCATACTTCCACGCGCAGGAAGCTGAGTTCACGAACGTCTATACGACGATCAGGAATATGCCTGTCCTAGCGCAGGTTGGTGGTGTCTTGCAGGCAGGGAAAATGAAAAACTGCACGTTCAAGGCTGACCGCAGTGACTACGTAGCAGCGGGGATCGAAGCGGCATTCCGGGACAAGACATTCTTCTTGGTTGATGTCTATAAGGACAGCCGTCTGTTCCAGAAAGCCCGGCAGATGAGCGGTAATGTGCCCGGAACCATCTACCAGCAAGGGCTGGGGCTCATTCGGAAGCTCACCGTAGAAGGATGTTACTTCCATGATGCCGGAGGCAAGATCACGAGCACGAACTACAGAGCACTTGAACAAAAATCTCCCGAGAACGATAAGGGCGACTATCCTGTCTCGGGTTTAAAGGTCACATCGCTTTCGTTGATCACTGTGACGGGCAGCACATTTGCCTTCCTCCATACAGGGGTCAAAACAGGATACGTAAGGGGGTACTTCTCAGGCAACATCTTCGGTGGTCATGCCGATGGCATCGCCTGTGGGAATGCTACGATCTGCAACAACAAATTCAGTGGCTGTGTTCAGGGTGTTCGTGTAACCGAAGGGGGGAATCAGGTCTTCGACAACACCTTTGGTGGGACTATGACGTCCACGACTAACACACTTTTCGGTAGTGGCATTCAGGTGGACTTCATCGGCTCGGGATACCTCCAGTCACTGGGAGGCAATGCAGAGTGCCGTAACAACGAACTTGAGAACTACGGTACCGGTCTCCATGCTGTGAGCGGACTCCTGCAAGCCCGTGACCGCTTCGCATTTCTTGCTCCGAACCAGAACGACCGTGGTAAAGCCTTGGTTAACGGACGGAACGAGTTCAATGTTCCGGTTACTGGCGGTACAAACCCGTACTTTGCTGGTATTGAACGGTCGGACATTTTTCTTGGAGCCAAGGGCAAAGTTCTGTTGGAGTGTGGTAAGAACGTTTTCAATACGAACTCGTTATTCTTCCATCTACAGAAATCCGACATCCAAGACAACGTTGTCGTGACGACGAATAACTTCGGCGTCCTCCTTCTGGAGAACATCCGCCATAATGCCAACATTGTACCGCAGGGGAACGACCTGCAAAATGGCGAACACCCATACGTAGGACCGTGTGAGGCGAACATCCGGGAGCGTGCTGGAGAGTTCGAATGCGTGTCAATACCGGTTCCAGACCCGGATGCCTTTACACCGAACTACAACCTTGAACTTCTACATCCCCTGAACGTGAAGAAGTTCGGTATCGTCGTACCGTCGTGGGATGACATCGACGAGAACTATGCCAAGGAAATCTTCACGGTGTCGACTTCATGGCTAGCGAATGCCGGTCTAGACGTTGCTATCCGCATGGAGTCCATCGACAATGCAGTGCAGTCAGCCCAGGTACATCCACAGGTCGACTCGGTAACGGCTGTTCTACTTGCCACATTGCAGACTCTAGGACTCGACACAGCAGCCCCACTCGTTGTAAGAGAGAAGGCTGTCATGGGAAGGGTTGAACTCCTCTCCCGAAATGAACGCTACAACGAGGCACAGTCTTGGCTTGATACGGCAAGAGTGGGGATGTTCGCAGGGTATGATTCAGTGAACGTCGACCTACTAAGTGCGCGGCTGGCAATTATGGCTGACACGACCCTGACGCTCATGCGGTCTACGGATACCCTCAACGCTCTTGTTACGCTCGAAACAGAACACGCCAAACGACCAACAGGGATGAACAAAGAGCCGATCCAGAAGATGGTGCGTGCCGGAGGGGGCGATGTCAGCTTCGTGGTCTATCCCAACCCAAGCCGTGATCACCTCACCATTCGCTATGAAGGGAAACGTATGGGTGCAGTGACCGTACGGATTCTTGACATGCTGGGTGCTGAACTCCTTCGACACTTGAAGAGTGGTGTAACCTTTGGCGAGGAAATCGTCATTACCGATACGGACCTGCCAAACGGAACCTATCTTGTAGAAGTGAGTGACGGTACTTCCGCAGGAACGGCAGTCATCTCGGTAGTACGATAGTCAACATCTCTAGACATGTCCAATCCACGCCTCATCCTAATCCTTCTGGTAGCCTTCGCCGCTCATGTGGCGAGGGCTGCCGGAGAGGATTCGATTTATCTTGATTCCCTTTATCTCAAAGGTGCACGGGGCATGGTGCCCTGCAACGATGGGTCGATCATCGGTGGATACATCAATTGTCCAACATTTCCGCCGGGGTATTATGAATCCGACCATTGTGATCGTCCTGTACTGACTAGGTCATGGGACGGAGGAAAAACGTGGGTTGCTGAGGATGTCGGTGCTCCCAACTATGCGTACTCAGGCATCGTTCGTCTGCGTGGAGGAGAGTTGCTCACCGCCCATAACAGTTGGCTCTACGGTTTTCTGAAGAGTACTGATAATGCGAGAACGTGGCAAGCGACCTTTGATACGACTCGTTCGGCTCCAGTACTCAGTGTTGGCGAAGTCACAGGGATGCTTTTCCGAGACCATAGGGGCATTCTGTACTGGAAACTGGGTGGGGAACTCCATATGAGCCTGGATAACGGCAAGACATTCATCTGGGTTCGGAACTCCGAACTACGGTTCGGATACTACGTTCTGCCACCTGATGGACTTCTGGTAACACATACTGTCGGATCAGGAAGTTCTCCCGGATCGATCCAGATGAGTTTCAATCATGGACGGTCGTGGTCGCAGACGCTGAAGGGGTATGATAGAGGAACTTTTCGCAAAGAAGACTCGACAAGTACACTCACCGGATGTGTTGTCATTCGTGACACCGTTGCCGTAGATGATCGGTTCGGTTACTATCCTAACGGGGGGTTGATTTGGGAACCTCATCCTAGGACCATGTACTTTCATTCCGGTAGCCAGACGTGGAGGGCGGGAAGATTTCTTCATGGATTAAGTGTTTACGAAGTGATGGACAGCACAGAATGCTGGCATGATGGATATAGGATGCTCGCGCTTGATGATTCAATCCCGAGGTCGGTATCGAGAGATATTCCAGCCGACTCGATTCCTCCCGCAGGAGACACCCTCGTGTACTCACGGGGACGGTTGTATGGGCTCTTTTACGACTTGGATGGAAACATCCATCCCCTGGGAACGGAGGTATACATTCCTCGTCGTGCTCCGAGACCAGTCTCAAGACTCGATAGGCTCTACACCTGCACAGGCGTAGAATACGTCGTCGGTGGTCACCATCTCGATGCGGTGATGCTAGACGCTTCACGCTCCATTAATGCAAAGCTCTCGTATACCATCACACCCAACAAACGTCTTTCGACCATCGTCGTCGAAGCAGTCGACACCACACTTCCAATGCACTTCACCATGATGGTCGACGACAGCGTCGTAGGACGTCAGTGGTTCTCGGATTCGGTGATGACAGCCACCAAGCCGGTAGTTGCCATGGGACGGTACTATCAGGACACAATCCTCAAGTGTGAATATCCGGAAGGTCCGTTCATGTGGTATTACAACGATACCCTGATGCCTCATCGGAGCTGGGGAGCACTCGCTGACAGCGTGATCTCCAAGCCCAAGCCGGGCAGGTACAAGGTCGTAGCGAAGTCGCCATTCGGATGCGACGTCTGGTCGAACGAAGTCGCCATTACCACAACGGGAATAGAGGAGAGCGGTGGTAGTGAGGACGCGAGGTACAATGCCTATTCGGATAACGATGGAATCATCCACGTGCGATGGACCGGGTTCGAACCTTCACCGACGTCTGCTATAGCCTTCGACATCCTCGGAAGGCGACTAGAGGCTGACGTGAGGATATCAGAGAACGAGGTGGTAATGAACCTCGATGATCATCATAAGATGGTATTCATCATGGTTTCTACAGGAAAAGTAGTACACGTTCTGCCTGTCATGCGGTCGCAATAACTCGCCCTTCTCTATGCGTCTTTTTTACAAAGTGAAGATCTAGGGTTCACGCCTGTCACTCTTCGATCCGGATTGAGTTCTATCTCTATACCGCTATCGAACTTTCATCAAGGATGTCCAAGTCCGTCATCATTTTAATCTGTGTAGTCCTCTTTGCCTTTGGCACTGGGGCTGCCCAGGTTGAATCGTTGTACTATGTCACTCTCGAATTCGCTGGCAGCAAACGGACCTATGGAGTGTTGTGCTTACCAGAGATTCAGGTTCCTGATGACGGAGAACAAAAGCTGTTTAAAGTGATACATAGGTAAAACTCAGTTTTCCTGTAGTCCTATTGAGATATCCAACTGCTATACAAAACGTATATTATCTATACACCTTGCAGCCATACTGCCTCGGTCCAAGTAAACTTTTCGGCACGTGTTGCAGCTTTTTGACATGATGAGAGACAAAAAAGGGGTCATCCACTAAGTGGACAACCCCGTCTTCTGTCCAGATTTTCGAAGTTACTTGATCTTACAATCCGCGACATTTGGGTAACCCATTTTCCCGTCGCCAGTTCCAATAAGGGTCACAACGCTTCCCTTGGATATGCTCGCAGCCCCGGATTCGTCTTCGAGAGCACACCTGACCTGACCGAACATGTCAGCCGCTTTGAGTGTGATGTACACCGTCCCAAGGGTCTTCTCTACGCTCTCAACCTCACCCGTGATCTCGATGAGTTTGTCTTTGAACTTACCGTCCGCAGCTACCTCATTGCCGTCATAGGCTTCGTAGTAAGCCTGGGCAGTGACCTTGATTGTAGAAGCTTCTTTCGGCTTTTCCGAGGCGGTACTGCTTGACCCTGACGTAGAGCTCTGAGCTGTTGCTTCACCCGTTGCGGAGTCCTTTTTGCCGGATTGGGAAGCGATCCCAATGACAACAATAGCAACGATTAACCAGACCCACCACTTCTTGTAGAACGGCTTCTTTGTAGAAATGTCTGCACCCATAGTTCCTCCTTACCTGATAGTGAGAACAACGCGCTTATTACGCATTCCATAGTTTCATGATCGCTCTTCAGACCGCTCCATTAGTCGGACTGTTTGTCCTACGGTTTCATTGACCGCGTGAATGGCTTGAGCCACAGCTAGCATTGCATTGAGGTTGCGGCTCTCGTGAATTGCCTTGTAGAGACTCCGCCTACCACCCTTAAACCCGAGATCAACAGCAACTTTCCCAAGCAACCCTTTGTAGGGAGGACGGCGGAAGTTGGTTGCATCTATAAGGATGCAAAGCCGCTGGAACTCATGATGTTCCGCATTCGGTGTCGTTTCGGTAACTTTCCGTGTCCGAAAAGTTCCTGTAGCATCCTTAGTAGCCAATCTGCCTCCGTCATTTATTGACGTCCTATGCCGGACTGTGACATGGCAAGGGTAGCTACGAACGTATCCGGCAAAGGTTGCCGTTCTGTATTGCAAAGGTATCCGTTTTGGCTACATCCTCCAAAAAGCCAGTCCAACGCACTAACACAAAGGCAACAAGAGTTGTCACGCTAACTCCTGCTCAAGCTGTTGCACAGAGGCTGGGGGAGGCACGTGAAGCACTTGGAATGACACAAGCGGATGTTGTCCGAGAGACGGGTCGCAGCAAAGACTATATCTCGAAAGTTGAGCGAGGTACTCTTGGTATCAGTATTGAGATGATGACCTATTACTGCATTGAAAAAGGAATAGACCTCTCCTGGCTCGTCTGTGGAAGAGGAGGAATGTTCCTCAAGGACAAGTTGGATGATGGCAGTGAAGACGCAGAAGCCCTATTGAAACAAGCTGTTGCTCGGATCAATAGGGCTATAGAGTTTACACGTGGGAGAAGTCCTAAAAGGTAACCAGGCGCACCTAGAACTCTTTAAGTCCTGCCTCGATAAGATCACGCTTTGAGACTCGTGGTCGGTGACCGGTCAGGGACTCAACTCGATCAGCAACATAGAGGCGAAGCTCCTGAACATACAATTGGTCACACGGGTAGTGTTCACGGTAACGGCTGTTTGTGAACTCCTTGACCGCTCGTAGAAACAGAAGAGAACGATAGTTGCCCCAGCCGGGCATGGTCGTTATGGGGTGACG
>DATGWS010000292.1:0-8876 GCA_035299365.1 Candidatus Didemnitutus sp.
TGCGAGATGTGCAGTCGGCCTGCTATGCTGATCCCCATGCCTTCGAGCATGTGGATCTCTTCCATCAAGGCAACGGGGTCTATCACGACCCCGTTACCGATGACGCATTGTGTGTTTGGGTGGAGGATCCCTGACGGGATCAGGTGCAGAATGTACTTCTTGCCATCGAAAACGATGGTGTGTCCGGCATTTGCGCCACCTTGGTAGCGCGCAACGATGTCTGCCTGCTCAGAGAGCATGTCAACGATCTTGCCTTTTCCTTCATCGCCCCATTGGGCGCCCACGATGATGCGTACGCTCATTGCCGTTGCAGAGCCTCTGCAAGAGTTGCTCTGGACTCAAACACCTGGGCTAGTTGCGTCATTGAAAGAAGCGACTGCACCTTTTCCGGAATAGCAGCAAGAATCAGCCGTGCTTCGTGCTTTCGCACCGTGGCCAGTGCTCCTACAAGCATTCCGAGTCCGCTTGAATTCATCACTCGAACACGCTCTAGATCGAACACAACAACAGCCCCTTCACTCGCACAGGCCTCACGTACGAGGGATGTGAGTTCAAGAGCTTCGGCACCACCAAGCACTTCATCGCCAAATGCGATTACCGTGGTTTCAGCGGATGGGTTGCTGATCTGAAACGTACTCATAGAGATCAGGCCTTTTGATGCGAAACGTGGCCAACCTTCTTGTGCTCTACACGGTCAGAGTACCAGATGAGGAACGACGAAGCGATGTAGATGGACGAGTAGGTACCAACAACGATACCAACGAACATCGTGAAGGCGAAACCTTCGAGTACGTCTCCACCAAGGAAGACGAGAACAAGGAGTGCCGCAAGAACCGAAACACCGGTAATGAGCGTTCGGCTGAGCGTCTCATTCAGCGAGAGGTTAACAAGCTCGCTCAGGGACATGCCCTTGTGTTTGTCTCTATTCTCACGAATACGGTCGAACACCACAACTTTATCGTTGATGGAGTAGCCGAGGATCGTAAGGTAGGCAGCAAGCGAGTTAATACTAAGCTCGAGATTCAGAATGCCCAGTTTATTGAACAGCACCGAGATCACGAATGCCATGAGTACATCGTGTGCAAGCGCAACCACAGCCGAGATGCCGTAGGCAAGCTGGAACCGGAAGGCAACGTAGATCAGGATGATGATCGTAGCGATGAAGAGCGAAAGTGCTGAGTCAAAAGCAAGCTCAGAGGAAACCTTAGGGTCAACGTTATCTGCACCAAGGAGGACAACGTTGTCACTAGGGAATGCACTTTGGAGTCCTGCAACGATCTTGGCCGACACTGTGGACGACTGGCCAGTTTGATTGATCCGAATGAGATAGTCTCCATCCTTACCAAAACTCTTGATCTCTGCACCGGCATAGCCGATCCCTCTCACGGCACTACGAACTTGGTCTGCTGAAGCTGACTTGTTTGCAAATGAGACACTGATCTGCGTACCACCTGTGAAGTCGATACCAAGATCGATCATACCAGGGAGGAAGGCGATGATGAGTCCAACAACTGTTGCAACGAGCGACGTCATGAAGAAGGCGTTACGCTTCGTCACAAAGTCGATATTGGTTTTCTTAATGAGATCCATGTTAGGCCGTCCTCTTCTGTCCGATGTTGATGGTGGTTGCACCGCTGTCCACGATGATGCCGAACATCGCTCGTGTAATAACAACGGCCGTGAAGAGGGTAATGATCGCTCCGGCAAGCAGCGTTACAGCAAATCCCTTCACTGGACCCGAACCCCAAATGAGCAGCGGGATAGTTGCGAGCATGTGCGTGATATTGGAGTCGATAATTGCGCTCCACGCCTTGCTGAAACCTTGATCTACGGCCTGCTTCAGCGTCTTTCCTGCGTACAACTCTTCTCGCATACGTTCAAAGATGAGGATGTTGGCATCCACTGCCATGGCCGTAGAGAGGATCAGACCGGCGATACCAGGCAACGTGAGTGTTCCGCCGAAACCGGCAAGGCCGGCTACTACGAGCAACACGTTCATGAGCAATGCGATGTCTGCAATACCACCGCCCCATGCATAGTAGAGAAGCATGAAGAGAATGATCAAGGCGAAGGACATCAACGAGCTGCTGATACCGCGACGAATGGAATCTTCACCAAGGGACGGTCCAACAACACGTTCTTCGATGATTTTCACAGGTGCCTTAAGAGCGCCTGCCTTGAGAACGACAGCAAGGAGGTTTGCTTCTTCCGGACTACCCGACCCTGTGATTTGTGAAGAGCCGTTCGGGATCTTGTTTTGAACAACAGGAGCTGAATAAACGCGACCATCAAGAACGATCGCGATACGCTTGTTGATGTTTGCTCCGGTGATCTGCGCCCAACGCTCTGCACCGTCCGCATTCATTTCCATCATAACAACCGGACGGTTGTTGGCCTGGTCAAAGCTTGGGAAGGCTTCCGTAACCACGTCTCCGGTGAGATCTGCTTCGCGTGCCACTCCGTATACGTCAAAGACTTCAGGGGTGCCGTCCTTTGCAGGAGTGCCTTCTGGCTTTGCAGCAACGATGATGTCGATATCTGCTGGCATAACGCGCTTTACATCGGCACGCTCAAGGATCTTCAAAAGCTGAGGCAATTGCTTGCCACCTATGATGAAACGATAGAGTCCCGTTTCCGGGAAATCTTCGGGCTTCTTGAGGATAAGGTCGAAGGGTTGATACGACGAGTTTTCGCCCTGTGCATAATATCCGCCAAGCATGTGCGAGAACGGATAGTCGCGCTTGATTCGGCGAGCTGCCTCATCATCACTCAGACCTGCGTATGGATTGTCTTTCTTTCCGGCTGTGTCCGTCTTTGCTGCTGTTGCTGCAGTGTCGGTCTTTGTTGTATCTGCCTTTGTGCTATCTGCCGAGGCAAGTGCTGCCGAATCTGCAACTGCAACCGTAGTGTCGGGCTTTACACCCTTAAGCAGGTTATCGATAGCATAGAACGCCCGGATCAGTTCGCGATTCATCACAACGCGCTTGAATTCAAGACGAGCCGTGGTCTGCAACAGCGAACGGATTTCTTTTTCGTCCTTTACGTCCGGTAGCTCGATCACGATGCGCCGAGCCCCTTGCTTTTGGATGTTTACTTCCGAAAGCTCGTATTTATTGATCCGTTGCTTGATTACTTCAAGTGCTTGCTCAACAGCGCCCTCGGAGTCGCGACGAAGTTTTTCTTCGATCGACGCTTCCGTTGGATCCGATTGGTTGCTCACCGTGAAGTATTGAAGCAGGGATTTGCCACTACCACGGAAGTTGCCAAGGAACGTCTCTAACACGTCGTTGTCCGTGTTGTCCGTTTCCCTGCGAGTCTTCTCGAGGATCTTGGTGAAGTCGTCATCCACACTCGAAGGGTCTGCCGACTCTTCGATGAGTTTCAACACGTCCACTTCCAACGTGACGTACATACCGCCACGAAGGTCGAGACCGAGCTTCAGGCGGCCATTGCGCGCCTTGATGAACGATTCACCATTGGAGACATCCCACTGCTCCAGGGCAGCAGAATCCCGAGCGAGTGCTTCTCGCTCTTGATTAAGCTGATAATAGCTATACGTAGGCCATAGCAAATATGCTGAAGCCACGATAGGCAGCAGAATGAGCAACCACTTGCCCAGATTCTTCGAACTCAAGAGTCCTCCATTCATTCTCAATCGGCACAGCCCGTCCCATCTCCATCGAGGAGACAAGACAAGGACGGCGAATATACGGAATGGTACATTTGCATAGCTATGGATAGACGCATTGCCGATACTCCGGAAATAGACTGGACCAAGTACCCGATGCCTAGGGTGCGCCACCACGTCAATTCGCAGGCCTATTTACCGGCCAGCCAACACCACAAATTGCCTACCTGGTACCCCCCGGTTAGGGATTTTGTGGAATGGGGCTCCTGGTTTGCCAATGGGAAACCTCCAGATGTTCTCGACATCGGATGTGGCCGGGGCGCCTTTATGCTCCGCCACGCCCTGGCCTACCCACACCGCAATATCCTTGGACTTGAGGTCCGGCAGACCCTCACCACATGGATCCAGGGGGTTGTTTCGGGTGAGAATATTGGAAATGCCCACGCCGAATGGTACTCAATGGCCAATGGATTGGACTGGATAACCGCGGGGTCTGTACAGTATGCGGTCTATCTCTTCCCGGACCCGTGGCCAAAAAACAGACACCACAAACGTCGGGCCTTTAACGAAGATTTTCTCAAACATCTCCACCGTGTCTTGGTGCCTGGTGGACGGATTTGGTTGTCTACAGACCGCCAGGAAGTTGACGACCACCAACTCGAGACTCTCTCCGCCTCTGATCTGTTTACAGTGGTGCGTAGTGATTCGTCCTCGGAGACGGGCATAGAATGGCCATTCCCATTCACTACAGACCAGCAGATGTTCTGCGATGACAAGGGCATCCCATACGTGCAGTATTATGCTCAACGGCGGCCCTAACATTCTACTTCCGGAGGTCCTCCTCGTGGGATATCGCAACGGCTTCTTCCCCATGGGGGAGCCGGAAACGGGTCGCATTCTCTGGCACCGGCCGAACCCGCGCGCTGTTATCCCTCTTGACGGTATCCGCCTGCCGCGCTCACTTCGGCAAACAATTCGGAAAGCCCCCTACTCGATTACGATCGATCGGTGTTTTGAAGATGTCATCGATGCCTGCGCCAACAGAGACGATACATGGATCACCGATGACGTGATCGATGCCTATACTGGTCTTCATTACATGGGATTCGCTCACAGTATGGAGGCGTGGATAGGGTCAACCCTCGTAGGCGGACTCTATGGTGTAGCCATCGGCGGGGCGTTTTTTGGTGAATCAATGTTCAGCAGGGAACGGGATGCATCCAAGGTTACCTTTGTACATCTTGCTGAACGTTTGAACGAACGTGGATTCCGCCTCCTTGATACGCAGTACATCAACGACTTCACAGCTTCGCTCGGCGCGGTGGAAATTCCGGATGCCGTGTATCAATCTCTGCTCGCCTCTGCGCTTGCCGTTCCGTGTTCGTTTGTGTGACGTTCTCTTTCTGATCCTGATAGCACTCTTGATGGCATCGTGCAGCAAACCTTTGTACGTCCGATCGGCTGCTGCATGCCCCCTCCCTCCACCCCCGCCTGAATGCAAACCCGCGATGTTTGACGTGATCACCTATGACACAACATCGAGCAGGTCCAGAGGCGCATCGTATTGGGCAATCGATAACGTTGCAGGCGCTGATACAGATATCGAAGAATTCGGACTCTTGATCCCACACGAACACATAACATTAATTGTTTCCGGATCAGACGCAGGTTCAGCGGGATATCGCGGTATGACGTTGCGAGCTGTGGACACGGTTGTTCATCGCTCTGGTGGTTCTCCGTCTCGTTTTGACGTCACGTTTATCTCTACCCACGTCCGCTCCGGTTCTATCATGGGCGACGCGTCACTAATGCGATCAACCGCTAACGAGGACGGAGTACATGGATCCGTGCCACTCGATGCACCAATGAGTCTTCCTGTCTATTGGGACGGTCATGCCACTACGTCTGCTAACGGCGAGTGGTTGATCTTTTCTTCAGACCGTCCGGGAACTCTTGGCGGCACGGATCTCTGGAGTGTTCGTGTGCGAAATGGCGCATTTGGTGAACCCCGTTGGTGTGGTTCGGTAATCAACACACCATGTGACGAACTCTCTCCGCAATTCACACCCGATGGCACTGCGCTACTCTTCAGTTCTGCGGGACATGCCACAGTTGGTGGATACGATCTCTTTCGTGCAAACTTCCGTGTGGTAGCAGACTCCCTCGTCTTTACCACCGTGGAGAACCTTGGCAAACCCATCAATACGCCGTACGATGAGGTTTTTCCATTCCAAGCTGATTCAACCACACTTTACTACGGCTCTAATCAGCAACGAAGAGGGGCTCCTCAGCGACGCGACTTCGACGTTTATGTTTTGCATCGCAAACGCAACGGTTCGCCCCCTCCCACACAGCTGCAACTAACAGACGTTCCAGAATCGCCAGTGATCCCCCCACCCCTGCCAGTGCTCCCTGCCGAACGAGCAACAATTTCTGGTGTTGTGATCAATGAGCAAACACAACAGCCCGTGCCTGATGCCGAGGTTACGGCGCGCGAACCAGGTACAAGGGCGGTGATCTCGAGTACACGTACGGATTCGGCGGGACGCTACACGTTGGATGTGCCGGTGGATACACCTGTGGATGTAAGTGCCAGTTCATCGGATCTCTTTTATGATGCGTTCCAGGTGAAGATCCCCAAGGAACAACAGAATGACACCATTGTTCGCGATGCACCGCTTTCCCTTCCTATCACGTATATGCTGCGCGTGAACTTTCCTACCTCCATGTTTGATGCGCCATACGAAAACACGTTGGATTCAAATGGGTTGGAAACAACACAGAACTGGTCTGCAGCACTCGATGAACTTGCATCAAACGTCAGAGGCAGTGTAGGGAGACTCAAACGCCTTGTCTTGATTGGCCACACAGATGATGTTGATTCCGATGCATCGAACATGAAGCTTGGCAAACAACGTGTTGAGTTCATCATGAAGAAACTTGCCGAGCGTGGAATCCCTACAGAACTCATGGAAGGCAGAAGTGCGGGAGAGCGCCTTAAGCCAAACCGTAGGCCCGGCGAATCGCTCGACCTATGGCGAAAGCGCTGCCGTCGTGTAGAACTTGTGAAGGTGCTGCTATGATGAAGACGAAGAACACACCCTTTACACCGCAGAGGGTACTACGGTACGGACTCTGGATAATTGGATCTGTTGTTGTTGTCACGTTGATCTTTGTGCTCGTTGTACTCAGCGATGGACTTCCCACACTTGAACAGCTCGAAAACCCACGACAAGATCTTGCAACGCAGGTCTACAGTCAGGACGGTATTCTTCTTGAGCACTTTGCAACAACACGCCGCACCTACATTCCCTACGATTCAATCCCAAAGGGATTTGTCAACGCTCTCATCGCAACGGAAGACCGCGCCTACTACGATCACTGGGGTGTTCATTCGATGCGAATCCTCAAGGCTGCTGTGAAGAATGTGTTTGCCTTCAGAGCAAAGGAAGGGGCATCGACGATTACGCAACAATTGGCACGTAATCTCTACTTCACCCAAGAGCAGACAATTGCTAGAAAGGTGCGAGAGGCGTGGACGGCACTTCAAATCGAGCGCACCTACACGAAGAACGAAATCCTCGAGATGTATGCCAACACGGTCTATTATGGCCGAGGCGCGTATGGTATTCGTGTTGCCTCCCAGGTATACTTCAACAAAGAGCCAATGCGATTGTCGATTGGCGAGTGTGCATACCTCGTGGGACTGTTCAAGGCACCAGAGAAATACAACAGCGATGACTCGCTCGGTATCTCTCGACGAAATCTCATTCTCCAAATGATGCTCGATGAGGGCTTCATCAATGAAGGTCAGTGGGCAAAGGCTTCCTCGGAGCCCCTTGTGAAACCTTCTCCTACATCGATCTTCCGTGGAATAGCCCCCCATTTTGTTGAAATGATCCGTCAGCTCCTTGGCCGCGAAGGCGCATGGGCAGACAAACTGAAGGGTCATGATCTCTATCGAGACGGACTCGTGATCCACACAACGTTGGACTCGCGCGTTCAACGATACGCCAACGATGCCATTGCTGAGCATCTCACTGCATATCAAAAGACATTTGATGCATCATGGCAGTGGAAGTCGAAGGGGGCTCTCCTGAACTCCCTCCTCGATCGCGCGATTGCAAAGCGAAGTGACTACATCGCAGCAAAGGATGGCGCTCGCAAACGTATTGCCGACAAGTACAAGCGCAACCGCGGATTTGTGGACAGTGTGAAGCGAGAGATGACGGTGATACAGTCGGGCATGGTTGTCATCGACCCTCGCACGGGAGGCATCCTTGCCTTGGTTGGAGCATCGCCGTTGAGCATGAAGCGTAATCCGGCAGCTCGATATTCCCTCAATCACGTTACGCAGATACGACGTCAGCCAGGTTCATCGTTCAAGCCTTTCGTGTATGCGAGTGCATTGGAGCAGGGACTTACGCCGGAGACAACTGTGGAGAGTGGACCGTTCGTAACAACGCTCAGCGACGGTACCGTATGGGCTCCTCGTGGCTCCAGCAAGGAAGGTGGCCCCGTTTCCCTACGCACGGCTTTGAAATTCTCCACAAACAGTGTTGCGGCACGTTTGATCACGGAGCATACATCGCCGGGGAATGTTGTGAACATCTGCCAGCGCCTTGGTATCACATCTCCACTTCAGGCAGTACCATCAATTGCGTTGGGATCTGTAGAGGTATCACCTCTTGAACTCACATCGGCCTACGCCGCATTTGTCAATGATGGAGTCCATGTGCCCCCTGCCTTCATCACAAAGATCGAAGACCGTATGGGCAACGTCCTCTACGAGGCACGTTTGCCGAATTCCGTCAACGACGCTCTTAGTCCGCGCGTGGCATCAAACATGATCTCCCTCATGCGGGGTGTTGTAGACGGTGGCACGGCATCCAGTTTACGTCGGTTCTTTAAGGGAGACGCTGCGGGCAAAACGGGCACAACGAATGATTTTGCAGATGCCTGGTTCGTGGGAGTTACACCTCAGTTGGCATGTGGTGTTTGGATAGGGTTTGACGATAGGCGGATACAGTTCACCGGCGACTATGGGCAGGGCGGACGTGCTGCTGCACCGGCTTGGGGCAGACTGATGCAGAAGATCTATAACGACCCAACCGTGCCGTGGCGAAGATCCTCATTCGCTGTTGCTCGAGACTCAACGGACACCGTTGGCGTAGACGTCATGATCAACCCACCGGCTGACGAGATTAATGATCACCCGCAAGACACAACACAATGAGCACTGATCAAC
>DATGWS010000293.1:0-8896 GCA_035299365.1 Candidatus Didemnitutus sp.
ATTAGCAGATTAGCACATTAGCACGCTAACTAGTCCATAAACAAATACGGTCTCCATGTCTCGTCTACCTTACCAAGGTAGTGCTTGAGGAAGAGAACGTGATGTGGCTTCTTAGGAACAGACATCAACCGCATGCGGGCTTCGTCCGGCGTGCGGTTTCCTTTTTTGTTGTTGCATTTCACGCAAGCGCAGGTGAGATTTTCCCATGTGTCATTGCCACCGCGAGATCGAGGGATGATGTGATCAACGGTAAGGGGCGGATGATTGTTGCCACAGTACTGGCATCTGAATCCGTCACGCCGGAGGATGTTCTTGCGTGAGAGTTCGATCTTGCGAAACGGAACGCGCAAATACGCGGAGAGTCTGATAACGGACGGGAAAGGGTAGAAACCGCGAACACTGCGAACAACACTCGTTGATCGTTCTTCTACGATTTCAGCCTTCGTCAAGAAGAGAAGCAGGAGTGCTTTTTTCGTAGAGCATACACTGATCGGCTCGTACGATTGATTGAGAATAAGCACACGAGAATTTAGCGACAGGAATACTGCGGTCTCCTGCCGACCGGTCTGATCGTGGCGAAACTGAGCAAATGTGGTGCTGAAGGCAATTCTCCTGCACGAAAAATAGGATACAAAAGGTATTTTTGCACGCCTTTTTCGCACTGATAACCTAAGGATTTTCATGTCACGGATGACAGCAGTTCTCGCCCTTGAAAACGGCACGACCATCGAGGGTGAGGCCATTGGTGCCATCGGAGCAGAATGCACCGGTGAACTGGTGTTCAATACGGCTATGACGGGCTATCAGGAAGTGTTAACCGACCCTTCGTATAAGGGGCAAGTGGTCACATTTACGTATCCACACATCGGCAACTACGGCGTTAACGAGGACGATGTGGAATCGGTAGGCATCCAAGCCGCCGGACTGGTAGTCCACGAACTTTCTCCTGTGGTCTCCAACTTTCGGGCCAACCGCTCGCTCCAGAGTTATCTGGAATCCAACTCCATTGCCGGGATAGAGGGCGTCGATACTCGAATGATTGTTCGCATTCTCCGCTCGGAAGGGGCTATGCGGTGTGTGATTGCTCATGGTGAGAACCTCAATCACAAGGAGCTAGTTGAGAGGGCGCGCACTATTCCCTCAATGAGCGGCCTAGATCTTACGCCGTTGGTAACAACAAAAGCCCCCTATCATTGGGAAAACGAGGAAGAAACACAATGGGATTACCGTCCCGAGCAGCGGGGAGCAGGCGCACGAAAGCGGGTAGTGGCTGTGGACTTTGGTATTAAGCGCAATATCCTGCGTAGGCTCAGTCACCATGGATGTGACGTAACGGTGGTTCCAGCAACAGCTACGGCTGCCGAGATCTTGGCATATAACCCAGACGGAATCTTCCTGAGCAATGGTCCCGGAGATCCGTCAGCGGTTACCATCGCAATTCAGACCGTCAAAGACCTCCTTGGCAAAAAGCCGATCTTCGGCATCTGCCTTGGCCACCAGATACTGTCGTTGGCTGTAGGCGCCACTACGTATAAGCTCAAATTCGGTCACCGAGGGGCTAATCACCCGGTACAGAACATCAATACAGGCTCTATCGAGATTACCTCGCAGAACCACGGTTTTGCGGTGGACCCAGCAACACTGCCGGCAAATGCCATCATGACGCATGTAAACCTCAACGACAACACCTGCGCCGGTATTGCACTTACGGACGTTCCCGCCTTTGCCGTCCAATATCACCCCGAAGCAAGCCCAGGCCCCCACGATTCAGACTACCTCTTCGATGACTTCGTGAAGATGATGTAACTCAGACCTATAAAGAAGGCTAACGGAACGCCCGTTTGCGTAGGTATCTCGATGTTGGCCGCTCAAACAACAGGAAGATGCCGATCGCAATCACGTTGAGGGCTGCGTAGTTGAGAGCCCAGGCTGCAACGGGGTGGAGTCCTGTGGTTTCAAGCCACATTTGGATGCTAAGGCTGAGCTGTGGCATTCCCGGCAATGGCATAAAGTGAATGAGGTAGAGCGAGAACGATGCGTTGCCCAGAAGCACCATCCATCTGCGGGAGAGCAGCCATTGTGCAGGGTTTCTGCCCTGAACACCGATGATGATGAAGGCGCTTGCAAGAGCGATCAAATGTCCTGCTACGATGCCCATCTTGTGTCTTGCCATCAAGACCGGCCCGCCAACCGAATCAATGAAAACCATGCAGGCAAATAGCAGCGCTATGCCGAGCACCAGGGAGATGGTTGTGGCCTTCTGTTTCACTGATACGGTGTGGCGCATAGCCACGGCGGCCAGCATTCCTGCTACAAAATCCGAAAGTCGGCCTAGGAATGTAAAGGTGTATGCGCCATTATCCCATGTGTTCACCAGGAAGAGTCGCGTTTCAAGGTAGTGAAGGACCAGCCCCCTAGAAAGAGCAAAAGAGAACACCCAAAGCACGATAAGAAGGGCGGCAAATTGCCACCAAATCAGTTTGTGATCCCGGCGTACAGTGTATCTGGTCCACATTCTGGAGAGTCCGGCAGCGAGAAATATCCCAACTGGAGCAACGAGGTAGAACGACTCTTCAACCGTGAGCGTCCACATTGGGGCATTGATCGTCGACCGAAATTGGGGGAACCATCCATGGACGAGGGTGAAGTGGGCGATTGCATCTACCCAGTACACACCGCCGGCTCCAATGATAGAGGCTGCTAGGACAAGGGTGGTGACCGGATAGATGCGTATGATCCGCTTGACGATATAGGTCCGATACGAGAATGTGCCCTGCTCAAGCTCTTCCATGTAGAGCTTTGTGAATAGAAATCCGGAGAGTGCAAAGAAGATGTTGACGCCAACCCAGCCGAATTGGACAAAGAGTGGCGTCCAGGCAGCATGGGGCTCCAGGACATGCCCAACAAAGACTAACCCAGCGGCTATAGTACGGAGTCCAGTAAGCTCCGGGATCGGTGTTCGCGTGGTTGACCGAGGTTCTTGAGTGTTTGTCCTAGTGTTTTTGGCAAGGGGCATGGGACAAATTAGGAAGAACCCATCCGTTGACTCTTCCTACGGAATTATCCCATACCGATCCCATCTGGTATTTGGAATAACGGTCCCTGTCCCCTAACTTTGTCGGCTCTGACAATTCGGGCAGGTACTCAAGTGGCCAACGAGGGCAGACTGTAAATCTGCTAGCATCGCTTTCGGAGGTTCGAATCCTTCCCTGCCCACATCAAGCGGAAAAGGTCAGAACGCGGGAGTAACTCAGTTGGTAGAGTCACAGCCTTCCAAGCTGTTGGTCGCGGGTTCGAGTCCCGTCTCCCGCTCGATGATGTCAGACCCTGACGTGAGTGGCCCTCTGTGGCCGTTTGCCGAAGGGCTTTGGTGTCTCTGGCAAGCTGAATGCTGATGTAGCTCAGTTGGTAGAGCACCACCTTGGTAAGGTGGAGGTCACCGGTTCAATCCCGGTCATCAGCTCAAAAGACGAAGTGACGTCGGGCTTTAGCCCGATGAGAGTGACGAGGACGACACATACACGGGTGTAGCTCAGCTGGTAGAGCGGCGGTCTCCAAAACCGTAGGCCGCGGGTTCAAATCCTGCCGCCCGTGCAAATTTCACGCATCGGAGATGCAAGATGATAGAAGGCATACGTCAGTTTTTCACGGAAGTGAACAAGGAGATGAAGAAAGTCTCCTGGCCCACACGTGACCAGCTGCAAGAGAGCACAATGGTAGTAGTGGTGACGTGTTTGATCATCGCCGCTATTGTGTTCATCATCGATCAAGGCATGACGTTCGTCATGAAGTCGATCTACTGAGGCAGGACCAAGCAATGCTTGACGCAGCGCAGACACAGACGATCGAACCGAAGTGGTACGCCCTTCGCACCTTCACCGGCCACGAGGCAAAGGTGAAGACGGCCATTGAGCTCGAGATGCAACGTCTCGGGTTGGAGAACCGTGTTCGCAGCATTGTTATCCCTATGGAGACGGTGTACGAAGTGCGTAATGGCAAGCGTCGCACGAAGGTCAAGAACTTCCTTCCGGGATACATCCTTGTGGAGCTGTCTTTGGACAAGCGCCTAAAGGAAGTCATCCTTTCACTTCCGTCTATTGTGAGCTTTGTGGGTACCAAGACGGAGCCGCAGGCGTTGCAGAAGGACGAAGTGGACAGGATCCTTGGTCGCGTTGAAGAACGCAAGGACATCTCTACCGTGGAAACGGCATTCCGAGAAGGCGATCCTGTAAAGGTGATCGACGGACCATTTGCCAACTTCAACGGTACGGTAAAAGAGATCAACATCGAGAAACAGAAGCTTAAGGTCGAGGTTGGCATTCTGGGTCGCAAGACTCCGATCGAGCTCGATTTCGGACAAGTCGAATTGGAAAACCATTAACACATAGAGTGGGAGGCGGGTGAAGATCCGCCGCAGACCACGAAAGGATATACATCATGGCAAAGAAAGTCATGGGCACGTTCAAGCTTCAGCTCAAAGCAGGTGAAGCAACGATGGCGCCTCCCGTGGGTCCGGCATTCGGACAGCGCGGACTTCCTGGTATGGAATTCGTGAAGCAGTTCAATGCGAAGTCGGCAAAGCAGCCGGGCATGATCCTGCCGGTTCTTGTTACGTTCTTCAGCGACAAGAGCTTCACGTTTGAGATCAAGTCTCCTCCTGCCTCCATCCTTCTCATCAAGGCCACTGGCGTTGCAAAGGGTTCGGCTCAATCGCATCGCGACAAGGTTGGCAAGGTTACGCGCGAACAGCTCGCCGAGATCGCCAAGATCAAGATGCAGGATCTCAACTGTGCAACTGAAGAGAGTGCCATCAGCATGATCGCAGGAACAGCACGCTCGATGGGCATCGTTGTGGAAGGCTAAGCCCCTTTCACACTCCTTACAAACAACGAAACTCTCAAAACGTTGGAGGCTGTTCTAGGACGGCCGCTCGCACAACACAAAGGAATCTCCCCATGGCACAAGGGAAGCGATACAAAAAAGCAGCTGCTGCGTTCAACCGCACGCTTGCTCATGATTTCAAGAAGGCAGTAGAACTCGTAAAGACTAATGCTACAGCCAAGTTCGACGAGTCGTTCGAAGTAGCAATGAACCTCGGCGTTGATCCGCGTAAGGCAGATCAGCTTGTTCGCGGTACAGTAGCTCTTCCGCACGGTACCGGTAAGAGCGTACGTGTTCTCGTGGTTGCAAAGGCCCCGAAGGACAAGGAAGCTCTTGATGCCGGAGCAGATTTTGCAGGTTTCTCTGAGTATATCGAGAAGCTTCAAGGGGGCTGGGCAGACATCGACATCATCATCGCAACTCCGGATGTGATGGGCGAAGTTGGCAAGCTTGGTCGCGTACTCGGACCACGCGGTCTGATGCCAAATCCAAAGAGCGGTACTGTTACGTTTGACGTAGCGAAGGCCGTTGCAGAGGTGAAGGCGGGTAAGATTGAGTTCCGCGTTGACAAGGCCGGCAACATCCATGCCTCGGTTGGTAAGTGTTCGTTTGATGTAGACAAGCTCGTAGACAATGTTCAGCTGTTCGTTGGTACGGTTATCCGTGCCAAGCCGTCTTCAGCCAAGGGCAAGTATGTCAAGAGCATCTCGTTCAGCTCCACGATGGGACCTAGCGTTCGTGTTGAAGAACAATCCCTCGGCGCTGACCTTTAATTCACAAGACTATTACGCATTGTTGGTGATTCAAGCTTCTAACGCGTCTTCGGATGTGTTGAATTACCAACGGAACCATAATCAACAGGTTTATGATCACGAAAGAGCAAAAAAAGGTCGTCGTCGCTGAACTCGCGGACATGCTTCGCGAAGCAACGAGCCTCTTCTTCGTGGACTTCACCGGTATGACCGTTGCAACGGACCAAGCGTTCCGCAACGAGCTACGGAAGAAGGGCGTTACGATGCGGGTTGCCAAGAACACCCTCATCATTCGCGCTCTTGCTGACGTCGGTGGCTACGAGATCGAGGATTCGAAGTTTGCAGGTCAGACGGCAGTGATCTTCGGAGGTGCAGACCCTATCGCTCCGGCTAAGATCATTCGTCAATACTTTGAAAAGGGCGAAAGGCCTAAGCTCAAGGTGGCGGTGGTCGAAGGTCAGGTATTCGATGGCACGCAACTCAAGCAAGTGTCCGAGCTCCCAACACGTGAGGACCTCATCTCCGCAATGATAGGCAGCATCCACGCCCCGATCTCGGGTATCGTTGGAAGCATCAATGCCGTTATGCGCGATGTGGCATCTCTCGTTGAAGAGGTCGCAAAGAAGAAGGCTGCGTAATCCTTCTGAGTGTAACACCATACGTGGTGTTGCCTTCTGAATCACGAACGAATAACAATCATCCCAAAAGTGGAGAACAACATGTCAGCAATCGTTGATGAACTCGTAGAAAAGATCGGTGCCCTTACACTTGTTGAAGCTGCCGACCTCAAGAAGGCACTCGAAGACAAGTTCGGTGTAACAGCTTCGGCTCCAATGATGATGGCCGCAGCCCCAGGCGCAGCCGCAGCAGCAGTTGAAGAAAAGACGGAATTCGATGTAGAACTCACAGACGCTGGCGCACAAAAGCTCAACGTTATCAAGGTTGTACGCGAAGTGACCGGTCTTGGCCTCAAGGAAGCAAAGGACCTCGTAGAAGGCGCTCCGAAGATCGTAAAGGAAGCCGCACCGAAGGCAGATGCCGATGCTCTCAAGAAGAAGCTCGAAGAAGCTGGCGCCAAGGTTACACTCAAGTAATCAGCAAAACTTAAAAACAGCCCCGGGACGGTCATTTGTACCGTCTCGGGCGTTGTTGTCTTAGGACAATTCTTGTTCAAGGGGCTTATCGACCGCTGATCGACCATGCTCGATCACTCGAACGCACGGTCATCGATCGATAGGTTCTACTTTTCTAAGCATTCGGGAGCCAACTCCATGAATGGATCAACCCTGGACACGTCACTGTACCAGCTTCCGCTACCTCGCCTTCGCGAACGAATTTCGTTCGGGACGATCGAGTCGGAATCAACGTACCCAGACCTCCTTGGCATTCAGATCGATTCTTTCCACGACTTCCACCAGGAAGACGTTTCTGCGTCCGAACGCCGCTTCATCGGTTTGCAGCGTGCGTTCGAAAGCAACTTCCCGATCGAGGACAACTCGGGCGTCTACGAGCTCAGTTTCCTTGAGTACCTCGTCGAAAAGCCGAAGTACTCTGAAGAGGAATGTCGCGAACGCGAGCTGACGTACGCCAAGACGCTCAAGGCGAAACTTCGCCTTTCGTCGAAGGCAGACCCAAGCTCCGAGGACTACATCGAAGCGATCGACCAAGAGGTTTACCTCGGTCAGATCCCGGCGATGACTCCACGCGGCACCTTTATCATCAATGGCGCTGAACGCGTGGTGGTTGCTCAGTTGCACCGCTCGCCGGGATGCTTCTTTGATGAAGCTGTGCACCCGAACGGTACCAAGATCTTCTCCGCACGCATCATCCCATTCAAGGGGTCGTGGGTGGAGTTCACAACTGATATTCATGATGTGATGTATGCGTACATCGACCGCAAGAAGAAATTCCCGGTCACTACGCTGCTTCGTGCCCTCGGATATTCAAGTGACGAAGATTTGCTCAACCTCTTCGACCTCACAACGGACGTTCCGGTGAAGAAGATGACGGACGAGTTTCTCGGTAGGCGCATCGCTGCAGACGCAGTTGATATGTCTACGGGTGAGATCGTTGCTCAGCGTGATCTGATCGTAGATGAAGACCTGCTTCAGCGTCTGCTCAATGCAGATGTTGAGTCTATCCGCATCTACAAATACGAAAACACAAACGACGAGCCAATCATCGCAAAGACCCTTGCGAAGGATACCTCGCGTACACGTGAAGACGCACTTGAGACGATCTATCGTCAGCTCCGCTCATCAGATCCACCGGATCTGGACACAGCTTGGGGCCTTCTCGAGAAGCTGTTCTTCAACCCGAAGCGTTATGATCTGGGCGTTGTTGGACGTTATCGTATCAATGAGAAACTCGGCATGGCCGTACCTCTTGATGTGACAACGTTGACCGTTGATGACATCGTTTCGATCGTGAAGTATCTGATCGATGTTCGCGATGCAAAGGTTCCTGTCGATGACATCGACCACCTTTCAAATCGCCGCGTTCGCACCGTTGGTGAACAGCTCGAAGCAACATTCAACCTTGGCCTCACGCGCATGGCGCGTACGATCAAGGAGCGTTTGAGTGTTCGAGACAGTGAGAATATCACTCCGAGTGAGCTTGTTAATGCGCGGACGATCACAAGCGTGATCAATCAGTTCTTCGGAACGAACCAGCTGTCGCAGTTCATGGATCAGACCAATCCGCTTTCTGAGATCACGCACAAGCGTCGTACCTCGGCACTCGGACCTGGCGGTCTTACACGTGAGCGCGCCGGCTTCGAAGTACGCGACGTACACTATACGCACTATGGTCGCCTTTGTCCGATCGAAACGCCGGAAGGCCCTAACATCGGTCTGATCTCGTCGCTCGCTATTCACGCCCGCGTGAATAAGTTCGGCTTTATCGAGACGCCATATCGCAAGGTTGTGAACGGCATCTGCACAGAAGACATTGAATTCCTCCCGGCAGACAAAGAAGAAGGTTTGATTATCATCCCTGCTTCTACAGCCATGGACAAAAAGGGGAAGATCCTCGGCGAGACCGTAAAAGCACGTTTGAGTGGTGACTACAAGGTTGTTCACCCTACAGAAGTGCATTATATCGAGGTAAGTACAGACCAGATTACATCTGCTGCTGCTGCACTTATCCCATTCCTCGAACACGATGATGCTAACCGCGCACTCATGGGTTCGAACATGCAACGCCAAGGCGTGCCGCTTTTGGTTTCCGAGGCCCCGCTCGTAGGTACCGGTCTTGAAGGCAAG
>DATGWS010000294.1:0-21858 GCA_035299365.1 Candidatus Didemnitutus sp.
TGCGTGGGAGCTCGAGCGAGGCTGCAAACTGACCGATCCGTTGACTTAGAATACCACGCAGGGCAACTCGTACACCAGTTGAAAACAGGTTTTCGTGTATGACGTCCACACTGCCCTGGGTGTATCGTTCGTTATCGATCCGGGCTCCGATGCGTATCGTTTGATTGCCTCTGTCCTCTGCGTGCATGGTGATTTGTACGCCGCTGTCTGCATTGCGAGAAACCATCACATCGGCGTTCTGCAAAACATCTGAAGCGTGCAGGTTCTGCCACGTCCGTTCAAGATCAGACTGCTGTACTTCCTTGCCTGCAACGAACGACACCTCTCGTTCAATGTCGCTCCTACGCAGCTCTTCCAGTCTGTCAAACGTTACCAGTGTTGGTAACCCGCGGTCCACGCTGATTGTAAGTGTTTGAGAAGGGGCATCGTAGGACATCGATCGCGAAAACGCCAATGAAAATCCGGATGCATGCAGCGCGTCATTGAAGCGTGACTCGTGAAAACGTTTGAACATCGGCGACCAATCTCTGCCAATCATGTCCTGCGTGCGGGCTCGTATCATCGGCAAGGAATCAGCTCCAAATGTCGAGTTCACCACAACACGCTTAATGAAGTTCTGTGTGGTGCCGGCCTCCATCGCCCCCTGCGTTGGCACAAGCCGTGCCTTTATCTGAGCAGCCATACGAGCCCCCTCCCTTTCACCGGCGCGAATGAGCACATCAATGTTGCTGAAATCAAACGTCGTGGTCAATCCCAGATCTGGCTCCAGCACGAAGTCTGCTAACTTGATGAGTTCCCTATCCCGTTGTTTCATAGCTGCCGTGAGCGCCTGATCTGCAACGGCCCATGGAGTTGTAAGTGACGAGGTAGTTGCATAGTCGCTTGTGGTATTTACAAGTATGATGAGGTCTGGTTGGAGAGCAAGCGCAGCTTCAATCGGAATATTTGCTACCAATCCTCCGTCTACAAGTACAGTGTCTGTATTCCACAGCACTGGAGCATATCGCAGCGGGAATGTTGCGCTCGCACGCATGGCGGTTGCAAGGTTTCCGCTTTTGAGAGACACGGGATCGCCGGTGCCGAGATTTGTGGCAATGGCGCGAAACGTGCACACCAGACTGTCGAAGTTCGTAACGCTATTATAGGGACTCTCCCAAAGGATCTCTTGGAGGAGTTCGCTGAACCTCACACTTCCGCCGATTGCTGTGGGCGGTACGAAGTGGAGATTCCGAAAGCGGAAGGTGACCAAGCTGCGATCGTTTTCTTGCTTCTGCGAATAGAACAACGATTCGCGCTGTGTATCGGATGCGAACGACGTTACATCATCCCAATTGATCGTGTGAAAGATGGAGTCGATCTGTGTTGGGGTATACCCTGCGGCATACAGTCCACCAACAATGGCACCAAAGGAAGACCCAACGATGATGTTGGGTATAATGCCGGCCTTCTCCAATTCTTTCAAAACGCCGATCTGCGCAATACCGCGTGCGCCACCTCCGGTAAGAACCAATGCAACAGTTGGCTGGGCAAATGCAGCATATGCAGAGAGGAATGCTACGATGGTCAGCAACGCTCTCATATCAGTCGGATGCACCCTGCGCATCATAGGCTTCGCGCATTGCAAGCCACAGCGATTCAAAACGATCTTCCTGCGTGCAGCGGTCTTCTACCGCCTGTACTGCAATCTCCTTGGTGCCGGCATGCGTGAATACGTCGTCTGTTCTGCCGCGTTCAATGGCATCGATGATGATAGTTGCACAATCAGTAGCCGACATCATCTTTGAGAGGGGTGCAATGCCAAGCCCCTTTTCTCGAGAGATCATGCGAGAGCGTGGAATGGCTTTTGCATAGAGAGCGCCAATAGAGCCACCTTCGGTGGCGTCGGCCCATTCGGTTACAACACCTGCCGGACAAATCGTGGTTGCATGGACGTTGGTGCCAACAAGTTCTGTGCGTAGTGCTGCAATGAAGCCAACAACAGCGTGTTTTGCAGACACATAGGCAGCGTTAAAAGGGTGGCCGTAACGTCCGGCTACGCTTGAGATGGCAATGATGTGCCCCCGATCGGCCTTCTTCATCAGGGGTAAGGCACGTGAGGTGAGCCAAAAGACCGAATCCACGTTAACGTTGAACATCGACCGCCATTGAGCGGTTGGTGTGTCTTCAACACTGGCATGGTTGCCACGGCCGGCGTTGTTGATCAACACATCGATCCGACCATACACTGTTGCTACGGAATCTATCACGCGGTAGCAATCGTCCTCGCGCGATACGTCTGCAACGATCACCATTGGTGAGCCTCCTGCATCCAACACGCGCTGCGATACTTCGCGAAGCTGGCTCTCGCGGCGTGCTACAAGAACAACAGAAGCCCCTTTTTGAGCACATGCCACGGCGCACTCGGCACCAATGCCGGAGGATGCCCCTGTGATGACCACTACGGTGGACGCGTCGATCTTCATCGTAAGGCCTTGCTTAGAGATCAGAGTTTAGAGAATGCGGAACGTACCGTATGTGCGAGATTCGCTGAGATCCGTGCACACCACGGATGTAACGTCTGCATGTTGTGGTCCTTGACGCATAAGCGTTTCGAACTCCGTAAGAGCCGTTACATCGCCCTGTGCCAAACACTCAACGGTGCCGTCTTCGAGGTTGGTGGCAAAGCCATGCAGGTTGAGTCTGTGTGCATGATGCAGAGCAAAGCGTCGAAAGCCAACTCTCTGCACATGACCTCCGATAATGTAGTGTACGGTGGCCATTGTTGCCTAGAGATCCTTGTGCACAAGGCCAACGGTGGCCTGGGCTGTTGGTGTAATGAGTATGTCCTGAATAGAGACATGTGGTGGACGGGTAGCGGCAAACAGCGCACACTCGGCTACATCACGTCCGGAAAGGGGCTGATAGCCTTTATAGACGGTTGATGCACGGTCTGTATCGCCGCGGAATCGCACTTCGGAAAACTCTGTCTCTACAAGACCCGGATCGATATTGCACACGCGCACACCTGTGCCATTGAGGTCGATCTGGAGGGAATCTGAGAGCATCTTGACTGCAGATTTGGTTGCGCTGTAGACGTTGCCACCGCGGTAGGCCTGACGTCCGGCAATGGAGGCAATGTTGACAACAAGCCCCCTACCTTTCTGTACCATCTCGGGTAGAAAGGACCGTGTAACGTAGAGTAGCCCCTTGATGTTTGTGTCGATCATTTCTTCCCAGTCTTGGAACACCCCCTCGTGCAGTGGAGTAAGGCCCCGTGAAAGACCGGCATTGTTGATGAGCACATGGGGTGCACGATGTGAGGGAGGCAGTTCGGCCACAGCTTGCTGCACGGCACTGATATCCTGCACATCTACTGTTTGGCAGATCACAGAGACATGGTGTTGGGCTTCGAGCTCTGCGGCCAGTATGTGGAGCTTCTCTGAGCGGCGAGCCCAGAGGACAAGATCGGACCCTGCCTCGGCAAAGACCTCGGCGCATGCATGCCCGATACCGGACGATGCACCAGTTATTACAACGATGGATTGCTTCATTGCCCTAAATTTACCAAATGCACACCACGCCCCCACTGTCAACGGAGCCCTTGCGCTTCGCTGTACCCCCGATTCATCATAGAACGCTTCGCAATGGCACGCCGGTCCATGTGATCACGTCGCCCAATGAAGATTTAGTTACGGTCACCTTCGCAATGCGAACAGGCTCACGGCACGACGGAGTTCCCGGCGAAACCTCGGTTACAGCGCAGATGCTCAATCGTGGCACTGAGCGGCTGGACGCCTTGGCCTTTGCCGAAGAAGTAGAGCGCCGTGGGTGTAATCTGCGAACCATTGCCGATAGCGATGCGTGCAGCGTCCAAGGGTCGGGCTTGGCAGAATGGTTCGACGATCTTGTTGCGCTTTCTGCCGAATGCCTGCTAACTCCGCGTTTTGACGAAACGGAGCTCGATAAACTCCGTCAGCGTTTGATCGCAGATATGATGGTTGACCTCGTAGACGTAGAATGGCTGGCAGCGCGGGCATGTGCCTCACGTGCCTTTGATGGGCACCCCTACGCTCGGCCGCGCAATGGTAACCCCACAACCTTGCGCACACTCACAACCATCATCTTGCGTGAAGTACACGTTCGTATGCTTGCCGCACCGCGACACATCATTGTGGCAGGTCCGATTGATGCCGATGTTGCCGTGGCAAAACTGGATGCAGCATTTGGTGGACTACCGGCACCAAGCGCACTCGTGAACACACCTCGCGCAACGATGCGCGCCCGCGCCGGAGTGATGGCCATCAAGGACGATGCTGTTCAGTCAGCATTCCGCATCGCCTTGCCCTGTGTCTCCTTCGATCATCCCGACTATGCAGCTTTGCAGTTATTGACCTCAGTGTTAGGGGGCTATACACTAGCTCGACTTTTCATGAAACTCCGCGAAGAGAAGGGGTACACGTATGGAGCCTATGCCTTCAGTGATGTGCGTCCCAATGGAGCGATCACCGGTATCGTAACAAGTGTTGGCAATGACTTTACGGCTGACACGATGTCCGTTATTACCGCTGAGGTGCGCAGGATGGGCGCAGAGCGTATCAACTCAGATGAACTCGAGAACTCACGTCAACAGATCCTTGGAACATTCGCGCGTTCCAACGAAACACCGCAACAGACCGCATCACTTGTATGGACCATGGTGCAGCATGATCTGCCGATGAACTTCTTTGAGCAACACATTGCAAGGTTGCAGAAGCTTACACCGGATGATCTCCTTTCTGTGCAGGGCACCTATTTCTCTACAGATGCCTGGGTAGTAGGAGTCAGTGGTAAGGAAGACGTTATCCGTCCGGTCTTTGACGGACTAGTTGACTCCGTAGAAGAGTGGTCAGCCGAAGGCTACCAATGAACTCGCCCCTTATCGCAGCTATCCTGATCTCTACAGCGGCATTGTTGTTGATCCGTCGCGGAGTGGACGTGCGATTTGTGCTCATCGTTGCCGGACTCATCATGGCAACGATCATCGGGACGCCGTGGGTTATCCTCGATACGTTCCAAAAGGTCTTAGGAAGGGGCGATATCATTGGCCCTATCTGCACAGCAATGGGGTATGCCTTTGTACTTAAGGCAACAGGGTGTGACCGAGACATGGTGCGACTCTTGGTGCAGCCGCTTCGAAGGGTGCGATGGTTGATGGTTCCCGGCGGAGTTGCCATTGGGTTCGTCACAAACATGGCCATCACGAGTCAGACAGCTTCTGCAGCAGCAGTGGGCCCTATCCTCATACCGTTGATGATCGCATCGGGGTATGCACCATTGGCAGCAGCCGGGACGTTGCTTCTGGGGTGCAGTGTGGGAGGCAATCTCTTTAATCCCGGGGAACCCGATATCGTGGCCATTAGGGCCAGCGTAAATGTAGATACCGGAGATATTCTTACGGCAGCATTCCTGCCAAACATGATCTCCTTTATTGTGGCAACAATTGTGCTCACGTTTCTGATTCGCAAGCTCAAGTTATGGTCGTTGGCAAACACCGTTGCTGATGTCGAAGAGACCCCAATCACACGTCCGATGGTTCTACGAGCGTTCCTTCCGCCCCTTCCCATTCTCATATTGCTCCTTCTTCAGCCACGTTTTAATCTCGCACCTGCCATCTTCGAAATGTATCCGCAGGGTTTGCAAGTATCGTCGGTGATGCTCCTGTGTTCCGGACTCGTAATGCTTGTAACGCTCAAGGAACCCCGCACGGCTATTGCTCACATAAGCAGGGTCACCATAGAGTTTTTTGAAGGCATGGGTTTTGCGTTTGCAAAAGTGATCTCCCTCATCCTTGCCGCAGCGTGTTTCTTAGCCGGACTCGACGCGTTAGGCGCCATTGCAAAGCTCACTAAACTTCTTTCGTACGACGTAACAGTTGCTGCTATTCTAAGTCCTGTTATCACCTGGGGACTAGCCATTATCAGTGGATCCGGAACAGCACCCAGCGTTGCCTTTTCACAAGCCGTCCTTCCCGGCGTTGTAGCCACCGGTGCCGTATCAGCTGCCATTCTCATGGGCGTTGCGGGCGCTATCGGCGCAGGTCTTGGTCGCACCATGTCTCCCGTATCTGCCATCATGCTCTTCACCAGCACTCTTGCAGAGGTAGAGCCCAAAGCCTTGGTGAAGCTCGTTACCTGGCCTATTGTTGCCTCGTTGGTGTCTACCATTATCTATGGGTTGGTAGTGTCATAGAAAACGTTAGAGCCACGTTCCCCGTCGGATGCAGCAGATTCGTGTAACATATCTTCATGCACGTGGGTCAGTGTCGTCGACAATGTGGTGTATCGTAGTAGGGGGCTTCATGAATCGCATAGTCTTCGTGTTCTGGTCGTTGCTGTTGGCGTCATTGCATGCACACTCACAGATTGACGTAATAGGTGTTCTCTCACCTACAGACCACGACATCTCCGTTGCACTGGTGCGCCAGGAGGATACGCTCGTTGCAGGAGCGTTAGGGATGGTGTGCTACATGCGTGGGACAGAACTGACACCACTCGATGTGCCCAAGCCTCTAGCAGACATTGTTGCAGGAGCTGCTACGAGCACTGGATTTATGCTTGTGGAGACTTCGGGAGATATTCTGGTTGTCCAAGGCGATGATGTGACTCGCAGAAGGATGCCGGACCGCGCGACGGGAATTGGGTGGGTAGGCGACTCGCTCTTTGTGCTCTGTCGAACAAGTGTTTGCGTTGTTGATGTTGAGGGAAACGTCGAGAATGTGATTCCTCTGGCACTCCCTTCTCAGGTGCTCGCCGGCGCATGTTCTAGGAACAACGTTTTATTTGCAACGCAGGATACTTCACTGTATCTGCTTGATGAGGACCGCGGCCTACGATTCATTGCAAAGCTCGACTCCCCTGTAAATACGATGATCCCTGATCGAGAGATGTTTCACATCATGACGGAATACAAGGCACTGTCATACTCGCTCGACAGAGACAGTGTCGTTACTTTGTCCTTGCAAGGATCAAACCTTCCGGCAGAAGTGCAAGCATTTGCGTCACGGTATGTCTTTGCTGTGGATTCTACGAAAGGGCGTGTGCTTGTGCATCTCAATCCGCGATTCGGTAACACACTGTATAGCCCAGTCTATGCCTGTGATCGAGTCGATACCGTGTTGCGCGTGCTATACACCTATACAGTTGGCGAACTCCAATCCGGCTACGCGTATACGGCCACACTCGCATCCGACAATGGTGAGCTCGTATACGGGAGATACGCTCGATGTCTTGAGCGCATTGACACAGCTGTCCGTGTGCGAATCAATGAATCGTTGTCGTACGTTTCAGCAATTGGGCGCCACATGAACGTTGTTGCGGGTGTGATCTCTACGATAGAGGGCAATACGCAAAGGATCGAGATCCGATACCGGCGAATCGAAACAGACTCTTGGACAACAAAGGTCGTAGGCCATCGAATTCTACGCGAGAGTGCTATCGAATGCTCGTTGTCCGTCTTCAACGATAGCGTCTATGTCAGATATGATGATTCGCTATTTGTTGTTCCTTGCGATTCAGATGGTCCGGCGCAATTCATGGGACTCTTACCAAGCAATGTCGTCAGCATGCCTCTTCAAGTGGAACCTGCCTTGTTGGTCATAACCTCAAGCTGGTCGAGCGGTTCTTTTGTTTCTACGGATCGTGGAAAGACGTGGGGCTTTGTCAAGGGCCGGTATGCCGTTACCGGCGGAGATGGCTACATTTATTCGTCAACCTACTCGCAGGTTTTGAGACGACGATTGGTTGATGTTCAGACAGATAGTCATGACACCCTCAAGATTGATATCCCAACTTCGCACACGATCGGCGGACTGTTCCCTACGCGTACAGGCGTGCTCGTGTTCGATCGAGACATTGATCAGAGTGTCCCGGAATTGACGCACCGTATACTATATGTTGAGAACGGTACAGTTGTGCGGGAACTCGCGTTCGTTGACTCTTCGCCAGCAATGAGTTTGGGCCTTCCAGTACACATTGGCCATGACTCAGTCGGATTGTTCTTAGGGTTTGGCGGTATACTGCTACTCCTCGACCCAACGACAGGTCTGGTTGCGAAGAAGGAGTTCGATCTCTCAGCGATCAACCGTTATGGGGTAGTGTTCGATGGTCAGACAGATGTTGGGAATCCAACGCATCTCAGTATGATCTCAACCCGTGGTTTCATTGTTGAATTTGATCTTTCTTCACCCACCTCCGTCGATGATGACCCTAACCTGCAATGGGTGGCCATCCGCAATGCCTTTCCGAATCCAACGGAACGGGTGCTGAACGTCACCATCTCCAGTCTGCCAACGGCCGATTATGCCACATGGCGTTTTGGACTCTACCGACTTGATGGCTCTCTCGCAGTTGATTGCAAACCCTACACAGCCCCCTGGACAATGAATTCAACAATGCAGACGGTCTCCGTGCCTATTGGCGGACTGCCCCAGGGAATGTATTATTTAGCATCGGTAAGTAGGGGGCATTCAGAGTCCAGACAAATAATCGTAGTGAGGTGATAATGCTGCTCGTGTTTCTCATGTTGTTTGGTGCATCTACGGTACTGTCTCAAGTCGAGATCCGCTCCTTTTCGAAACCCTCGGAACGAGACATCAGGGTTGTACTGACAAATGGCGATGACACACTCATCGCCGGCCATGATGGACTGGTGGGCTGGTATAGTTCATTGGGAGTTACCTATGTGGATGTACCTGAACCCGTATCAAATATTAGAACGGGTGTGTCTGCTGACTCTGTGTTCTACCTCGTAGAGACCAGCGGGGCAATCCTTCGTGTAACCAAGAAGAGCCTTGAACGAGTGAGGCCCAGTGAACATGTCTTGGGACTCGCGGTGGCTGATGGTGGCTTTATGGCCATTTGCACAAGGGCATTGATCTGGCTAGATGCGGATCTGAATGTAACACGTACGCAATACCTTGACCTGCCTTCTCCATTTGTTGTTGGAGCTGTGAGCAGCGAGACTGGCTTTGCTGTGACTGAAGACTCACTGATGTACGTTGTCCGCCCCGACGGCAGTTTGAAACAACTCGAGCGGTCTGACGAATTCATTCAATCCATCTATGTTGATGATGATATCGTCACGTTTTCATCTAACTATTTCAGTTACTTCTACTCGCAGTCTCGAGATCGCGAAGTGCATCTTTCTCTTAAAGATGCGGATGTCCCAAGCCTAGTGTCAGCTAATGGGAAGCGGTTTGTTGGTGCAGTGGATCGTTCAACAGGGAGATATCTTCTCCAGTTGAATCTACCTCTAGGCAACACGAACTCTAGCCCGATCTATGTTTGTGAGCGAGAGGACACCACGCTCACTGTTCTGTATCGCTACTCGCCAACGGTTATAAGTTATGCGAGTGAGGTCAATGCAGTTCTCGGCTCAAGCGACGGAGAACTTCTATTCGGCCAGAGTGGCAGAGTGATTCGCCGTACTGGTATCGGCCTTCAATGGCCTTTTGGAAAGAGGATTATTGAGACAGGTGCAACCATTATGCAAGGGGGAAGGGTTGCCCGCTCGGTAACGGAGTTCGACGGAGGAGTTGCAAAGAGATTTGTCCGCGTCTTCCACGATGAGGGTTTGGAACAAGAGATTGTTGTTAGAACTCAGTCCGCGGATTCATTTGTTCAAAGCTTTACAATGACCTGGGACGGCCCTTCAGTTGTCGCTCTTAACAGTGACACCGTGATTCGAATCACCGTAGGAGCTAAACCATCGGTAGAAGTTCTTGGGGTTGTGCCTCAGGTGCCATCGAGTGCCGAGCCGTTGGTCGTTGGGGCAAACATCGTTGCGAATTCACGACTGTGGTTTTTGAAGACACTGCCCTACTCAGCCGATTCGGGTAGAAATTGGCAGCGATTACCAGGTAACTCAATGGCGATTGGAGGCGATGGGTCTGCGTATACAAAGAACGGAAATGTACTCTATCGATTTGAACCTCGCGACCTCTCTTCTGTGCAAGACAGTCTCGTGATCGTGCTGACAAAAATGGAGGTTATATCCGCACTCGTGCCGGCCTATGATGGTGTTTGGGCTTTCATTGAAACTGTAGACGAATCACTACCTATCGTTTCTCATCGATTGCTCCATGTACGCAACGGTATCGTTACAGTTGAGCGGTTGTATTCAACGGAGCTGCACCGAGTTAATTATCTCGTTGCCGAAGCAGGCAAAGACACCTTGGTTGTGATGCCAACAGTAGGTAAGGAGTACTCCTATAGCACCGATCAAGGAGTCTCATGGATAAGGAGGAACTTTGCCGTTCCTCAGATCTGGCCAACGTATCCTTCAATAGGGCGCTATTACGGTCGAGATTCGTTAGGAAGAGTCTTGATAGGGCTAGGCTTTGGAGAGCAATACGGCATAGCCGCTTTCTCTCTCTCTTCTCCCACCTCCGTCGATGACGACCCCAACCTTCAGTGGGTGGCTATTCGCAATGCCTTTCCGAATCCAACGGAGCGTGTGCTAAACGTCACGATCTCCAGCCTGCCAACGGCCGATTATGCCACATGGCGTTTTGGACTCTACCGACTTGATGGCTCTCTCGCAGTTGATTGCAAGCCCTACACAGCCCCCTGGACAATGAATTCAACAGTGCAAACGATATCCGTCCCAATCTCCGGCCTGCCCCAAGGGATGTACTATCTGGCCTCGGTCAATAGGGGGTATGCCGAGTCGAGACAGATCGTTGTTGTGAGGTAGGGGGCGCCTTCTGTCGTCGTCTCGTATCTTCGTAACCCATGGATATGATCTACGCCGACTATGCCGCAACAACACCGGTTGACAAACGGGTGATCGATGCGATGATGCCGTATCTGACGGATGTGTTCTACAATGCTGCCAGTTCACATGCGGCAGGTATGCTAGCGCAACACGCCGTGATGAAGAGTCGCATGGAGATCGCCGGCCACATCGGTGCGCGCATGAATGAGATCGTGTTTACGTCGGGCGCTACCGAAGCAATCAACCTGGCTGTCCTTGGTGCCGCGCGTGCTGCACGCTCTGTGGGTGGCAGCGGACGGACTACAATCGTTACCGCACATGCAGAACATGCTGCCGTTCGCGATACGGCTGGATATTGCGCAGAACATGGGTTTGATGTGGTCTGGCTACCAGTTGATAGTGAGGGTCGTGTTAACCGTGAAGCGGCGGCTGAACTCATCAACTCTTCAACGATCCTTGTGAGTGTGATGGCCGTAAACAATGAAACCGGGGTGATGCAGGACCTCAAGGGTCTCTCCGACCTAGCGCATGCTCATGGTGCATTGTTCATGACCGATGCCACGCAGGCCTACGGAAAGCTGCCGTTGAATGTGGATGAACTTGGCATCGACCTCATGACGTTCTCCGCCCACAAGATTTATGGGCCCAAGGGTGTGGGCGCGCTGTTCACACGTGCACGGAAGGAACAGACATGTGTGCTAGAGCCCCTTATGTATGGCGGTGGACAAGAACGTGGGATGCGAAGCGGTACATTGAATGTTCCGGGCATCGTTGGTCTGGCTACAGCAGGCAGCATTGCTCTTGCAGAACATGCCGAGGAGTCTCGGCGGATCCGTGCAATCCGTGATAGATTTGAACACGCGATGCTGGCCCTACCCAATGTGTCTGTCAATGGCTCCGGAGCCGAACGTGGATACAACATCAGCAATGTGTGCTTCCACGGTATAGATGCCGATAAACTCCTGATTGGACTCCCACACGTTGCCTGCAGCAAGGGCAGCGCCTGTTCAAGCGCTAAACCAAAACCATCACCCGTCCTCACTGCTATGGGTCGCTCAGAAGCAGATGCCCATAGCTCACTCCGATTCTCTTTCGGTCGATTTACAACAGAAGCTGAGGTAGATCGACTTATTAATGACGTTATGACTGTTATGACGTTATGACTGTTATGACGTCTTAGGAGTCATGATCGTCATAGCGTCATATTTGTCATAACGTCATAGTTGTCATAACGTCATAACATAATTGAGTAACTATGCTAGACACTGCCCTCGTTGAAGATCTCGCCAAACGTATCTCTGCTGTGAAGCGTGAGATTGGGAAAGTGATCGTTGGACAACACGATGTTGTGGACCAACTTCTCATTTCGCTCTTTGCACGTGGACATTGCCTCCTTGTGGGCGTGCCCGGTCTGGCAAAGACGTTGTTGGTGAGGACGCTTGCCGAGTCTCTCCACTTAACGTATTCGCGCGTACAGTTCACGCCCGATCTTATGCCGGGTGACATTACCGGTACGGAGGTGATCGAAGACAATCGCACAACCGGACAGAAATCCTTCCGATTTGTGAAGGGGCCTGTGTTTGCCAACATCGTGCTTGCTGATGAGATCAACCGTACACCGCCTAAAACACAGGCGGCTCTGCTCGAAGCCATGCAAGAACATAGCGTAACGGCAGCGGGAACCACGTATCGTCTCGAAGAGCCGTTCTTTGTGCTTGCCACGCAGAATCCAATTGAGCAAGAGGGAACCTATCCGCTTCCGGAAGCGCAGCTGGACCGGTTTATGTTCAACCTGCGGCTTGACTATCCATCGTATGCAGAAGAGATCGATGTTGTTCGTAGCACTACTTCCGGTACGAATGCCACGGTAGAAAAGGTGATGGACGCTGCAGATATCATCGCCTTCCAAGACTTGGTGCGACGTATCCCGGTTGCCGACAATGTGGTGGAACATGCTGTGAAGCTCGTACGCTCTACTCGCCCCGTTGCTGAGAGTCCGAAGATCGTGAAGGACTTCGTGGGTTATGGTGCCGGACCTCGTGCCTCGCAATACCTTGTGCTAGGCGCAAAAAGTAGGGCTGCCCTTACCGGTCGGTTCACGCCAGGCATCGAGGATGTGAACGCCGTTGCCGCCAGCGTCCTGCGTCACCGCTTGGTCACAAACTTCAGTGCCGAAGCCGAGGGCGTGAGCTCCGATCGTATCGTGGAAGAACTCATACGCTCCATCTGACCAAACTGCGTCGTATGTTCGATGCCAACAGAGGGCACACATACCATGCGCAGTTGGATTTCGATCTTCGTTCTGGCCTGCTCCTTGCATGTTGCAGGAGCTCAAACAGATCCCATGCCGTTCGATCACTCGCCGGCTATCCCATTCAACATCAAGCTCCTCAGCCCGCGTGCGCGGGTAGAAGAATTGCTCAAGGGGCATAAGCTCGAGGTAAAGTCATTCCTTCAGACTGAAGGCATGGCGCCTAGCTTGTATGCAACCAACGTTGAGTGGAATAACACGGCCTTTGATACGCTGTTTGTGCATTTCACGACAAACTCTGTTCGTGCCACCAGCATCTCGCTCATTCGGGTGTGTGACAGTGATAAGGCGGGACTTGTCGCTGCTGAACTAACCGATGTTGTGTCTCATTCTTATGGCGACCCAACATATGCCGATGAATCCACCGCTCGTTGGGAACGAGGCAATGAGGCCGCCATCAGCCTCGGACCGTACGAAGACAATGAGGCCGTATGGCTGCGATTCGATCTCACGCCACTGTTTCAGCGCAGATCCACTACACGACCTACATGGCCCCTTGCCCTACCATTGATCACGGATCGCGATGAAACACGGGAGATGATGGCCGATTCTTGTAGAAAAGTTGTTGAAGAAGGAGACCAACTGATCTCCACAGGCTGTTCCTGCTACGGCATCAAGGCCCGCAGAACAACCGTGAACCTCGATCCAGAGGGTCGGCCGGTTACGATAGAGATGATCTTCTCACGAGCTGATCAGGGGGCTCTCCAGAACCGCATTCAGGCCATTTTTGGCCCACCGAACGGACCGGATGCGGCTGCCCCATCGTGGCTAATGGATGATGCGCCGGCTATTGCCTTTACGGATGCCGATGAGGGAATGCAAATCACGTTCAGTATCCTGGCCATGGAGCTACTCCAGTACATGGACAAGTAAAGCCGTACCTTTGTAGCTATGGGTTTAGTAGCTATCGTCGGTCGACCTAACGTCGGCAAATCAACACTGTTCAATCGCATCATCGAGGAGCGCCACGCCATCGTGGAAGGCGAACCCGGGGTTACGCGAGATCGCCTCTATGCAAAGGCGCAATGGAACGGGAAAACATTCAGCATCATCGACACGGGCGGCATCGTGCCCGACAGTATAGACGTGTTCGAAAAAGCCATTCGTGAGCAAGCAGTGCTTGCCATCGAAGAAGCCGATGTGATCATCTTTCTCGTAGACGGAAGAGACGGCCTTACTCCTATCGATTCTGAGATAGGGGGCATGCTTCGCTCCTCCGGTAAGTCTGTGGTGCTGGTGGTGAATAAGTGCGACAATGCACAGTTCGACCTTAATGCGTCTGAGTTTTATGCACTCGGTCTGGGAGATCCCTACGCGATCTCTGCACTGAACGGTCGCAGCACCGGAGACTTTCTTGATGCCGTTGTAGAAGATCTCAGAGACGATGGCGATGATGAAGACACTCGCCTAAAAATCGCTGTTGTTGGACGTCCAAATGTTGGGAAGAGCTCGCTCACAAATGCTCTGCTCGGCAAGGAGCGGATGGTAGTTACGCCAATCGCAGGTACAACACGTGATGCTATTGATAGCGTGATGACCTACTACGGTGAGCAAATCGTGCTCATCGACACTGCCGGTCTCCGCAGAAAGAGCCACATCAAGGAAAGTATTGAGCTCTACAGCACGATGCGAACGAGCCGTGCTATCGATCGCTGCGATGTTGCCATTGTAGTTGTTGATGCTACGCAGGGTCTCGAAACACAGGACAAGCGGATTATCAATGAAGTTGAAGTTGCTCGAAAGGGCATCATCATAGCGCTCAACAAATGGGATCTCATCGAAAAGGATACGATGACGGCCGATGCCTTCATCAAGAAGATCTACGATGATCTGCCAACGTTGGACTATGTGCCGATCGTTACGATCTCTGCACTCACACACCAGCGCATCACAAAACTCGTTGAAATGTCAAAGGCAATTCAGGTCAGACGCAGCGCCCGCATTCCAACGCATGAACTCAACGAAGAACTCATGAAGATGCTTGAGCGTACTCCGCCGCCAAGCGTTAAGGCTCGCGACCTGCGCATTAACTACGTTACCCAAGTCAAAACACAGCCACCTCTCTTTGCCTTCTTCCTCAACTTCCCCGAGCTCCTCCCTGATGCATACAAGCGCTTCATCGAACGTCAGCTCCGCAAGCTGCACGACTTTGAAGGCGTGCCAATCAGCTTTGTGTTCCGGAAGAAAAACGCAAAACAAGAGTAATGAATGACTACTCATAAATAGGGCAAACAATGTCCACATCGATGTATGGCATTGTATTGATGTCTGCGTTGGTTGTATTACTTTCTGCGGTACAGCTGCGAGGTCAATTCAAGATCTTGACCATGAATGATGGACACGTAGTTGTCGATTGGGAAGGTAGCCAGCCCACGCGCATTACATTTGGGGACTCAGCCACGGCTGTGAGAATATTGGTGAAGGATCGGTATCTCATCGCTACTAGGCGACGTCAGGCTATGAGCCTCGTGAATGGAAAGGGTAACGTTCTTAGTGCTCTATTTTTTACTGATGTCAGACAATTGTGGCCGATGACGCGCCTGTTCTCTACAAGAACTGAGGGGAATAACGGTAGCGAGGATTTGTATGAAATTCGCGACCAGGACGGTAAAAAGTTCATTGACCGAGTTTTTCATCAGGTTGAAGTAGACTACCCATTTCAGTCTCGAATCGTCTGTCGGCATGGAAACATAGCCTATATACTTGATACGACCGGAAATATCCGAGAGACTCGGACACTGTATAGAATAGGCGAACCATCACAGGAGTTTGGATTTTGGGGTCGATGGAAATGGAAGAAATATCGCAGCTACGACTATGCGTCGAATTTTATCTACAAAGGTGACTCAATTGTTAGAATAGAGCCGCCATGGCCTGTGGATCATCGTGATGGATCATCCGAGTCGCCCATAGAGGGACGGCTATCGATGTCTATAGATCATTCGTCGCCGCTTCTGTTTGCCAACGTGATAAGAGGTACGACCGTTACCATCCGCAATGTCTCCCCCGACCCAATTCGACTAAGTGCATTTGCCGGACTTGTGCCTATCGTGTTTGAAGTACTAGCAAAAGATGGTAAGTGGATTCGCCTTAGTCGTGATAGGAATGGCTACTGTGGCAATAGTGGCGGATATAAAGATCTATTGCCTTCGGGTTCTTTCGTAATCGTGATCCCGGTGTTTACTGGGTCTACTCCTACGCGCTTCCGCTGCCGAATGACATATTGTGACAGGATCGGACGCACGGCCGAGATTGTTAGCGACGAATGGGAGGGCTCAATAAACTTTGGTGCGAGCGAATGGTCATGGCAATACGGAGTATACGGAGACCTGGTGCAGACCGTAGATTGAATGATTCAATCAGACATTTTGTGATGTCACGTTTCGGACTCCTGCAGCCACTATGTGGTAACAGCCTGCAGGAGAGTTATGCTGAAGTTCGAAAATCCAGCGATTAGTGATCACTGTATGGAGCAGTGCGTCTATCATATGATCGTGATGGACTGGCTTTACCAAGCATGCGAAGCGCCCGACAACGTGGTTGACCTACAAGACAAGCGTGTGTTGGTCTCTAAGCGCATCCTCGGCCAAGTGGTGAACGTGGTGCTAGAGCTGAAGTGGAAGCGACCAAAGATGGTCACGGCCTACCTCACGAATGACGTGGTCTCGCTTGGGAAGAATTGAAGGACGCATCGCGCCCAAACGGCTTTCAGTAGAGCAGTTCGCGAACCAGCACTGCCACCCCAATAAGGCCTACAAACCATCCGAAGCCGGCCTTGAGTTGAGAGCCGGCGATGCGGCGTGAGAGGATGGTGCCGATGATGATGCCAGCAGTGGTGATGGCGGTGAAGGTGAATACGAGCATCCAATCGTACTGAAGCCCATCAACCATGTCTGTGGCAACACCGGCAAAGCTGTTGATGCTGATGAGGACGAGGGAGGTTGCCACCGCTCGTTTCATATCGAGACCGGCCCAGAGGACGAGCGCTGGGGTCATCAAGAAGCCCCCTCCAACACCAAGAAGACCGGAGAACACGCCAACGATGATTCCATACAGAGCAAGAAGCGAGGGCTTGCTCGACGTGACAGTATCCGGTGGTGTGGTCTTACGCAACATGCCGACGGCGGCTAACAAGAGCACGGCACCAAAAATGATCATCTGAATGTTCTGTGGCACGAACGTGTCGAGGTAGTACCTCACAACAACGAGCGTGACGATCGTGCTGGAACCAAAGGCAAGCACAGCCTTCCAATCAATGAGATTGTTGCGACCTTGCATGATAACGGCAACAGCAGATGCAACAGCTACAATAAAGAGAGCATAGCCATCGGCCAGGTTGGGGTCGATGCCGCCGATATAGACGAAGGCCGGGACCGCAACGATAGCGCCCCCGGCTCCGATAAGTCCGAGTGAGATGCCGATGAGTGCGGCGATCACGTAAAGGACAACGATCATGCCGCTACGGTAAACCGGTCGAGTTGCTGAGCGATGGCGCTGTAGGGTTGAACACCGGCCTGACGCCACACGGCCTTGCCATGGTCAAAGAGCATCAACGTTGGAATGCTCTGAATGGAAAATTGTGCTGCGAGCTGCGGACTGTTGTCTACGTTGACCTTTACAACCACTGCTCGCCCCTTATAGTCCTTTGCGATTTGCTCGATAGTTGGTGCTACGGCGTGACACGGTCCGCACCACTCGGCCCAGAAGTCAACAAGCACGGGCTTGTCGGTCTGGTTGATGAGATCGTCGAATGAAGGTTTTACCATGACAGCATCCCTCCGCGCATGTTCACCACGTTTTCAAATCCGCTCATGGTGAGAAACATACACGCTTGACCGCTTCTGTTGCCTGACCTGCAGATCACCACAATCTCTTTGTCGCGATAGTCCTCGAGTTCATCAACACGATCAGGGAGTTCCCCAAGCGGGATGAGAAGTGAGTTGGGAATGTGTTGTTCTGCATACTCTTCGGGCTGGCGCACATCAAGCAACATGATGTTCTCTCCGGCATCAAGTCTTGCATGCAGATCTGCTGTGCTTATCTCATTAATCATGCGAGTACCTCTTTTTCGATCGGTGCTCCGGCGGCTTGCCAGCCACCAAAACCGAGGGGGAAGTTTTTGATGTTGGTGAATCCTTCGCGTTGCAACATACTGGCAGCAACGCTAGAACGATCACCTCCTTGACACGATATCACAACCGTTTTGTCGCGCGGCACTTCGCCAAGGCTGTTGCGCAAGTACCCTGCATGGATGTTCCATGCACCGGGAATATGTCCGGCCTCGTGTTCAGACACACCGCGTACATCAATCACCACAACATTCGGATCATGTAGGCTTGCACTGAGTTCGTCGAGGTGGATCTGCGGGAGCTCCTCAAGATCATTGCCGGCATCTACCCAATCCGACACGTTAGGGTAATAACCAGCAACGTTATCTAGCCCGATGCGCATGAGTTTGCGTGTGATGTCGTCAAGCTGATCCTCTGCCGCGATGAGCACAAACGGCTCTTCGTAATTCAACATCCAGCCGGCCCAGGTGGAGAAGGCTTTGTTGTTCTGGATGTTGATCGACCGCGGAATGTGTCCACCTGCGAACGACACCTTGGAACGTGTATCCACGATGTGTCGGTTAGCCTGCAGTGCCTCGTTCAACTCTCCGAGTGTGAAACGGCGAAGCTCCGGCACCGACGTAAGAAGCGGTCGAACAACCTTGTTCAGCTTCTTCATCATGGCGAAGTAGTAAGGGGGCTCCGGCTGACCCGAAAGAAGATCCTGAACGAATTCTTCCTCGTTGGTATGCCGCAGTGCCCAGTTCACCAGTTTCTCATATCCAACCGTTGATGATGGGATGGCGCCCAAGGCCTTGCCACAAGCCGACCCAGCACCGTGCGCCGGATGTACTTGAATGTGATCCGGCAATGCCTTGAACTTCTTGAGAGACTCCCACATCTGACGTGCGCCGATCTCCATTGTGCCACGATATCCGGCTGCCTTCTCTAAGAGATCCGGACGTCCGATATCACCCACAAAGACGAAGTCTCCGGTAAACATCATGATCGGAACATCCGCAATGGCCGGTGTATCCGTAACGAGGAACGAGATATGCTCCGGCGTATGGCCCGGCGTATGCATTACTTCCACTTTGATGTTGCCCACCATGAAGGAGTCCTTGTCCTTCATCCCAACGTGGTCAAATTCGTACCGCCACTCATCGCCCCCTTCATCAGAAAGGTACATCATGGCGCCCGTAACGTCTGCCAGCTCTCTGGTACCGCTCAGGAAGTCCGCGTGGATATGAGTTTCCGCCAAGTGCGTGATAGTAAGCCGCTCTTGCCGAGCGATCTCAATGTACGTGTCGATGTCGCGCTTCGCGTCGATCACCAAACACTCCCCGGTCTTCTGACACCCCACCATGTAGGAGGCATGCGCCAAGCCGGTTTCGTAGATCTGTTTGAAGAACATGTTAGAGTGCTAGATTGTTAGAGTGTTAGAAGGGGAAAGGCGAATTGATCGAGTTCAAAGCTATGGAAATACAGTGTCGAAAACGGTGACTTTGGCACACTCCTCTACCACTCTAACAATCTAGCACTCTACCACTCTAGCACTCTAGCACACTAGCAACAACCCCTTCCTATCAACGATCTTCACAGAGCCACGGTGGACTTCTACCAAGCCCCTTGCGGAGAAATCGCGGAGGATGCGGGTGACTACTTCGCGGGCGGTGCCGGCCTCTTCTGCCAGTTGTTCGTGGGTGGCCACCACAGTGTCCGTGTGGTGTCGGGCAGAGTTTTCGATGAGGATGCCGGCAAGGCGTTGATCCATGCGATGGAAGACAATTTCTTCCACGAGAAGCATCACATCGGTCAGGCGAGTTGCGAAGATGCTGAAGACATAGTCGCGTGCTTCGTGTGAGCGTTCGATGAGCGAGCGAAAGTCTTCGGTGGAGACGGTAAGGATCTCTGCGTCTTCTTCTACAATGGCGCTTGCTTGGTGGATAGGGTTGGATAAGGCGCATGACATGGATAGCACACACGAGTCGCCGGGACCGATACGATAGAGCGTGATGTTCCTTCCGGAGTCGTGCTCCTTCACTACTCGAATGGAGCCTGAGAGGACAAAGCCGATTCGACCACATCCTTCATGTTCTCGGAAGACATACGTGCCCTTTTCTAGCTTCATGCGGTGTGCCGCAACGCCATCAAGGAATCGGAAAATGTCTGGGTATTCCGTTGCGAGTGTATCCGTCTGCTGTGTGCTCATCCTGAAAAATACGGGGCTTTTGCGCCCATTCACATACCCAAATTCCTCGTTCACGAACTCAGTATTGTAGGGGGCTTCTGCTCGGTCTACGTTGGCGCATTCTCCAACAGCAGCAGCGGAGGTTGTGGTGGTGGTTGATAGGAATGAACTCTACAGGCATCTTACTCGGCGGGATGCGGGGGCATTGCCGGACGATGTGCACGAGGCCGTGCAGTATGCGGTGGTAGTGGCATACGAAACATCGGTGATGCGAGAGCCGCCGCACAATTTGCAGGCCTATGTTACCACGGTGGCCAACAGAGTAATGTCGAAACACGCGGCACTGTCGAAACGCTTCATCCGTCCTGACGGAGATACGTCGGACGGCTGGTCGTCGTTTGAAGATGATGGTTCGCCCTTGGTGACCACAGAAGACCACGAAACCATGGTCGACGCCGGACGCGTGATCGGCGCAATGCCAGAGACCTATGCCGATGTCCTGCGCAAACACTATATGCTAGGACTCTCACTCGAGGAGATCGCTAAACAAGACGGCGTCTCCGGCGACTGTATCCGCAAGCGTCATGAACGCGCGCTGCGGTATGCGAGGAAGTTGTTTGCCTGAAGGTGACCTGTGTAGGTGACCTGTGTAGGTGACCTGTGTAGGTGACCTGTGTAGGTGACCTGTGTAGGTGACCTGCTTAGGTGACCTGCTTAGGCGACCTGTATAGGTGACCTGTATAGGCGGCCTGTGTAGGCGACCTATATAGGTCACCTATACAGGTCACCTACAAAGGTCACAAAAGCAAAAAAGGTCGCTACGGCTTCTGTAGTGACTTAATCTTCGCAAGGTCATGTCCCAGATCCACGATGTTCTTGATCACACCTTGGGTCATGCCGAAGTAGATGTCGTCGAAACGTTTGAGGGTTTCGTCATCGGCATTGTGCATGAGCGTGGCGAGGTGCTCGCGGAGGGCGTTCATTTGGAGGGCGAATTCTTCTTCGAGCTGACGGAAGCCTTGGTCGCCTTGTTGAAGTCTGCGGAGCGTGGAATAGACCTTCCACGTTGCTGTGCCGGACCGAGAGATCTCGTTAAAGAGGTCGGCTTGGTTGTGTGTGGCACCCAGCTCAAGGATGGTGCCGATGTCATTACGTTTTCTCAAGCCCCCTTCAATATTGGCGTCGAGAAACTCTAGAACGGAGAGGGTGTCTTCGGACAGTTGCATCGTCAGTATTGAACGGTGGCAAGGATGGAGCGGAAGATCTTTTCCTGTTCTGCGTTATCGGGCACGTCCTTGCCACTTACGTTGAGGGGTACGAGGGATACTTCGTAATGATTGCCAAGCGATGAAGTACAGACGGCAGAGCGAGTGCGTTGAGCGCCGCCGGTAGTTGAGAAGTCATAGACGCCAAATCTGCGTGGACCGAGTTCTGCGATACGATAGGTGCCTACGAGTTTGGCTGTGCCGGCACTCTTTCGAACGTGCTTCTGGTAGGCAACACGTGCAAGGCCGAGGAGACCTTCTGACTAAACTTGTTCGCGGGAGGATTCTGCAGCAGGGATGGAGCTTACAACC
>DATGWS010000295.1:0-9950 GCA_035299365.1 Candidatus Didemnitutus sp.
TCCAACAGCACGTGCAAGTTGGCGCAGACTCTTCTTTGAAAGGGGCTTCTCCATTCCTAGGAGATGTTGGGCGTGTGCGAGTCCGGCATAAAACTCACGGTCTACCTGTAAGGACTGACCGCTAAGGGCATGTTTCCATGGCTCAAACTGTTCACTGATGCGTAGTGCCTTGTCTGTCTCCCATAGGAGTGTTGCGATCTGCAGATCAGTAACAAGCCACGAACACATGGCTGTTGCGTCCTTGCTCTCGCGCATATTCTGCAGAAGAACCTGCTCGTCATTGATCAACTCCGTGAGATCGTCTACACGTGGTAGATCGGGAGCCACAGATGTGATCACCTTCTGAACGGCAGCCTCGAAATACCGAGCTGTCCATGGAAGTCCTGTTGTTCGCTGATACACACGATGCAGAAGCTGAACGGCTTCTGCATTGTATTCCGCAATCTGAAGCAGAGGGTAGCCGGCAAAGAGTCGTTGCTCGGACTGCACACCAAGACCCCACAAGGTTCCATGCTGCTCACCGGTCTGTATGGCGATCTCCGCACCGCGTTGAAACTCTGCGATACAATCTGAAATTGGCCGCGTCCAGAGTAGGACGTTCCCTGCGCTGATGTTATGTGCGCGGATGCGAGCCCCTGCATCCATTGTACGAGACACCAGATCGATAGAGAGCTGGGCAAATGATGCTGCGCGTTTGGGCATGGACATGCCGCCGAGGACGAGGCCGAACATTGCATAGGCATCGATCGAAACGTCACTATGCCCGTGCTTCATCACAAGGTAGGTCCTGACCAGAACAATGAATGACAGCAGATCGATGCTGAAGTTGAATCCTGGCGACGTGAGGAGGAAGAGTATCTCCGATGCCAGCTTGAGCCGATCATCATTGTTGAACGGACGTTGTCCAAGCTCAGATGGAGATCGACCTTTTACGGCACGCCACGTTTTAACCAACATTCTTACAACATCGATTTTTGAAGGGTTTGGCTTGACTTTTATTCCAAGCTCAGCCAAAGCTTCAATTCCGCCGCTCAATGTCTCCTCAAACCTAGCTTGCACAACGAGAATCGTTACATGAAGGTACTTCACCCGTGCACGTTCAAGAGGCGTGCGTGCACGTAACAATGTCTTGGCAATGATGGAATCTGCCAATGTGTAGTCGCCTACAGCGCCAACACAGTCAGCCAGTTCCAGTGAGGCCTGCATCAATTGATCGTGATGCGAGATCCAGAGAGATTCATGCTCTAAGCTGCGACCCATTTCAATATGTAGACGTGCCGTGCGTAACACACCGCCCGACCGCGCACGATGCCCTGCTCGGTACAATAACAAACATGCTTGGTCACGCTCATTCCGATCTGACAATACGCCTAATGCACTCTCGATATGACTTGCAACCGTGAGTAGGTCTTCTTCATCGATATCGCGCTCGCCATTGAGATATGACCGTGCGATTGATGCGTGTACTTGTTGGCGGTCTTCATCAGATAGTGATTGATGCGCGATCTGCTGAATTCTGTCGTGCACAAACTCGAAGACATTCGTCATTGAAGCATCACCCCAAGTGATGAGTCCGGCAGCCATAGCCTTATCCATGCCGGCTATGACTTCAGCAAGGGGAATGCCGGCTACGCTCGAGGCACGTTCTACAGAAAATGATGTGCCGATGCATGCAGCAACCGCTATCAGTCGCATTGTCGACGAGTCCAATTGCTCAAATCGCGATGCGATGAGATCCTGCACATCAAACTGCATCGGCATCTTACGCAAGCGCTCATCATCCCAGACCCACTGACGTCGTCCCCGTTCGTAGTAGACGATGCCTTCGTTGACCATATAATTCATCAGCTGCACATTGAAGAGGGGATTGCCTCCCGTGCGTTGATGCATAGCGTCAACTAAACCAGTTGCCTGTGCGCGTCCGAGTTGAAATGTCTCGCACACAAGCTCAGCCATTGCCTCTGTTCCAAGCGGGTGAACATCCACAACGTGTAACGGAAGTGGCGATGTGGCCGGATGTTGCATCCATAATGCAAGCGGATGATCTGCCGCAAGTACCTCTTCTGCTCGGATCGTTGCAACGATCAGGATGCGAGCATCCGGGATCTTATTGCCTAGCATGGCAAGAAGTTCAAATGTTGCGTGGTCGGCCCATTGAAGGTCATCAAGGAGGACGATCAAGTCTCGCCCGTGTTCAGCAATGCAGGAAAGCATCGATGCCAGTGCCGTATAGAGGCGCACCTGCATTTCCTGAGCTGTAGACGAGATCGCATCTTGTTCCTCGCGAATTAAGAATCGCATATCGGGAACAGCCTTCACAACTACCGACAGATTATTACCGATCGATTCCCGTAGGCGATCTCGCCACTGATCAACGATGTTTTGTGGTTCACGTAATAGGTGCCGGATGAAACCTGATACGGCTTGTATCACGCTCGAAATAGGTAGTCCCTGAGCGTATTGATCGTGTTTGCCGGAGATCACCAAGGACCCTTCGGCGCGCACTTCACGCTCAAACGTTCGCAGCATAGTAGTCTTGCCACTGCCGGCCATTCCTCGCACGATCACTGCCTGTAGGCGGCCTACGCGTGTGCTCCCGTGAGCCGTGCGCAGCGTCATCAGTTCACGTGTGCGTCCGTGTAGCCGTTGTGAGACAACGAACCGTTCGCTGCGGTCATTGGACTTCAGTGAAACAGCAGCACCTGTCGACATTGACCGCTGGATGGCATTCACGTCATGTCGTACACCATAAGCGCTCTGATATCGTTGATCCGGATCTTTCTGCAAGAGGATCGCAACAAGATCTGAGAGTGCCTGCGGACAGTCACTTCGTCGTTCCCTTAACGGAATGGGTGTACGTGCGATCTGGGCGTGAATCAGTTCCAACGTATCATCGCTGGAAAATGGTGGAGTTCCTGCAACCATGTCGTAGATCACACATCCCAAGGCATAAAGATCACTTCGAACGTCGATCGGACGTCTGACGCGGCCAGTCTGCTCCGGTGCCATATAGGACAATGTGCCCTCCATGGTCTCGGTAACCAGGTAGGGGGCTGCCGGAGACAAACGAACTGCTAGTCCAAGGTCAGCGATGGCAATTGTTGGTGCCTCATCACCTACGATGATATTCGTAGGGTTCAGATCGCGATGTATGATATGATGTGCATGCAGCGTCTCTAAAGACGATGCAAGTCCCTCTGCAAAGACAAGAACATCGACGATCGAGATCTGGCCAGCCATGATCACATCGCGCAGGTTGCGAGAACCGGCATCGTCCATCACAAGATGGAGATGTGATGTTGTTTGCAATAGTTCTAACGTGTGGATCACACCGCGCATGGACAGTGTGGAGGTTAATTCGTATTGATGACGGCAGCGGTATACTGCCGTGTCATCACGCACCGCAACACTCTTCACCACAACGGTCCGTTGATCTCGTAGACGTATGCCACGTTGCACGATAGCCTGCGAAGACTCGTGGATCGAGGCCGTGAATTCGAAACCGGAGAGTGTCATGCTACTTCACTGCCAGGCCATGCGCTGCCGCATACTGTTTTGGTGAGGGGGCTTTACCGGTCATACGATCGCGCGTCATGATGATCGCGTACCAGATGTCGAAAATGAAGATCACTACTCCAACAAAGAACAAGTAGGAGTTGCCTTGGAAGTGAATCACCATAAATGCCGTGTTCATCGCTGTGCCGATCATCTTGAGCCAAGCGGCATTGATCGAATAGAGGACCTGCCCGCTTCTGCCAAGCCTCATGTAGTTCACGATGTATTGAATGGAGATTGCGGCATTGAGAGTATACGCCGTATACGCTCCGATTGGCGTTTCCATTCCGGATGCACAGAAGGAGTACATCCCACCAAAGAAGATCAGGGTAAGTACGATGACGTACTTCTTATAGTTGTCCCGTAGCCACGGTGTCTGGGTGTCCACCTTGCCAAGCGTTAGGAGTTTGTACCAAATGAAGATATCAAGAAGGAACCACGCCTGGTAGGCCCCTTGAGCCAAATGCCCCATATCGGACTTAAAGAACCAGGAGAAATTGGCTTCCCACGCAAAGTTGCCGGCAGCAACGAATGTTGGCATCTCCAACGATTTGTATTTGCGGATATCATGGATGATGAAGCCGTAAACGATCACCCACATCCAACACCCACCGGCAAAGAGAATTGCCTCCAAACCCGAATACTTCGACCAGTTGAAAAACTCGTCTGTTTGCATCCATGCGATCAGGCCATCAAACACGAGCATACTCCTCTAATTCGTTCTCGATCGTGATTACGGGTTTGCGACCCTTTGCCCATTTTCCGATCGTTGTCTCGATAAGCCCCATGCCTAAACGCCGAATTGTGCTACGTCTCGTAAAGGGCAGTGCCAAAAGCAGTTTATGTACAGTCTTGAGCAGAATGGCAACCATGCGTTCGAACATATGGGCTTCTCGACGTGCAAATGCGCCGGTAAGGACAACCTTTTGGGCACGGGGCTCCATGAGATCTTCCATCAGAAGAGAAGAGACGTGGAGAAACTGTACGTCTGTGAAAACATGTTTTTCAATGAAGTTCTGAAGGGCGTTCACAAGTGTGATCCCGGACTTCAATTGTGTTAGACCAAATTCCAACTCAGCGATATCGTCCCACACATCGCCAGGCCGCTGATGGATGGCTCGTAACACATCTTCATTGATGCCAAGGTGATGTCCGATCACGATCCAGTGAAGGATGAAGTCGTGTTCCTGCTGTGCAGATATCTCAACTCCTAATGCCCGCGCTCCTCTACAAGATTGTTGCGAAAATGTTAAGAGCGTTCCCGCCATGTCCATTTGATTGATCGGCTGGCCCAGCTCGGCAAAATCCCACGGTTTATTGTGAGCAGCATTGCGCTTCTCTACCACATATCGAATTCCGCAATGGAACATGCGGATCTTTTGGATGGTTCGAATGGCCGTGAGAGAGTTGATCCAGTTCTCATGGATCATCACGTTGCGGACAAAAACAGCTGTCTCCATCACACGCCGGACCATCGCATCGTCAGCGCCGGGGTGACCTCGTACAGGTTCTCCAAGTTGGCCGGTATAGACCAAAACATCTGAACCCCTGCCTGCAGCATAACATTCGGGGAGTGACTTACACATGAGTGCAAGAATGAACTCCGTTGCATACTCCTGAAAGAGTTCGCAAGAACGTTTCATCGCTCCCTCGAGGTCCGGTATCGAGGTGATCCAATCAGGGAGAGAAGTATCCCGGAGCAAGGCCCGAACTGCTTCAGGCATGTCCGTTGAAGGTTCTTCGCCCGGTGTATCCCATTCGTCGATCTTATGGAGATACGTCCAATGCTCTGATGAGGCCATCACTGCTCCCGAAGCAGCCATTCCCTCTTCGTCCGTGGTTTGGCGTAGCGTACGCCACATATCTCTCGAAAATGCCTTTGGCTCCATCCAATGACCCCTGAGTCAGTTTCCAACCCCAGACAAATGTAGATAGTCAGTATGGATTCTGCGTCCATTATCTTCGCCTGATGAACAACCCTCCGTTTACCGTTCGAAATCCTGAGTTTCGAGAGACCATCCTGGGCCACCTGGAACGTCAGGAATTCATGAAGCATATTGGTTGCCGGCTCACAGTTATCGAGCCCGGGCATGTTGAAGCCGTGATCGATCTGGCCAAGCAGCATCAACAACAGATCGGCTTGGTCCATGGAGGTGTTACTGCCACTATAGCCGACGTGGCTGCAGGTTTTGCAGGCTTCACACTCGTTGGTCCTAACGAGCACACTGTAACTGCAGAGATCAAGGTCTCCTACCTCCGCAAGGGAAGAGGCTCCCGCCTCCGTGCCGTTGGCCGTGTGATCAAGGCCGGCACTGCATTCCACTTCTGCGAGGCAGAAGTCTTCTGTCAAGACGAGAGCGGAGTGGAAACACTGATCGCGAAGGCGACGACGACGATGGCAGTAATTCTAGTTACTAGTTACTAGTTACACAGTTACTAGATACTTCGTTGCTCATTAAAAAGACTAAAGTGGGCGTTCAGTCGTGACTAGAACCTCGTACTTTGTAGAGAGTAACTCGTACTTGGTAACTCGTAACTGGTGCTTATGAACAACATCCTTTGGGTAGACGACGAGATCGAGCTGCTCCGTCCGCACATCATCCTGTTGGAACAGCGGGGCTATTCTGTAGATACAGCAACGAATGGTGAAGACGCCATTGAGCTGGCCCAGAATAAGCGTTTTGACCTCATATTTCTTGATGAATCGATGGTAGGGATCTCAGGTCTTGAGACATTGGCTGTGCTCAAGGATATTGACCGATCTGTGCCCGTAGTAATGGTCACAAAAAATGAGCAAGAATCGCTCATGGAAGAGGCCATAGGGCGGAAGATCAACGACTACCTCACCAAGCCCGTGAACCCGACCCAGATCTTGGCAGCCTGTAAGAAATTTCTGGAAACGCAGCGCATCACCGAAGAGAAGATCACGCAGGATTTTCATCAGGAATATTCCGTTATCTCGCGCAGGCTCATGGATCGCATGGATTGGTCTGAGTGGCTGGACGTCTATCTCAAGCTCACGGAACGGTCAGTAGAGATGGACCGTCACCCGGATGTAGGTCTTGAACAATCCCTGCGTGACCAATGGAAGGTATGTAATGCAGAGTTCTCCAAGTTCATCGAACATGACTATCACGAATGGTTGGTGGATAAGGATAAGCGTCCGGATGGAGCCCCCTTACTCTCACCCCATGTGGCTGATTCGTTCCTGATCCCGAAACTTGCGAGTGGAAGGCCTACGTTCTTTATCGTGGTGGACTGTATGCGGCTGGATCAGTGGATGATGATGGAGGAATTCATCCGTCCGCTTTTCAACATCCAAAAAGACTACTACTGCTCCATTTTGCCAACGGCCACTCCGTATGCCCGTAACAGCATCTTTGGTGGGTTGTTCCCAACGGATATCAACAAACATTACCCGCAGTTCTCGATTGATGAGAGGGGGAGTGATGAGCATACATTAAATCGTCACGAAAAGGAGCTGCTAGCACTGTTGCTACAGAGACGTCGGGTGAAACTCAAGAACGACCTGCAGTACGTGAAGATTATCGATACGGACTTTGGCAAGCGTATCGAAGCCGATATCATGCGTTATGCTAAGCATCATCTTACTGCCATTGTGATCAATGCAGTAGATATGATTGCGCACTCACGGTCTGACTATCCCATTCTCAAGGAGATAGCCCCCGATGAATCAGCATACCGTTCTCTTACGAGGTCGTGGTTCCTCCACAGCTCCTTCTACGGCATTCTTCGCTCACTTTCTACCGTTCCCGACATACAGATTGTGATCACAACAGATCATGGAAGTGTGCGCTGTATGAGAGGTTCCAAGGTGATCGGGGACCGAGAAACCACCACAAACCTTCGATACAAGATCGGCCGCAATGTTAAGGCAGAGTCGAGGGATGCCATGATCATCCGTGATCCCGAGGCCTATAAGATCCCTGCAGGGGGCGGTTCAGCCACCAGTGTGGTGATCGCAAAGGAAGATCATTACTTCATCTATCCAACCGATTACCACCATTACCTCCAGAAATACAGGGATTCCTTCCAACATGGTGGGATTTCCCTCGAAGAGATGGTGCTCCCAGTGGTAACTTTGGAGCCCCGGTAGACAACGGTCTTTTTGACCCGTCCCGGGATCTGTGTTCAGTACGGGACGGAACTCCATGGAGGCATTGACCCTCCGGTCAGAAAGTGAAAGCCAGACGATCCTTCAGGGCGAACAATTCGCTGCAGATCTGCAGAACGGAGACATTGTTGCACTTGAAGGTGAACTCGGCGCAGGGAAGACGGAATTCGTCAAGGGAATCTGCCGGTTTTTTGCGGTAGAAGATCTGGTGACGAGCCCAACCTTCACGATCATCAACCAATACGACGGCATCACGCCGGACGGTACGCCGGTGAAAATCTATCATGTTGATCTGTATCGGATAGATTCTCCTGCCGAATTGGCCGAAGTTGGCTTTGATGATATGGTTTTTGCACATGATGCGATCAAGCTCATCGAATGGCCCGAAAAGGCAGCGCATCTCATGCCCGCAAAACGGTGGACTGTTGCGATCAACACAGACGAGACCAATGATGACGTCCGATCGATCGTGATCACGCCACCGCAGATTCCTGATCGCGTCTGAACTCACCACGCGTATCTTTGCGCGTTCGGAACAGAAGATTTCTCCATTTCTCTCCTTATGTCCATGCACGTTGCAGAACGCATCTCACGCCTCGGTACCGAAACCGCATTCGAAGTCCTCGTTAAGGCCCGCGCCCTCGAAGCACAAGGCAAGAACATTGTGCACTTGGAGATAGGTGAGCCAGATTTCGATACTCCGCCGAATATCATTCAGGCAGCGAAGGATGCGTTGGATAATGGATTCACGCACTATGGTCCGGCAGCAGGCCTTCCGGAGGCACGTCAGGCCATTGCCGACTACACGAACAAAACGCGCGGCTATAACATTTGGGATGCAGATCACGTTGTCATCACTCCAGGCGCAAAGCCAATCATGTTCTATGGGATGATGGCAGTGATCGATCCGGGAGATGAAGTGATCTATCCCAATCCCGGTTTCCCGATCTATGAGTCGGTGATCAACTTCCTTGGTGCTGTACCGGTACCCCTGCCACTACGCGAAGAAAAGGAGTTCCGTTTTGATGTTGCTGACCTCGAAGCACGCATCACTCCAAAGACACGAATGGTGATCCTTAACACACCACAGAATCCTACAGGGGGCATCCTTACACGCGAAGACCTAGAACAGATCGCGGCCCTGGCTATCAAGCATGATCTGATAGTGTTGAGTGATGAGATCTATTCGCAGGTTACCTACGGCGACTTCAAACACACGTCGATCACAGAGTTCGATGGCATGCAAGAACGCACCATCATCCTCGATGGATTCTCAAAGACCTTTGCAATGACCGGCTGGCGCCTTGGATATGGCCTGTTTCCAAAGGACATCGCAAAGGTTGTTGCGAAGCTTCAAACAAACTGCACGTCCTGCACAAGCTCATTCTCTCAGATGGCTGCCATCGAAGCACTCAATGACAGAACCTTGCCGTTCGTGAACGACTTCCTCAAGGAATTTGAGCACCGCCGCAATGTTATTGTTGACGGATTGAATGAGATCCCAGGATTCCGCTGCCTTAAGCCTCATGGCGCATTCTACGTCTTCCCGAACATCACCGGAACCGGTATGACATCCCAGCAAGCAGCAGACTACCTCCTCAACGAAGCTGGTGTTGCATGCCTCTCTGGCACTGCCTTCGGTGCACATGGCGAGGGCTTTATCCGCTTCTCATATGCCAACAGCATCGAGAACATCAACGAAGCTCTCAAGCGCATCCGAACTGGCATCGAACGTCGCGGTTAATCCCAGACGTTACTCTAACAATCTAGCACTCTATCCATCTGCAATTAGCACACTAGCACACTAGCACATTAAACATGTCCTTCTGGCTGTGAAAAGCTCTCCAAGTGCGTGAATACTTCCGCGTCGCAATCGAAGGAAGACTTGATCTTGTCTTCGAGGACAGTTGCAAGTTCATGTGCGTCTTGCATGCGCATGTCATCTGGTACTAGCAGATGGTAGTCGATATGGACCATGTTGCCGGAAGTTCGTAAGCGCAGACGATGAGATGTGCATCCATGAACCGCACAATAGTCGTCGAGGATCTTTTGTGTGTTGGTAAGCAGCAATGGATCTGCGGTATCCATAAGCCCCCTAACAGAGATCAACACCAGATTCCCACCTTCGCGGATGATATTCGCACCGAAGAGTATAGCGATAACTGGGTCAAGCCATAACAGTCCGGACCACTGTGCAATGAAGAGTCCAACAACGGCTCCGGCACTTGTCCAAACATCGGTCATGACGTGACGCCCATTG
>DATGWS010000296.1:0-10514 GCA_035299365.1 Candidatus Didemnitutus sp.
GAGAATACGGAGATGTCCAACTTGGGAGTCAGAAGCGATCTCGATCCCATAGACGCCGTTGGCGTAATGGGCAACCGGAATTCGAACATCCGTGCCGGTTGATGAGGTTGGTGGCAAGCTGAACGAGGCAACGACTCGCCCCTGCTCGTCGATGATGCGAGCGCGCATCGTGGAAGAGCCATCTGAGCGAACGTTAATAACCACTTCATCTGATGCCGGAGTTGGACCGATCAGTCGCAGCCATTGTTGGGCAACACCACGCTCCTCATCAACAGAGGTAGACGGTGTTACAACCACCACAGCGGGCGAAGATGAAATGGTGCCACATCCGCCCCCTACTTCACACGTATAGGATCCGGCGTCTGTAAGTGCCGATGACGAGATCCGGTATTCATTGGACGTTGCACCTGTGATAGGTGTGCCGTCTTTGACCCATTGATAGGTGAGGGTGCTCCCTGTTGCAGCAACGGAGAGTACGAACGGACGCGACTGTTCAACGGTGATTCCAACCGGCTGCGATGTGATAGACGTTCCAATAGCAACGCTGACTGTTGCAGCCCTTGACGTTGTGGTTGGATTACAGGCACCACTCACAACAACATCATACTTGCCGGCAGATGAACTATTGACAGCAGGTATTCTGTATGTCTGAGCAATTGCTCCGCTTATGTTGACGCCATTCTTCCGCCATTGATACTTGAGGTTGGTCCCACTGGCAACCACGTTCAAATCAACAGGAGCTTCAGCACATGCTGAAAGATCGGCTGGTTGCGTTGTGATCGCCGGACTGAGGTTCAGCGTAAAGTTTGCGCTTGAAGAGATATGCCCACGGTCTGTAAGAACACGAACACGGTATCCACTTCCTTGCGTCAATGTTGTAGCCGGCTTCCATACATAGGATCGACCAACAAGATCCTTTGCAAGCATTGACCATGTTAGGCCGGCATCCGTTGAGAGTTCTACGCGATACTTTTCGTCTACAAGCATTTCTTCGGCACTCCACGTGATGGAGTTGTTTACGCCGATACATAATGCTTCACCACCACTCGGCGATTGAATGCCCAACACTCCAAATGCATACTTTCCAACATATCCATCTGTGCCGCCTGCATTTGCAGAGGCATAGGACATTCCGTTTGCATAGAGATCTGCTGATTGCGACGCGAGACTATAATAGACATCACCCTTCGCATCCAGAGACACAGCATTCACCGAGTCTCCTAGCGATCCACCAACAAGCGTAGAATGGATCAGTGAAGCTGTATTCAGAATCGTGATAAATCCCTCTGTTTCTCCGATACGGTCTGCAACTGCACCGGCACCGAAGATCGGCAGGTCGTTCGATGTAGTGGTACCGTAGATAACTCCTGTAGCCGTTTGATTGAGATTGTCTACGCCCAACACATCATCATCGCCTGTTCCACCGAAATACGTGCAGCTTGCAAGTGCCCGGCCGTCGTCAGCCAGGACAGCCATAAAGATGTCTCTTCTGCCTATCGGCTGTGAGGCGTAGGAGCTTAGCGTGGGGAGGTTCGTAGAGGTGGTGGTGCCTACAACAACGGCCCGACCTGATTGGTCAACAAAGATCCCACGTCCAACATCATCACCATTACCACCGAAATAGGTGGAGTATGTTCCGTCATCACGCTTGGACAATGTGCCATCAGAGAAGAACTTGATTACAAAGGCGTCTGTGTTGCCGCCATTAAATGTTCTGTCATACGGAAGACGGCCGGATGACCAACGATTCGGTGTTGGAGCAGTCTCGAAATTTGCCGAGTTCGTTGTTCCGGTCACAAAAGGTTCGCCACCGGAGTTCACGGCGAGCGCTGTGAATGTTTCGATGCCTTCTTTCCCGAAATACGTAGAGAACCCATACGTAGAACCATTTGGGGAGAGTCTGCAAAGGAAGCCGTCTACCTGACCTCCGAGAGTCTTTTGATGCCCAAGAGTTGTTGGGAAGTCTGCGGTAGATGTGGTACCACCACACACAAAGACATTTCCTGATACATCTACTGCCACAGCTTCAGGCATGTCATCCTTGTTGCCGCCAATGTACGTGCTGATGTCAAGCTTGGTGAGCGCCTTATCGAGTTTCACAACAAATCCATCGATCTGTGATCGGTAGATCTGTCCGGCTGCACCAACCGAGATCGGCAGATCGGGCGATGTAGTCTCGCCTACAAAAAACACGCTACCCGATTCGTCTGTCGTCATGGACTTCATCTTGTCCAGTCCAGAACCTCCGTAGTACGAATACTTGATAATCGCACTGAGATCCTTCGTGAACAAGGCTACGTAAGCATCGTTACCACTTGCAAAAGCCGACTGATATCCGCCCGTACCGGTAGGGAAGGTCATGCCTTGCGTAGTTCCGCCAACCAACACTCCATCCGCTACATTCTCAACACCGATCGTGTTGTCATACGAATCGCCGCCAACATAGGTCCCGTAGACTAGTGGATCAATGAGAAGGGGCTTGTCTGACGTGTGTTCAGGTACCTCAATGGTGAAACCATTTCCACGAGCTTCGAATGCTGCCGGCGTGCGCAACTTCTTTCCCTGCAAGAAATAGGCAAGTAGGTCTGTCATAATGATCTGCCCCTTAGCCGTAGAGATCGTAATCGTCTCTGGGTCAATCTTGAGGTCGCTGTTTCCGTCGATCTTCATTCCCATATGGGCCAGATCTGCTCCGGTTCGCACGTCAAGATCGTACCGAACTCTTCCTTGGTCGAAATAATAGATCACGTCTATGCCATCGTAGACATTCCGGACGCGAACAGAGCTATATACAGGAACATTGGTGTACCATTTCGACGGGTCGCGCCCGATAAAATAGTTGACGCGTGCCGGCATTTGGACCTCACCAACCGGCGAGCCCCCTTTTGAATGCATGAAGTTGAGCCGAACCACCTGGCCGTCGCGAACACCTTTGGACCGCTGGATCTCAAATTGGTCGAAGACGATCCCGGTTGTTGTAATCCACGTGTCGAGGTTTCCGTCTCGATAGGCAAAAAGGACATTTGACGGCCATTGTCCAACGTTTGCGACGAATCCCTTTATAGACGCCTTTTGCCCTTGACCGGACATTCCGACCGTTCCAAGCATGACGAATAGGGACACGAGACCACACAAACGCGTTGTGAAGGGCGTGGCAAGATTCAAAACTGGCTCCCAACCAAGTGAACGTTCTCAATGACCCCAACCCATAACAACAATCACGAAGTGAAATTGTTACGGTATTTTGATACGTCGAACAGCATTTTTTTACCGCGTTCTCAAATAGGCTATTCTCCCTACTGCCATGAACCTTGCCGTCAATATCGACCATGTGGCCACCCTACGAGAAGCACGAGGTGGTATGGAGCCCGACCCAGTCCATGCAGCTGTCCTAGCTGAATTGGCCGGCGCGTCAGGCATCGTTTGTCACCTCCGCGAGGACCGCAGACACGTGAATGACCGAGATGTGCGGGTTCTGCGAGACGTGCTGACCACGAAACTTGATCTTGAGATGGCAGCTACCCCCGAGATCATTGCCATTGCCCTCGAGATCGTACCGGACCTCGTAACCCTTGTACCGGAAAAGCGCGAAGAACTCACAACGGAAGGGGGCTTGGCAGTTCATGGTAACGAGGACTACCTCTCGGAGGTGACCAAGGCGTTCCACGAGAAGGGTATCCTTGTAAGCCTGTTTATTGAACCGGAGCCTATGCAAATAGATGCCGCAGTTCAATGCGGTGTTGACATCATCGAGCTCCACACAGGAACCTATGCCAATGCTCGCAGCCGAGCCGGGGTGAAGATCCAGTTTGAGCGAATCCGAGCGGCAGCAATGTATGCAGCCAACGCAGAGCTTGTGGTAACGGCCGGACACGGCCTCGATCTCAGGAATCTTGAAGCCATATGCCAGATCCCTGAGATCGAAGAGGTTTCTATCGGGCACGCACTCGTGAGTCGGGCCCTCTTTGTTGGCTTTGAACAAGCCGTACGCGAATACGTTGCAGCAGTCTCCTAGTCGCGTCCACCAATGGCGCTGGCCAGGTAGTCTCGGTTCATCTGCGCGATGAACTCAACACTAATCCCCTTCGGGCAGGCTGCTTCACATTCCAAATGATTCGTGCAGGCGCCAAAACCTTCTGCGTCCATCTGCAACACCATGTGCAGGGCACGTGTTGAACGTTCGGCCTGGCCTTGCGGAAGAGATGCAAGGTGACCAACCTTGGCGGCTGTGAAGAGCATAGCGGATGCATTTGGACACGCTGCAACACATGCACCACATCCAATACATGCAGCTGCGTCCATCGCACGGTCTGCATCGAGCTTCGAAATCGGAATCGTATTGCCGTCCTGAGCATTTCCGGTATTCACACTCACGAAACCACCCTTTTGGATGATCCGGTCGAGAGAACCGCGGTCTACAACAAGATCTCGCATCACAGGGAAGGCTCGTGCACGCCATGGCTCGATATAGATCTCGTCACCATCCTTGAAGGTTCGCATGTGCAATTGGCAGACCGTAGTTTTTGCTACCGGACCATGCGGGCGACCATTGATCACAATGCCGCACGTACCACAGATGCCTTCTCGGCAATCATGATCGAATGCAACCGGGATCTCACCCTTAGAGATCAGATCCTCATTGAGAACATCGAGCATTTCAAGAAAGCTCATGTGCTCACTCACGTTTGCTACATCATACGTTTTGAGCATGCCGGTGGCGTCGGGACCGGCCTGACGCCAGATATGGAGTCGAAGGTTCATTACTTGTAGCTCCGTGTTGCGAGGTGCACATTTTCAAAGACAAGGGGCTCCTTGTGGAGCGTTGGCTTGGAGCCAACACCAGTATACTCCCATGCTGCCGCGTAGCAGAACTCGTCATCGTTGCGTTTTGCTTCGCCATCTTCCGTCTGGTATTCTTCCCGGAAGTGACCGCCGCATGATTCATTACGATGGAGGGCGTCAGTACACATGAGTTCAGCAAACTCCAAGAAGTCTGCAACACGAAGACCAAGTTCAAGCGACTGATTCAACTCAGTGCCGGTTCCGGGAATCGTGAGGTTCTTCCAGAACTCTTCGCGCAACTCAGGTATGCGCTTCAATGCTTCGGTGAGCCCCTTTTCATTCCGAGCCATACCGCATTTATCCCACATCAACGAACCGAGTTCTCGGTGGAATGAGGTCGGCGAACGTTTACCGTTGATTGACAGAAGTGTGTTTACCTTGTTCTGCGCCTCGGTAACTGCGGCTCGGGCTTCTGGTGCATCATTCGACACCGAGTTGAATCCACCCTTAGCGAAATATCCGCCAAGGGTATACGGTATCACAAAATATCCATCGGCAAGTCCTTGCATCAGCGCAGATGCACCGAGTCTGTTTGCCCCGTGATCAGAGAAGTTGGCTTCGCCAAGTACAAAGAGTCCGGGCACATTGGACATCAAATCGTAGTCCACCCAAAGTCCACCCATCGTATAGTGCACGGCCGGGTAGATACGCATCGGAACCTTATACGGATCCTCACCAGTGATTCGCTCGTACATTTCAAACAAGTTGCCGTAGCGGTCGGCTATCACTTCTTGACCGAGGCGCTTGATGGCATCGGCGAAATCGAGGTACACACCAAGTCCGCCAGGTCCAACACCACGCCCATCATCACAGGCTTCTTTTGCAGCGCGAGATGCGATGTCGCGAGGAGAGAGGTTACCGAACGACGGGTACTTACGCTCGAGATAATAGTCGCGCTCTGATTCAGGTATCTGGTCCGGGGAACGTGTGTCACCCTTTGCCTTTGGAACCCAGATGCGGCCATCGTTGCGCAATGACTCGGACATCAACGTAAGCTTTGATTGGTAGTCTCCACTTTGCGGGATGCAGGTTGGGTGGATCTGCGTGTAGCATGGATTAGCGAACAATGCGCCGCGCTTATGAGCCCGATATGTGGCCGTTACGTTGCAGGCCTTTGCATTCGTGCTGAGGTAGAAGACGTTGCCATACCCACCCGTTGCAAGGATCACGGCATCTGCCATATACGACTCGATCTTACCCGTTACCATATCGCGTGAGACAATGCCTCGGGCACGCCCATCAACAACGATAAGGTCCATCATCTCCTGCTTGTTGTAGAGCTTTACCTTGCCAAGTCCAACCTGACGCATCATTGCCTGATAGGCACCGATGAGGAGCTGCTGGCCCGTTTGACCGCGTGCATAGAACGTGCGAGATACCTGCGCGCCACCGAATGAACGGTTGCTCAAGTATCCGCCATACTCGCGAGCGAATGGAACGCCCTGGGCAACACATTGATCGATGATGCTGGTTGAGACCTGGGCAAGACGGTAGACATTTGCCTCGCGGGCACGAAAGTCTCCACCCTTTACCGTGTCATAGAAGAGACGCCAAACAGAGTCTCCATCGTTCTGATAGTTCTTAGCGGCGTTTATTCCGCCCTGTGCTGCGATAGAGTGTGCTCTACGCGCTGAGTCGTGATACGTGAACGCCGATACGTTGTATCCGAGTTCGGCAAGAGTTGCGGCTGCCGAAGCACCGGCAAGTCCAGTACCAACAACGATAACGTTGTATTTCCGCTTGTTGGCCGGGTTCACAAGTTTCAGATCGGCGCGATGTTGATCCCACTTTTGTTGGAGTGGACCGCCCGGAATATTGCTGTTGAGTTCCATAGTGCGTGGTGTTCCTTCGTTCTTTTAGTGCACAAGGCCGGCAATGATCGAAAGCGGCACGCTGCAGAAGCCAATGGCAACGCCGATGCCGAGAAGAGGACCTACGAGCCGAATGACCGGGACTATACGTTTGTTCGTAACGCCTAGGGTCTGGAATGCACTGGCAATTGCGTGATTAAGGTGCAATCCCAAGAGAACCATTGCTAGCAGGTACACCGCTGTGATAAGGGGCTCATGGAAACTGGCTATCACCATTCTATATACGTCCGGGACCACAACGCCATCGGCAAGTGTGTACTCCCAGCCCGCTTGGCCGGCGTAGAACTGTGAGTGCGCAGTCCCCCATGTAAAGTGGGCCAAATGGTAGATCGCATAGACCAACATGAGGAGCCCGGAGAGTGCCATACTGCGAGAGGCAATCGTGGACGTCCGGCTGTCCACCTTTGCATATCTCTCGGGCCTGGCAGAGCGGTTACGCTGTGAAAGCCTGATCGCCGACCATACATGCAGCACAAAGACTACCAGCAGTCCACCACGTACCAACCAGATCGCAGCCCCATGCACCATCGTGCGAAGGCTGTGACCATATTCGTTCATGTGCTCAGGCCCCAGGAAGATCAGGAGGTTGCCTGATAAGTGGCCGATGAGAAAGAAGACCAGAAGGAGACCCGTGATGGCCATCACCCACTTCTGGAATATGTTCGAACGCCATACTTCGCCGAACGCTCTCATGTTTTTCCCCGTCGAAGTTGATCGGAATGGCCTCTGTAACAGCAAGTCCATTCAAAAAGTGCCTCAAAGTTACGAATGTGTGGCAACCAGCGGGTGCAACCCTTTTCCACATCAGGCCGTACCTTCGCGTCATGCTCACCATAAAAAACATCACAAAGCGCTTTGGCGCACAACTTGCGAACGATAATATTTCACTGACGGTAACGGCCGGACACATCTATGGACTACTAGGTCCGAACGGTGCCGGCAAGACAACGCTCATCCGCATGATCACCAATATCATCATGCCTGATGAAGGTGAGATCTTGCTCGACGGCAGGATGGTTTCGGCTATTGAACAGAATTCTATCGGATATCTGCCCGAAGAACGTGGACTCTACAAAAAACTCACCGTTGCCGAACAGCTCACGTACTTTGGACAGCTCAAGGGGCTTGATGGACGTGAAGCCCTGAAACGCGGTTCATGGTGGCTGGCCCGTATGGATGCCTCCGGCTGGGAATCGAAAAAAGTTCAGGAACTCTCAAAAGGTATGCAGCAGAAGGTGCAGTTCATCTCAACTGTTCTTCACGAGCCCAAGCTCGTCATCCTTGATGAACCATTCAGTGGCCTCGACCCTGTGAATTCTGACATCCTAATCGGCGTGATAAAGGAATTGCAGCTACGTGGAACCACCATCATCCTCTCCACACACCAAATGGATCAGGTTGAACGACTCTGTGATGACATTGCATTGATTGATAAGGGGCGGGTGGTGCTCAACGGCTCGGTTCGTGATGTACGAGCCGGCTTCCGTAGCGATCGTATCTATCTCGACTATCATGGCCACGACGAACCAATGCGAAACATCCCCGGCACAGCCGTGGTTGACTCAGCAGCAGGCAGGGTTGAACTTCGACTTACCGATCCATCTGTCCATCCTACTGATGTTCTGCGTACAGCACTCAATCAGGTAGAGATTACGAGGTTTGAAGTAGCAGAGCCATCTCTGCACGACATCTTTGTGCAGACCGTGAAGGGATCCGTTACCACGACGTAGATCCGATGATTGTTACTGTCTGGTAGCTCAAGCTTCGCCCGTCCGTAGACTCCTTATTCCCCACTACAGTTGTGTAGCGGAATTTGAGAGCACCGCGCTCAAAGATCCCAAACGTGAGATCGATCGTAAAACACGGTCGTACATCGATGGCCGATGGCGAGTGCTTTCCAAGTGTGCTCATCAAACCAAAGCCGATGGAGCCCCCTAGACCAAGTCTATCTTCGTGTTCCGAACGTTCGAGGAAGGCAATGGCAACAGTGAGTGGAATGTGGGCCTGCGTCATGGTAAAACCCACTGCAGAGTCGACGGCAAACACAGGCATTAAACTGCCCCGCAACTCAATCATTCCTCCGGCAAATGGGAGGAGACCTATGTTGAGCCCACCGCCGAATCCAAATCCGATCTCTACATCGGAATCAAGGCTGGTAAATGCCGGACCGAAAAAAATCTCGGGCTCTGACTCAGGCGTAGCCCTGACGTGCTGACAGCACAGCATGATGATCACGGTGATGAGACCTATCTTTCCTGATACCTCCATGCCCATGAAACGTCGTCTCCGTACCATCATTCTCCTTTCACTGCTTGCTGTTGTTGCAAGTGCCGCGGGAATCGCATGGTTTCTCCATCGCCCCCTACCCATCAACGGCGATTGTACGGTTCATATTGCCAGACGGACAACGATAGCCGGCGCAATAGACAGCATTGACGCTCAATGTACATTGCCCACACCTAGTCTGGTTCGTATTACCGCACGAATAGTGGCCAGGATCACACAGCGTCCGGTTCAACATGGCTGGTATGTGTTCACTGCTGCAGACACGCAGTGGGATGTAGTGATGGCGCTCGTAAGCGGCAGGCATCGTCCGGCAATCCGTGTGACCATACCGGAAGGCTTGTCGTACCGTGAGATCGCGGGAATCCTCCGCCGAAAGGCCGAGATCGATTCCTCCGACTTCGTTGCCTGGTGTGAGAACGACTCGGTGGTGAAGAAATACACCCACGATGCTCCATCGATGGAGGGGTACCTCAGCCCAAATACCTACCACGTGTTGTGGCGAGACGAAGCAGGCGCCGTAGGTGAGCGATTGGCAATGGAAATGCAGACGGTATGGGGCTCCTTCGATACTGAGTTATCGCGCAAAGAGATTCTTACCCTTGCATCGATCGTTCAGGCAGAGGCTGCCAACGTGAGCGAGATGCCCAAGATCGCCGGCGTGTATGTGAACAGATTACAACGTGGGATGAAGCTCGAGGCAGACCCAACGGTGCAATACGGCATCGGCATGAAACGCCGGGTGATGTACCGGGACCTCGAAGATGCACATGCCTACAACACCTACCTACATACAGGACTTCCGCCAGGGCCGATTGGCAATCCGGGTACGGATGCAATCAAGGCCGCTTTGAAGCCGGAGAATCATCCCTACATCTATTTCGTAGCGCGAGGAGATAGCACCGGACTTCACCGCTTTGCACGAACAGGTGCTGAGCATATGGAGAATGTGCGCCTCTATCGACGGTCGCGCCGTTAGTCTTCGACCCACACGGGGCTGGCTCGCCCCTTATCATCGAACGCTTGAATACGGAATGTGAACGGCCGTTGCGGATCGCGAATGGTTACCTCAAACACCTCAAGCCACGATGTTGTTGGAGATTGGCCGTCTGCTGCTCTCAAATAGCCCGATAGTTTGCGGGGTTCTTGGGCATTACCGTCCAACACTCGCAGCGTTGGACGATTAACACTTCGATCGCTTGAGAAGAATTGGACTACCACGGTCTTCTTGCGTTGATCTGCATCGCGCTTCACATCACGAATGACAGGAGCCGGGTAGTTCCGTACCTGGATCTGTTGCGAGGCCCCTTCTTTGTTGCCATCCACATAACGCTCAAAAATGAGAGTATGTCCGGTGTCGCGCAGCTGCGGACGAATGCGCATGGTCCCCTCATTTGTTGAGGCTATTTCCCTTTCACCATCGCGCACAACTGCTCGCGTGTTTTCTACTGCCGGAAGGCGCGGGTCAACAACGTAGTCGGCATTCGGATACATCACGTCCGGTACATCAACTACGGC
>DATGWS010000297.1:0-28063 GCA_035299365.1 Candidatus Didemnitutus sp.
GCGGCCTTGGAGCAGGGGCAGATCCTAGTAAGGGGAGAGCTTCTGTGGAGGAGAGCATCGATGACGTCTACGATGCGCTCCAAGGAAGCGATATGATCTTTGTGACGGCTGGCATGGGCGGCGGTACGGGAACCGGAGCAGCACCGGTGATCGCACGTGTTGGCCGTGAGCTTGGAGCACTGGTTGTGGGCATTGTTACAAAGCCCTTTGCCTATGAATCCAAGCGTCGGATGTCCATTGCCGAAAATGGCATCAAGGACCTCCGAGAGCACGTTGATGCACTCATCGTGATCCCTAACCAACGCATTCTTACTGTTGTAGACAAGGATGTGACCTTCGCCAATGCACTTGCAATGGTGGACACGGTCCTCTACAACGCTACAAAGGGTATCGCCGACATCATTTCTGGTGTTGGATATGTGAACGTGGACTTTGCAGACGTTCGTACCGTAATGAGCGGTATGGGTGATGCACTCATGGGTATTGGTATGGCAACGGGTGAGCATCGTGCAATTGAAGCAGCGCAGAATGCCTTGAACTCTCCGATCCTCGAAGGCATGTCGATCTACGGTGCACAAGGTCTCCTTGTGAACATCACCGGCAGTTCGAACATGACCATGTTTGAAGTGAGTGAAGCCGTCTCGGCCATCGAGAAGGCTGCAGGCGATGAGGTGAATCTCATCCACGGCGTTGTTGTTGATGAGAGCATGGAAGATGAGATCTCCATTACCGTTGTTGCTACCGGCTTCCGACGTCAAGACGAAAAGAAGTCCGTGCCTACAGCAACGTCAACAACATCCTATGCTCCCGTTATTGAGATTGTCCGTCCGGCACCCGAGCCAGAAGCAGCACCAGACTCCTATCGTCCGGCAGCAACAACTCAACCATCACCACTCGCCCCTTCAACATCGCAAGACGTTGATATGAACGATGTGAACGTCCCGGCCTACATCCGCAAACAACGCGAGTTGGAACAACGCAGCACAGCCGGTATGCCACGCGAAGAACCACCATCATCCGGTAGTGTTCCAATTGTCCAACCAAGCGCAAATGAAGCAACAGGGGGCTATCCATCTCCTATTCGTAAGGCTGCCGGGGCCGGTGGAAACCAACCAGCGTTCTTGCGGAAGATCATGGATTAAGAAATGACGTAATGACAATTATGACGTTATGACAATTATGACGTTATGACTAATGACAAATGACAGATGACTGATGACAAAGGGTGAAGAGGGTAAGACCTTTTCGCCCTTTTGTTTTTTTCGTCGAGGTCCCTCGTCGCTCCGCGCCTCGGGATGACGCTGCCAAGGCATTGTGTGTAGGTAAGAAATGTGAGCACCATCATGGATGGTGCTCACATTTCTGTCTCTGATACAACAGTGGGAGCAGCGTCATCCCGAGCGAAGCGAGGGACCTCTATGAAATGACGTAATGACGTAATGACGAAATGACCGGGGTTACACGCACCGGCACCCCCTCCCTAGCGAAGCGTGAGGGAGGGGGATGGGGGGAGAGTTCTTGCTTGGCCGGGCTTTAGCCCGACGATACTTTGCTCTTCGACTACGCACGGGGTGATGAACGCTCTCCGTCCTTTACCCCCATCAGCACCACAAGCCCTGCTACCATAAAGATGATGAGGGAGAGTACGGCCCAACGATAGCTGTTGGTGAGGGTGAGTGCAAGTCCGAATGCTAGGGGGCCGATCCACGACGTGCCTTTGTCGCTGATCTCGTAGAGGGAGAAATATTCTGCTTCTTTTCCAGCGGGGATCATGCGGGAGAACATGGACCTGCTGAGTGCCTGGGTGCCGCCCATGACGATGGCGATCACGGCAGCGAGGATGAAGAAGTGTGTGGCGGTGCTGACCCAGAAGAAGGCGGCGATGAGGACGGCACACCAACCGTAGAGGCCGACGATGATGGCGCGTTTGGTGTTGATGCGTTCAGCAAGCCAAGCAAAGATCAAGGAGCCCCCTATCGCTACGAATTGTACGAGGAGGATGGCCTGCGTGAGCACGTCGAGACCTAGACCAAGTTCTTCTGCGCCGTAGACACTTGCCATAGCGATCACGGTTTGGATGGCATCGTTGTAGAGGAGGTAGGCAATGAAAAAGCGCAATGTCTGCGGATATTGTGCTAAATCCCGCAGTGTTGTAAAGAGCTGTTTGAAGCTCTGCCTTAGTGCGTGTTTCTCGTGTGTGTATGCCGGCACCTTATCACGCAACAACATGATGGAGACGAACGTGAACAGGGCCCACCATATCCCCGTTGTTAAAAAGACTCCTTGAATGACGGGTTCAATGGGACCGCCGGATTCTTTTGCAGCGGAGAACCACAACAGATGGGCAAGAAGAAGGAGTCCACCACCGAGATATCCAAAGGCCCAACCGCGTGATGAAACGCTGTCACGCTCTTCCGGTGTAGCAAGATCGTTGAGGAAGGAATTCGCTACTACAACACTTGCTCCAAAACTCAGGTTTGCGATGATGAAGAAGAGTCCGCCAATGATATAGTTGCCTGTATCTGCCGACAATACGGCAAGTCCGATGGTGGCAGCTGCTCCCAGAAACGCCCAGATCGACAAGAAGAGTCGCTTTCGATGTGATCGGTCTACGATTGCACCGATCGGCGGCAGGACAAAGACCTGCAGGATCACCGAAACCGCAATGCAGTAGGAGAACCAACTACCCGGGTGCATCGGAATACCGAATGGTGTGATCTGTCCGGCCGTGTTTGCCGCAGTCTCAGCCACGTTTGTTAGGTAGGGGCCGAGGAATACCGTTACAACGGATGTACTGAATGCGCTGTTCGCCCAGTCATAGACGTACCAGCCGAGTCGCTGCGTTTTGATTGTTGGCATTGGCGAATATACTCGCGGAACGCAGTTCAACGCTTGACACCTATTTTGCAACTATCACACATCACGGAATACGATCATGAAGGTCCTTGGCCCAAAGAAGAACTTCCTCGCCATTGAAGAACGATACTCATCGCTTGAATCCTCTGCCATAGCCATTGTCTCAGCACCATACGAACACACAGTGAGTTATGGTGGCGGTGCTGAAAAGGGTCCAAAGGCCATCCTTGATGCGAGCGCCTATGTGGAGTTCTATGATGACGAGACCGACCGAGAACTGTGTTTCGAGAAGGGCATTGCTACCATGAAGCCCCTTTCCTTTGGGAAGTTCGTGGACCGTGCAGCATTGGATCTCATTGAAGACCAAGTGGAGGACCTCATTGTGATGGGGAAGTTTGTTGTGACCCTCGGTGGTGAACATACGATCTCCACTGCGCCGATCTCTGCTCACTACCGAGCGTATCCAACGATGAGTGTGCTACATTTCGATGCTCATTCAGATCTGCGACATGAGTATCAAGGATCGCCATATTCACATGCATCGTTTATGGCTCGCGTTGCCGAGTTCTTTCCTACTGAACGCATCACGCAGGTTGGCATCAGGGCTCAGTGCATCGAAGAAGCGAAGTTCATCAAGAACAATGGAATCAAAACCTTCTATGCCTCAGCAATTCGAAGGGGGCTCCATGGCACTCATTGGCAAAAGAGTGTAGTGGACACGCTCGAGAAGGATGTCTACATCACCTTCGATGTGGATCACTTCTGTCCGTCGATCATGCCATCAACAGGAACACCGGAACCGGATGGCTTTCTATACAGCGAAACAATTGATGTTATCCGTGCCATAATTGCATCGGGACGTCGCATCGTAGGCTTCGATGTGGTGGAACTTGCTCCAGTCAAGGGCGTCACCCACCCCGATATCACCGCCGCACGCCTCGTCTATAAGATCCTCAACCTCGCCTTCGATGTAAGGGCACAGCAAGCTGTGCCCAAGACAAAGGGCGTAAAGGCACAGCAAGCTGTGTCCCCGAAAACAGCATCTGCTAAGAAAGGAAGAAAGAAATGAACTCTCTCCAATCCGAGATTGAACGCCTTGCCGCTATGCCGGCACAGGAACTTCAGTATGATAAAAACGCAACACAGGTCTGTGCCGACTTCGTGGACTCACTCAACAAGGGCAAGATTCGTGCAGCCCAACGTTTGGAAGATGGTTCGTGGCAGGTGAACACGTGGGTAAAACAAGGCATCCTTGTTCTCTTCCGAAAGGGGCGCATGGAAGACGCTTCAACTGACGAGAACTTCCGATTCTTCGACAAGGATACACTTCCTACAAAGCCCCTTACCATTGATGATCATGTGCGCATCGTCCCCGGTGGAACAACCATTCGCACCGGATCATTTTTTGCCCATGGTGTGATCTGCATGCCACCAAGCTACATCAACATCGGCGCGTATGTTGGCGAGGGGACAATGGTAGACTCACATGCACTTGTTGGTACGTGTGCACAGATCGGTGCTCGAGTCCATATCAGCGCTGCTGCACAGATCGGTGGAGTTCTTGAACCCGCAGGTGCACGTCCGGTCATTATTGAAGACGAAGTGATGATAGGGGGCAACTGTGGTTTGTATGAAGGTGTTCTCATCCGAAACCGAGCTGTTCTTGGTAGCGGAGTGATTCTGAACGCATCCACACCGGTCTATGATCTTGTGAATGAAACTATCATACGCAGTACTCCTGATGCACCATTGGAGATACCGGAGGGTGCTGTTGTTGTAGCAGGTTCCCGTGTCATCACCAGCGAATACGGCAAGGCCAACGGACTGAGCATCAGCACGCCACTCATTGTGAAGTACCGTGATGAGAAGACGGATGCGCGAACGGCGTTGGAATCTGCTCTGCGTTAGATTGTTAGAGTGCTAGATTGTTAGAGATTTGGAAGAGAGTTGAACAAAGTCGTATGTTTGGAACTCAATGAACGCCCAACGCCATATCACGACGAACATGTCCACCATGATGCAGAACTGCATGATGATGTGTATGCACATGTCCGGTGAGGAGTGGCGCGGGTAAGAACCGCAACGTTGAATAAACACAAAACGCCATTCCTTTCACCGGGGATGGCGTTTTTTCGTTTACGGACGAAGAGAGCTATCCCCATCCTTCGGGCTCTCTATGCAGTTGCCATGGTATCTCTCCGGGATTCTCCTCGGACTAGCTGTTCCTCTTGCGTTATGGTTCTTGAAGAAGCCTCTTGGCCTCTCGAGAAACTTAGAACATATCTGTGCTTTGTTTCCTCCGATACGTCGCATATCACACTTCCGGTATGCGCTGGGTCAGCATGTGTGGAGCCTTGCCGTGCTTGGTGGGATCGTTTCTTCCGGACTCATTGCGCGCGTGGTTCTGGGCGTTGATTTTGAGAGCGACGTTGTGCAGTGGGTGAATACGGAAAACGGAACCTTCATTCTTGTGGTGTCTGGAGTATTGATCGGACTTGGAACGCGCCTGGCGCAAGGATGTACGAGTGGTCATGGACTCACCGGTATTGCCACGCGACAGAAGTCAAGCCTGATAGCCACGGCCACATTCTTTGCAACGGCTATCGGTACGTTTCTGTTCACATCGCACATTCTTCATGCCGGATTCGGAGGAATGCGATGATCCTTCGATCATTTCTCTATGGACTGTATTTCGGTACAGTGCTCATCCTCTCCGGTCTTACATCGTGGCGGCGGATGGCGGGGTTGTTCAACCTCCTAGACCCTCATGTCCTCTTGGTCTTTTCAACAGCCGTGATTGTGGCCTTCGTTTCGACGTATTTCTTGACGAAAGTTCGCGGGGACCAGGAGCCCCTTCCTATTCCTACAAAGACTTTCACAAGCCGAACAGTGTATGGGAGTGTACTCTTTGGTGTAGGGTGGGGACTAACGGGACTTTGTCCGGGACCACTATACGTCCACGTTGGGGCAGGAACTCCCTCAGCTCTTCTCGTCTTTTTCGGTGCTCTTCTTGGTGCAATTATCTACGGAGTTTTTGATGAACGTTTTTCGCGATCCGCTCCCGTTCGTTCTTGAAGGGGGCTCTTCATTATCACCACTTGAAGTTGCCTATCAGACCTATGGCACATTGAATGCAGAAGCTGATAACGTGATATGGATCTGCCATGCACTCACGGGAAATAGTGATGCTGCATCGTGGTGGAGCGGACTTGTGGGACCTGGCCGCATCATCGACACGAACAGTCACTTCGTTGTTTGTGCAAACATGATCGGATCGTGTTATGGTTCAACCGGTCCAACAACATCGGTTGAAACAGGTAGCCCCTTGTTTGGATCGTTCCCGCTGGTAACTGCACGAGACCAGGTACGAGCATTTATTCGGCTGCGTGAAGCACTCGGCATTACCCGTATACGCACGCTTATTGGCGGATCGATGGGCGGACAACACGTGCTCGAATGGGCACTACTGGAGCCGACAGTTGTTGAGCGCATCGTTCCCATTGCAACGAACGCAAAACATTCTCCGTGGGCAATTGCATTTAATGCGGCGCAGAGACTTGCGTTGGAGGCAGACCCAACGTTTTCTGAAGACCGAGAAGATGGTGGTGCTGCCGGACTCATTGCAGCACGGGCTATTGGGATGATCTCCTATAGAACACCGGTGCTATACAACGTACGGCAACGTGAGGATGATGAACGCATCGAGGACTTTCATGCTGAATCGTATCAACGTCACCAAGGCCTAAAGCTAGCCCATCGTTTCAACGCTCACGCATATCACGCGCTCACACGCGCCATGGACAGTCACGACGTAGGACGCGGTAGGGGAGGCATCGGTGCAGCATTGCGATCGATTACTGCCCACAGCATCGTAGTCGGTATCGATTCCGATCTCCTCTTTCCGGAGGCAGAGCAACATTTTATCAGTGACATGATCCCACGCTCGCGTTATCGCAGACTCACATCGGCTGCAGGCCATGACGCATTCTTGATCGACCAACGAAAACTTTCCATCATTCTTCAACACGAAAAGATCTTCTCATGAGCACAACACCAGCAAAACAACGCATCGGACTTTTTGGATTTGGCGTAGTAGGCCAAGGACTCTACGACGTGTTACATCGCACACCCGGTCTTCAGGCCGAGGTCTCTCGGATCTGCGTAAAAGACAGGTTCAAGGATCGCCCCTTACCATCCTCGTCCTTCACCTTCCATAAGGACGACATTCTCACAGACCCACATATCAACGTTGTGGTAGAACTCATCGACGATGCCGAGGCGGCGTTCGAGATCGTAAGCACGGCATTGCGCAATGGCAAGTCTGTAGTAACGGCAAACAAGCGTCTGGTTGCCACACGACTCCAAGAACTTCTCGATATTCAGCGAGAGACGGGATCTTCGTTGTTGTATGAGGCATCAACATGCGGAAGTATACCCATCATCCGAAATCTTGAGGAGTATTACGACAACGACATGTTGAGTCGCGTAGAGGGTATTGTTAACGGTACAACGAATTACATCCTCACAGCCCTTCACGAACCATCTTCCGGTGGGTATGCATCAGCACTGGCACAGGCGCAGAAACTTGGCTTTGCCGAGAGCGATCCAACCCTTGATGTTGAAGCCTTTGATGCTGCATTCAAGACCACGATCATAGCAGCTCATGCCTTTGGAGTAGTTGTCAATCCCGTACGGATCGTGCGCAGAGGAATCACATCCGTTACTCCTTTCGACATATCGATCGCACAACAACAGTCGCGGACCATCAAACTCCTTTCCAGAGTACAACTTCATGGTAGTGGGCTGTCCCTGCTTGCGCTTCCGGCCTTGACACAGAACACAAGCCCCCTAGCCGGTGTTCGAAACGAGGTGAATGCCGTTCGTCTGACCGCTGCATTTTCAGATGCGCAGTTGCTTGTTGGGAAGGGGGCAGGGGGCGGACCAACTGCCTCGGCTGTTTTGTCCGATATCGCAGCACTTCGATACGGCTACCGCTATGAATACAAGAAGCTTGGTCAGGCTTCACCCCCGGTAGTGAACCACGATGTAGAAGTTGCTATCTACGTTCGCGGAACGAATGACCAGATCACCAGCATACCCTTCTCCATAGTGGATGTTGACCACCGCAGTTCAAGCGGGAGATATGTGATCGGTCATGTACAGCTTGACGCACTCCACACCAGTCCAGCATTTCTGGATCCGGAGACCTTTATAGCCATCCTACCAGAGGACTGAAGACAAATTCGGCACACTCGATGTAAAACAGACAAGATTGTCTTAAATTCGTTGTCTATGCCAGACTATAAAGACCGCATTACTGATCTGAAGAAGCGGCAGAACGCCGTTATCCTTGCCCACTATTATCAGGACGCTGAGATCCAATCGGTGGCTGACTGGATCGGTGATAGCCTGCAACTCGCTGCCAAGGCTCAAGAATCGCACGCCGATGTGATACTCATTGCAGGAGTGCGCTTCATGGCTGAGACTGCCAAGCTTTTGAATCCTCACAAGATTGTGCTTGCCCCAACACTGGACGCAAGCTGTTCCTTGGTTGAGCAAAGTCCACCCGAGGAATATCAAAGGTTCATTTCAGAGCATCCTGACCACGAGGTAGTGAGCTATATCAATAGCAGCCTTGAAGTCAAGGCTATGAGTGACATCGTCTGTACATCGAGTAACGCCGAGGACATTATTCGCCGGATCCCCAAAGAACGATCGATTCTCTTTGGTCCGGATAAGAATCTTGGACGATGGCTTGCAGAGCGGACCGGTCGCGACATCGTTACATGGAACGGACAGTGTGATGTGCATGATGCATTTGATGCAGTGCAGATATCACGAGCAAAAGAGCTCGATCCCACAGCAGTTGTCCTTGCTCATCCGGAATGTGCCAAGTCCGTGCTTGAGGTCTCCGATGTGATTGGCTCTACCTCACATTTGTTGCGGTATGTGGCCGAGCATTCGCACGGGAGATTCATCGTTGCTACCGAGGTCGGGATACTTATTGAGATGCAAAGAGCTGCTCCTACAGCAACCCTTACTCCGGCTCCGCCAAAACACATCACGGAATGTGCGTGTAGTGAGTGTCCTCACATGAAGAGAAATACGCTGGATCTCGTCTATCAAGCTCTTGAGAGTTTGCAACCGAGAATCGATATCGAGCAGAAGTTGCTGGAACGTGCCCGTGCGCCCATACTTCGCATGTTTGCGGAACAGTGATGATCCACTCTCGGTATAGTGTTGTCATCGTTGGAGCTGGGATCGCCGGGTCCATCGCTGCGCTTCGACTGTCTGAACTGCGACCCGATCTCTCGATCTTGATGATTTCGAAAGGGGCATTATCAGAGTGTTCAAGTCAGCTCGCTCAAGGAGGAATTGCAATTCCTTGTGCAGACGTTGAAGGTGACCTCGAGAGCCATATCCATGATACGCTTGTGGCGGGGAACATGAAGGGTGACCCGCACACGGTTCGAGAGATCCTTGTTTCTGCCCCAAAACTCGTTGCCTACCTGGAAGGATTAGGCATTGACTTTGACAGAACGAGCGACGATCATTACCATTATGTTTTGGAGGGTGGGCATTATCGACCGCGAGTGATCCACACATCGGACGCAACAGGTGCAACGATCATGTCCACTGTGCATGAAGCTCTTGGATGGGCCTCTACTATCACTGTGCGCGAGGGTATGCGCCTCATCGCGTTACGATACAACGATGATGATCAGTGGGTGCTTGAGATCAATCACAGTGCATCGAACAAAACATATGTTGTTCATGCACGGTACGTGATCCTTGCAATGGGAGGTTCCGGAAATGCATTCGGGTATTCATCCAATCTTCCAACAGCCATCGGAGATGCCGTTTACCTTGCCATGTCACTTGATCTCCCGCTGAAGGATCTCCAATGGATGCAGTTTCATCCAACGTTGCTGGTAACGTCAGGCGACCAAGCATCGAGACCACTCATCACTGAAGCGCTGCGAGGTGCAGGTGCCTATCTTGTGAACAACAAGGGGCAGCGATTCGTGAAGTGTTATGATGAAAGGGGCGAACTGGCCCCAAGAGACGTTGTCTCAGCTGCGATGATCCAAGAAATGGAGCGAACCGAAACTGATCACGTCTACTTGGATTGTCGACACCTCTCAACAGTCATGCTCAGCCGACGATTCCCCGGATTCTTGGATCTCTGCTCCCGTGAACTACTCGATCCATCAACGGATCTGATACCGGTACGACCCGGAGCTCACTATCAGTGCGGCGGGATAGATGCCGGTTGTGATGGGAAGACGTCGCGGCAAGGTCTGTTTGCCATAGGTGAATGCGCTCGTACAGGAATGCACGGATCCAATCGACTCGCATCTAACTCCTTGCTCGAAGCAGGAGTGACAGCCCTGAAGGCAGCAGAGTGCATTTCCGCAACAGTGCTTCCATTGAATTCAATAACCACGGAAGCCCCTTCTCCGGAACGTCAAAACGTTGGATCCGACAGCACTTCTGATCCACACCTGCATACTCAACTACGAGAGCTGCGGTTATTGCTGCATAGGGTTGCACTGGACGAATCGAAGCACCGGCACAATGAATCGCTAGCCCATCTTGTAGCGGACATAGAGACAAAAGAGTCAACCGGCAAAATGAATCGCAATGATCTCCACGATGCACGGACGCTTGCCCGGTATGCACGTGCATATCTCCAAGCAATCGAACTACACCAACAAAAAACTACGACAGCGTAGGGTCACCCTTATCGCGGTTGAGTCGCACAGCCTGGCGTACCATTGACTCGAAGAGCTCACGTTTAACATCATTCGTAGACCGAAGTGTGATGTGTCGCATCTTCGTTAGGTCGCCCACGAGGAGACCATCCGGATCCTCAAGTTCGGTGCCACGCCAGAAGCCAAAGTTCACATGATCTGCAAAGGCCTTGACGTAGCAGACCGGACCATTCATTGAGAAAACAGGCTGTGACCAAAGTATACTTTCTTCGATCTCACCGGCTGCTCCGCGAACGATGGAGCGAAGTGTTGTTAGTACCTCACGTTGCCATCCCTTGTGATGGGCGATATACGCTTCTACGTTGATGGCGTTGATCGGGGTAACAACAACTGGCTCTTCTTTCTGAACCGGAACGTCGTTGTATTCACCGCGTGTTACACGACGTTGGAGCACAGAGCCGCGTGGCGCGCGTTCCTTCTTTTCAGCCGGCTCACGTCGGCGATCTCCCGGACGTCCACCACCACGAGGTTGTTGCTCCCGTGGCTGTTGTTCGCGCTGTTGTTCGCGTTGTTGTTCTCGTGGTGCCTGTCCTTGAGAAGGGGCAGGCGGAGACTGACCGTCCGCTTCTTGAGCCGGACGTTGGTCATCGGATCCTGCTGTGTGACCCTGTCCCTCTCCACTCGGTCTTTTCTTCCGGCGCCGTTTGCGTTTGCGATCTGCATCTGCCCCAGCTCCATCTGGTTCGGGTTGGCTCTCAGAGTTTTCCGTAGGGCGATCCGGGCCGCGGTCGATGCGCGTATCAGCGTGACGCACCGATGGGCGATCATCGTCACCGCTCGGCGTAGGACGGCGGTCAGCACCCTCGCGCGGTTCTTGGTTCTGACCATCACCGCGACGTCCACCTCGGCGTCTGCGACGTTTGTTGCGCCCTTCGCTGTCTGATGAGCCCCCTTCAGATGGGGATGATGATGGTGACGGAGCTTGGTGTTGTTCGTCTGACGGAGTCATGTGTTGAGTGCTTCAGGAGCTGTAATGAAGTGCAAATATACAAAGGCAGTTACAGAGTTACCGAGATACGGAGATACTGAGATACGGAGATACGGCATACGGAGATATGGCTTTCTGTAGATTTGCGGGATGAAGAGACACGTCCTGCTTATCCTAGCCATGGTCATGAGCATTGTAGGTGCTTCTGCCCAGGTGCATCTCGGCGTTACCGGGTATGCCCAACAACTTTCACTCAATGGTGACTCACCGGACGATCAGACAATTACGTCGGGATTGGGCTACGGGGCAGGAGTTTCAGCCGGGTATTTCGTTACGTCGGATATCCAGCTTACCCTTGGCGTGACGTATGATGTGCGAAATAACACCGTTTCGAACGTTTTACCCTTAACAGACTCTCTGGAAGCCATTGGGGACTTCAGTCTCACGTCGTTTGCAATTCCGGTTGGTGTACGCATCTATGGCGGATCGCAGACATGGTATTTCAGCAGTGGCATTACTTTTCGCCTTCACAACGATGCCCAGGTAGTAGTTCTTGACCCGGATACAACAATGTCGGTTTCCAATGCATTTGTCCAGTTGGAAGGCAGTCTCTACCTCGGATTTGGGTATATGTTCCGATTAGGCGACGTGCGGTTGATTCCCGAACTCCGATACGAACAGGGTCTAACCAACCTCTTAAATGGAGAGCCCCTTGCCTCACTCCCACCGGCAGCAGTCATGAGATCGAGCGGATTCTCCTTCCGGTTCTTTGCAGAATACGCCTTTGGAGGTGGGTTATGAGACAACTTCTCCTCCTGGGGATAGCAATACTATTGGCTACTCCCGCCTTTGCCAACGAAACAGACAGCTCCGATTTGGCCTCGCCGGGTCCCATCCTTGGCGGACATCTCTTTCAACCACTTGGTGGCATGCCGGGACCATTCATCCGTACCGTATCGCAGGTAACGGTTGGCGGAGGTACAACGCTGAACCTCGAACTTCCCATCATCACCATTGGTGACAGGATCGTTGTGGCACCAAAGGGGAGTCTTGCCATCGTGTCCATGCAGGCCTTTCATGAACAACGCATTAAGGATTGGCTCAGCGTGTACGGAGGTTTCCGGTTGGTAGGCCGGTTAGGAACCAACGTCACATCGCTCCTCAGTCAAGGTGTTAACACAGCAACATCCTTCAATCTTGGTTGGAAGGTGCGAGTGATTGAGACCCGAAAATTCCTTGGTACTCTCTCCCTAGACCTAACAAATGGGACCGTTGCCACGGTAGACGTAGACCAGTGGATTGCTGGAGTGATAGACAGTAGCGCTGTTGTCTCCGAGAATCCGCTTGTGCAAACGAAACCTGTACTCATAACCGGACTCACCGCACGTGGTGCCTATGCATTCAACGAAACGTTTGGTCTATCTACGTTTATCGCAGGACTCTACGGAGAGGCAATTGTGCGGGGTGGTAACGCTGCGATCTACTTTGATGGGGGAATAGCGTTAAATGCAGATTTGCGCCCAACTACCGACGTACCAGTGGCTATCGCCGGTGGTATTGTGTATCGCCAAACACCGTCAGTTGATGATGCCACAAGCGGGTCGAGCGTAACAACTGGCTCACTTCGCATTGGCTACAGCGGCACACAACACTTCGCCTTCGGTTTCCAAATCAATGCTCAATACGGCGATGTAGGGGGCGAAAAGCAAGCCTTCTTTGTTGGAGGTGCGCTGGATATGAGGTTCTATTACTAGTTACTCAGTTACTAGTTACTCAGTTACTCAATTACTCAGTTACAGGGTTACGGAGTTACGAGGTTACATGTTAATCAAAAAAATGGTGCAGAGGCAAGAGCCAATGCACCATTCGTCGTTTTGTTTGTTTTGGGATTACAACGTCATAGCGTCATAATTGTCATAACGTCATAACGTCATTTAGTCATAACGTCATTTAGTCATAACGTCATTTCTTCGCCTTATCCTTCAAACGGATGGTCCCGTACAGCTGGGATCCGCATGCGGATAAGCTTCTCGATATCGCGGAGTTGACTGCGATCTTCCGGTGTTGCGAGTGTGAGAGCCACGCCTGAGTTGCCGGCGCGAGCTGTGCGTCCAATGCGGTGAACATAGGTTTCCGGTGAATCCGGAATGTCATAGTTCACAACAGTTGGGAGTTCGCTGATGTCGATACCGCGGGCTGCGATATCTGTTGCAACGAGTACACGCATGCGACCGTTCTTGAAGTCGGCCAATGCACGCTGACGAGCCATTTGTGACTTGTCGCCGTGAATAGCAGCAACCTTTACGCCAACGGTAGCAAGATCCTTCGCAACTCGATCTGCACCACGCTTTGTGCGTGTGAAGACGAGAACGGAACCTTCGAGATGCTCGTGGAGAAGGTGTGCGAGCAGTTGACGCTTGCGATCTTTCTCTACGAAGTACAGTCGTTGGTCGACCTTTTCCGTTGTTGTGCTTTCCGGTGTGACCGCAACGTGAACTGGATCGGTAAGGATCGTGTGTGCAAGAGTGCGGATCTCGGATGGAAGCGTAGCCGAGAAGAACAACGTTTGACGTTGTGTTGGAATCAGCTTCACAACCTGCTTGATCGAAGGCATAAAGCCCATGTCCAGCATACGATCTGCTTCATCAAGAACGAACGTGTGAACGGCGTCGAGACGAAGAGCGCGATGCTCGATCACATCAAGAAGGCGGCCCGGTGTGGCAATGACCACATCAACGCCACGGCGGATCTGATCGATCTGCGGACGGATGCTAACACCACCAAGGAGGACAACCGTGCGAATGCGCATACCACGACCATACGTGCCGAAGCTTTCGTTGATCTGGATGGCAAGCTCACGTGTTGGAGCAAGAATGAGAACGCGCGGTCCGGACTTTACCGGTGCTTCGTTAAAAAGCCGGTGAAGGATTGGAAGCGCAAAAGCAGCTGTCTTCCCTGTACCTGTCTGGGCACATCCAAAGATGTCGCGACCAGCCAGAACGACGGGAATAGCTTGTTGTTGAATTGGGGTTGGGTTTGTATAACCCGCAGCGAGCACAGCCTTTTCGAGGGGTGCACACAATTTCAGATCAGCAAAGGTCATTGACCTCTCCTACAACTGTGAAGGATGAACTATGCGGTCTAAATCTCTCGCGCAAACATGGTTGTTTGCTGGGTTGCGACCGTGTTCACCAAACGACAGGGTAGGTACGGAGCAGAGAGAAGAGGAACCGTGGTGCCGAATTCGCACCATTTGAGTATACAGCAATGAGCTGTTTCCTCGTTGACGTACAAATATACGCAATCGTGTATCGAATTACTACCTGAGGTGTGTGATATACACACAGTGCAGTGAGGTTTTTCGACCGAACTTTGTGACTGTGAACGAATGTTCACGGAAGAAATGCCCCCTTTTGAAATGGAGATCATCATGGCTACAAACACCGTTGACGTTGAGTGGAAACAAGGCCTCACCTTTGAGGCGCATCAGCAGGATCGTACGTATACGATCGTTTCAAGTGTCCCTGGCGATGGACAACCAGAGGGTATAAGCCCAAAACAGATGCTCCTCACTGCACTTGCAGGATGCACAGGTATGGATGTTGCATCCCTGCTGCCAAAGTTGCGAGTGCCGTTCACATCGTTGCAGGTTCGTGTAACGGGTGAACTCACGTCGGATCATCCAAAAGTATATTCTACTATGCATGTTGTCTACGAGATCGGTACAACGGAAGAGTTTCGCTCCCAAGTAGAAAAAGCTGTAGATATGTCCACTACGAAGTATTGTGGAGTTAGTGCAATGCTGGGGAAGGCATCAACGATCACACACGAAATTGTTCTGCTTGGATGATCGTGTAACATTATGAGCTCATGGTGCTCGGTTGCATGTAATCCAATGAATGGTTTTTTTTCGACCCATCACCATAAAGGTCCTCACTATGATCAGATCTGCGTTTGCAACGTTGGTCCTGTTCTTCATTGTCCTCGCTCCCGGCGTCCTGTGTTCTCAGGATCGAGACTCTACCTCGATGTTTGGATTTGGCACCCTCGTAGAGGTGACAAATTCTACCATCGTCTTTACAGATCTTCTATCATCTAATAGTGAGCCTCGGACGGTGATCCGCAACGAGCAGACGCTCGCCTTTGGATGTTCATTCGACGAGGTTCGTCCGGGTACCAACCTCCACGTAGACTTGGTTGAATCAGCGGCCGGATTGGTGGCACGGTTCGTCCAATTCGAAGGCTGTGCTCCAATGATCGGTATTGAGGGGGCAATCCGTTCGATCAATGGAGACACTCTTCATCTCAATTCTGGACAACCCTTGCCGGACGGTGTTCCGGATGTTGCTCTCCTTGATGATGCTACGCAGATCTCGGACTGTTCCGGCCGTCCGTTGCTTCGTAGTGCTCTAGCCGTTGGAGATCAGATTCAGATTGGTGGATTCAATAATGGAACTGTAGTTGTAGCATCCTATGTGGTCATCGCCGACAACTGTCCGGAATACAAGTTCGAATCTGTCGAGCTGGTGTCGAAACGCAACGATGGCATCACCGTTACACTTGAAAACGGTGCGAACGTAGATCTGATGTTTGGTTTTGGGAGACCGTTTGAGGGTGACTCATTACACGCCTTCGTGTTCTCCTGCGACGGAAGAATGTTGTCATGGTCGGAGGTCGAACCTGGTTCAATACTTCGCATTACCTATCTCGACTACCCGAATGCTCCCGATGTCCTTCTCGACGCGATGCTCGAAGCTGGCTGTCCAAAAGGGTTCAGCGGCGTTGTTGCACGTGTTTCAGCTTCAACAGTTGATGTAACGGAGTCCGACGGAACAACAGCTACGTATGATTTCGACCTGTCAACCCAGATCCTCTCATGCTCGAATCGCGAACTCACGTGGGCGGATATTCTCCCGGGTGCCAATGTACAGGGTGCGTGGATAGACGAGGGGTCGACCAAGAAACTCCTTCATCTTCAAGTCATTGATGGATGCTCGTATTCATTCGCTGCCGAGGGTATGGTGGTAGATCGAACAGACAACACCATTACACTTCGCACATGGCAAGACTCAACGCTCGTTCTAACAGTAGATGACCGTAGCTTGGTGATCGACTGTTATGGCATGGTAGACCGTCCAACACAACTCGCCATTGGCGATACGATCACCGTGTACTACCGGCAAGAACGAGGCACACTCTATCTTGACCTTGCGCAAATCATGAACTCATGCGAACAATCAAAGATTAGTGGCGTGATCGTGTCAGCCAATGAATCGATGATGGTGATCAACGTGGGCTATGAAACCAAGGTCTACCTTGTTAACGAAGAGACACAACTCTTTGATTGCGCCGGAATGCTCATTCCTAGCACTTCAGCTATCGAAGGTGCAACCATTACAGCGCACATCGTGGATCGCCCCGACGGTTATGCCATCGGATCAGCATGGGTAGATGTAAACTGCGCCGTAACGGGAATCGTTAGCGGCCCAATTGTATCATACCAAGACAGCGTACTCGTGGTATCACACAATGGTGAAGAGCAATCTGTGTTTGTGGGTGACATCACAATCATCATGGGCGCGAACGGCGCCATTGCCGGCCGTAACGATCTTCTCATTGGCCGCAACGTTTGTGCAATTGCACAGTCCATTGGCACCACCTCGATCGCTCTCCAGATCATCCTCGATATCGATTGCTCTGAGCGTGGCGTCACCAAGGGTATTCAAGTTCAAGGGGCTGTTGAGTCCGTAGTGGATGGAAATGTTGTTATAACGGTACGCGGACAAAACATGATGTTCGCAACTACGGACATTACCGTTGTCCAACATAAACATCAGGGCGCAGCAAGCTTGTCTGACGTTGCCTCCGGAAGTTCGATCGTTGTAACGTCTGAACGGCGCCTCGCAAATGGGATTCCTGTTGCAGAAAGTATTGTGATCTTGGACGGTACGTCGGCCGTTGACAATGATGCTGTAACCGGAAATGGGGTAGTTGCCTATCCAAATCCTGCATCCGATGCACTTCGTATCGAAGGTCGTATGCAACATGGAGTTGATGTAGTCACCGTCCGAGACATGCAAGGCAGACTCGTTCTTCTCCAACGTGGTTCGCGTTCATTGTCCTTGCAAGAGGTTCCTGTAGGAGCATATCTCGTAACAGTACAGTTTAGCGACGCAGTAGTGGAGACGCTTCCGCTTGCCATCATACGATAACATCCCGATCTACCATCGGATAGCATCAGAACGATCTTCCTCGGCAGGCACATTGCCGAGGAAGATCGTCTGTTTTTGCCCCTTACAATCCTTCGATGCGTTTCGTAATGACACGTAACATCGTATCAATGTCATCGAACGAGGCATATCCTTGCGATAGAAGGTGTGCCTGGTCATCCTCTGCATAGAGCAGAGTGGGGAAGCCCCCTATGCCAAGTGAGGCAACATAGTCGAATTCTTCCTCCATGGCAGATCCCACTACATCACTACGGAGTAGCGTAACGAAGACCTCCGGATCGAGGTCTTCTTCTATTGCAAGCCGACGGTAGGTGTCGTCCAACGAGAGATCCAAGCCATCTCGATATAGTGCCTGTTGCAGTCGATGTGCAAATCGAACTGCGTCCTGAGGTTTGTACTGCCGAAATGCCACAAGCGCCCGTGCGGGAGTGGCGGATTCAAGGACAAACTCTCCTTTTGCGAGAACGTCATGGATAAAGACATCACCAAAGCGAATTCCGGTGAGCTCTTCAACGTTCTTGTAGGCTGTTTCGATGTAGGCCGCTTTGTCCTTGAGTGCACCAACCCTGTCCCCAACGATCATACCGCCGGCATAAACGTGTACATCTAGTACATCGCCCCATTCCTGCTGTAGTCTTGATACCACAGGTCCAAAGCCATAACACCAACCACAAAGTGTGTCTTGGAAATAGTGCAAGGCTGGTCGTTCAGTTGCATCCATAGGGGGCTGAGTTTGGGTGTGGTTAGATCAGTAAGGCCACTGTAACGAACCGCGTATGTTTGTTATTGTTGGTTCTGACGGATCGTCGCAGTATTGTTGGGTCTTGAGTTCACTCTGGAGTCTTCGATGTTGATTCGCGCGATGATCCTTTTGCTCTCCTTGATTCTCATCACTGAGACGTCTGAGGCACAAACACGACCTATGTATCGTATTCGGGTGGTTAGAGCACCTGCGGACACGATCGGTGATATTGTTGTTCGCCTTTTCCCATCTATGACGCCGTTGCATGTCCGCAACTTCGACAGTATTGCACGCGTCGGTAGGTATGACCAAACGGCATTTCATCGGGTGATTCCGGACTTTGTTATTCAAGGGGGCGACCCAAATTCGATCAGTGGCCCTGAGTCGAGTTGGGGCAGTGGTGACCCTTCGCAGCCGAAGGTAAACGCAGAATTCACCACGATCAAACATTTGCGTGGACGGGTTGGTATGGCTCGCACAGACGCGTTGAATAGTGCAACCTCACAGTTCTACATCTGTCACGGTAATCCAACGTTTCTCGATACGCGATATACCGTGTTTGGCGAAACAGTCAGTGGGCTCAATGTTGTTGACACTGTTGCTCTTGCTCCCCGCAATTCATCGGACCGTCCCCTTACCAAACTCTCGATGTTTGTTACGTACGTTGGAGAGGACACCACACGCCCTGGCATCCCGGTACCGTTGACGCCGGCAATGAATGCAACTAAGGTTTCTACATCCGTGAACACGCCATTTACATGGACGGCAGGGTCGGAATCGTTCCGCTCGATCATTGAGATTAGCCCGGAACCAACCTTTGCAACGGATGTAATTGCTGATACGGTTGAAAGTCCAACAACAAGCGTGAAGCTGCCAAAAGGGCTTACCACATATTATTGGCGCGTACGTGCGGATAATGGTGGAGCCCTGAGTGCTTGGTCCGAGTCATTCCTTGTAACCACGGGCGTCAGCGCGCCACCCATGCTTGAACCTGCTAACGGGTCAACAAACACGTCTACAGAGCCCACTCTGCGTTGGGAGTCACTTGCCGTGAGTGGGGCTACCTATCGGCTTCAGGTAGCTACATCATCGGTGTTCCAAGCATCACAAACTGTACTTGATATCGGAAGTCTTACATCAACGAGCCATGTTGCAAAGGGGCTCCTCAACAACAAGAAATACTACTGGCGTATCAACGCCAAGGTCGATGGAGATTCGAGTGTATTCTCAAAGCCCTTCTCGTTTACAACGGGTGCAAGTACGAGTGTAGATGAGGACCAAATGGTTGAATCGATTGGTATCACGCCATCTCCGGTGGTTGACGTTGTAACGCTGACGATATCTCCGCAGCACGAGCCAAACGTGAGGGTCGAAATTGTCGATCTCAATGGTGCAACCGTGATCGAGATGATGCATGTTGCAAACAGCGAGACCGAGACAAACGTGCACATCAACTGTGCCCATCTTGTTCCCGGTCTCTATGCACTGCGATGTGTGACAGGCAAATCCGTCACTCACCGAATGTTTGTGAAGTATTAGGCTAGCCGAGCATTCAATTCAGCATCGAGCGCATCAAGGAATTCCTCTGTATAGAGGTAGTGTTCGCCGTGTTGCACCTTGTTGCCATGAATGCAGACGGCCAAGTCTTTGGTCATTCTGCCGCTTTCAACTACGTCTACACAGACCTTTTCAAGTGTCTGACAGAACGTGATGAGCTCTTGGTTCCCGTCGAGCTTGCCGCGGAACTCTAAGCCCCTTGTCCAGGCAAAGATGGATGCGATAGGATTGGTGGAAGTTGGCTTGCCGGCTTGGTGGTCGCGATAGTGTCGAGTTACCGTACCGTGCGCCGCTTCTGCTTCCATTGTTGATCCATCCGGAGTGATCAACGTACTGGTCATGAGTCCGAGTGAGCCAAAACCTTGGGCAACGGTATCCGACTGTACGTCACCATCGTAATTCTTGCAGGCCCACACAAAGTTGCCGTTCCACTTCAGGGCAGAGGCCACCATGTCGTCGATCAAACGGTGTTCGTAGGTGATCCCCATTTCATCGAATTTGGTCTTGAACTCAGTTTCGAACACTTCTTGGAAAATATCCTTGAATCGACCGTCGTACTTCTTGAGGATCGTGTTTTTTGTGCTGAGGTAGAGCGGCCAGCCCTTCATCACAGACTGATTCATACAGGCACGTGCAAAACCGCGAATAGATTCGTCCGTGTTATACATAGCCATTGCAACGCCGTCACCCTTGAAATCATAGACGTCAAAACTCTGCGTCTCTCCGCCGTCGTTCGGCGTAAAGGTAATGGTGAGTTTGCCGGTTCCCTTGGTTACGAAGTCTGTAGCACGGTACTGATCACCAAAGGCATGACGTCCGATGCAGATCGGAGTTGTCCAGTTCGGTACAAGGCGAGGGACATTAGAGCAGACGATTGGCTCGCGGAAGACCGTTCCATCGAGGATGTTTCGAATGGTGCCATTCGGTGACTTCCACATCTTCTTCAGACCAAACTCTTCCACTCGTGCTTCATCAGGTGTAATCGTAGCGCACTTGATGCCAACATGGTATTTCTTGATGGCTTCGGCTGCATCGATTGTCACTTGATCGTCAGTTGCATCTCGGTGCTCCATACCTAGATCGTAGTACTTAATGTCTACATCCACATAGGGGAGGATGAGCTTGTCCTTGATGAACTTCCAGATGATGCGCGTCATTTCATCGCCATCGAGTTCAACGACCGGGTTTACGACCTTGATCTTGTTCATTGTTGCCTAGCTGCAGGTTACGGAGTTACGGTGCTGGGCAAAGGTACGATTCAGGAGTGGGAACCGGGTTACGCCATCTTTCGATATTTGAGGACTGCCCAAGAATTGAGGATAATGGCCATTCCGGTGATGACGAGAAAATGGAATCGGATCTCGCTGAAACCGGCCCCTTTCAAGATCACAAGGCGCATCACCTCGATGATATAGCGTACCGGATTGAGGTAGGTAAGCCACTGTGCCCATTGTGGCATACTTTCGATGGACGTAAAGAGTCCGCCCATCATGATGAAGATCATCATAAAGAAGAAGGCTACAAACATGGCCTGCTGTTGAGTCTCAGCAACGGTGGATATAAGAAGCCCCAAACCAAGAACAGCCGTGAGGTAGACGCCACTGAAGAGGTAGATGAGGGCGATATTGCCTTCAGGGACGATCCCATAAACAAATCGAGCAACAAGAAGTCCGATGGTAAGGGTAACAAACCCCAAGAGCCAGAACGGAATAAGCTTGCCCGAGATAAACTGGAGTCGAGTAATGGGTGTAACGTTGATCTGCTCGATAGTGCCAAGCTCCTTCTCCTTCACAATATTGAGCGCCGAAAGATAGACGCTTATCATCGTTAGCAAGAGGGCAAGGATGCCGGGAACCATAAAGACGTGGTAGAGGAGATGCGGATTGAACTTGTCGATGGTACGAACATCGATAAGGGGCTGCACATGCCCTTTAGCATCAGAAAGAAGTTCAGTCCGAAGATCAGCGTTGAAATCCATGATGATGCGGTTGAGATAGGCCGCACCGATGTTGGCCTTGACACCATTGATTGCATTTGTGGAGATAAAGAGTGTCTGTTCGTTCTCGCGAACAAGTCCGCGTTCAAAACCCTCCGGGATCTCCAGGATCACATCGGTCTGATTGGATTCAATGAGCGTGAATGCATCCGGATATGAATTGGTGTAACGAACGAGATTGAAATAGTCCGTAGCGGTTATCTTCCTGAGAAGCTGCTGTGAAGCAACAGATCTATCGTGGTCGACGATGCTCACGCCGATATGTCGCACTTCATAATTCGCGGCTAGGGGCAATAGGATCAATTGCATAGTTGGCAAGATGAGGATCATGGCAAGAATGATCCTATCACGGAAGATCTGGCGGAACTCCTTCTGAAGCAGGAAGAACAACGTTCTCATGCGAGCCTCACCTTGAATCTCTTTACACTTATCGCGGTAAGGAGCAAGGCCATTCCGAAGAGAATTATGGCCTCCTTCATGATGGCGTCCATGCCTAGCCCCTTGATCATTACTGCCTTGACGATGTTGTAATACCACTTGGCGGGAATGGCGTTGCTGATCAGTTGTAGTGGAAGGGGCATGTTCTCAATCGGAAACATAAAGCCGCTGAAGAGAAGGGTGGGTAGTAGCATGCCCATCATTGATACCAACATTGCTACTTGTTGTGTTGCTGCGATGGTAGAGACCAATACTCCCAATGCAAGGGAGGTGATGATGAAGAGAATGCTCATACTAAAGAGCAAGGGAATGCTTCCGTTGATCGGTAGACCCAATACAAAGACACTGAGGAGAAGAATGGAGATGATGTTGACGACGGAGAGAAGGAGGTACGGGATCACCTTAGCAACGATCACCATCAATGGTCGAAATGGAGAGACGAGGAGTATCTCCATCGTGCCGAGTTCTTTCTCTCTGACAATAGAGATGGACGTCATCATTACACAGACGAGCATGAGCACAAGTGCCATCACCCCCGGGACGAAATTCGGAGCCCCTTTGAGCTGCGGATTATAGGTGAAGCGTGTTGTTGTGCGGATCAAATAGGGAATGCCTTGCAGCTCCGAAAGTGCCAGCTGATGGTCTGCTATGATAGCTGTGAGGTAGGTGCTGAGTGTGGTAGCACGGTTCGGATCTGAAGCATCTGTGATGATCTGTACGGTGGCACGTCCGCCATGCGAAAGATCATGGGCAAATCCAGAAGGGATAATGAGATCGAGATTTGCTGGACCGGATTGTACAACATCGAAAACCTGACTGGCATCTATGCGTTCCATGAGTGCGCGCGAAGCATCGTCGTGTGCTTCATCCCGTATGAATACCGATGCGTGCTTCACCTCATTGGTCAGTGCAAAACCAAAGATCAAGATCTGAACTACGGGTAGACCAAAGAGGATGAGAAGTGTCTTCTTGTCTCGCAGGACATGCAGAAACTCTTTTCGTACGAATGTGTAGAGCTGTTTCATTGTCAATCTGCTGACCGTTGTGCTCCGCGGGCGAGCAACGTGAATACATCATCCATTGAGGAAGCGCCGAACCTCTTACGAAGAGCGTGTGGTGTGTCGAGAGCCTTGATTGCACCGTCTACCATGATCGAGACTCGGTGACAATACTCAGCCTCATCCATATAGTGGGTGGTAACAAAGAGTGTAACACCACGATGGGCAGCAGCATAGATGAGATCCCAAAACTGTCTGCGCGTAACCGGATCAACTCCACCCGTTGGTTCGTCGAGGAACACAATTGCAGGATCGTGCAGAAGCGCAACGGAAAATGCGATCTTCTGTTTCCAGCCAAGAGGGAGCGACCGCACAAGCTTTTGCATTTCTTCAACGAGACCGAGATCCGCTGCCAATTCTGCGGTCTTCCGCCTGATCTCTGCAAGAGTTAGACCATAAATGCCACCATAGAATCGGATGTTCTCTTCTACTGTGAGGTCTTCGTAGAGCGAAAATTTCTGACTCATGTAACCAATGCGACGTTTTACATCCTCGGTCTGAGTGGCGAGGTCGAACCCGGCAACCCGTGCCTCACCTGACGTGGGTGAAAGCAGCCCGCATAACATCTTCATAGCCGTTGTTTTTCCTGCTCCATTGGCACCGAGGAATCCGAATATCTCGCCGGGGGCAACATCAAACGATATCGCATCAACGGCCGTAAAGCTGCCAAATGCCTTCGTCAGGTTGCGAACACTGATGATAGGGACTGTATTCATCGTGCCATCAATCGAATGAAACAATCTTCGATGGTCGGCCTTATCGAACTGATCGTGATATCGGAGTGCCCAAGACCCTGCATCGAAGCAACAACGTCATCAAGAGCTGATGTAGACCCATTCACGAACGTAAGGTGGAGTTCTTCCCCAAACGTGTAACACGTCTCCACGCGAGCATCGGCCAGAAGTGATTGCTGGAGCACGTACATGTTCTGTGCTCGAGCTCCGAAAAGGGGCGTATCAAATTCTGCAATAATGTGATCCGGTGTGTTCACAGACATGATACGTCCCGACTGCATGAGGGCGATTCTGTCGCAGAGTCGTGCCTCGTCCATATAGGGCGTTGAGACAAGTATGCTAATACCTTGTTCCTTCAAGCGTGTGAGCATGCCCCAAAACTCCTTCCGAGACACCGGATCTACGCCAGTTGTGGGTTCGTCTAGAAGCAAGACGGATGGACGATGAACCAATGCGCAACACAGGGCAAGCTTCTGCTTCATCCCACCGGACAGCTTTCCGGCACGTCGGTTTTTGAAAGGTTCGAGCTGCACATAGATGTCGTTGATGAGATCTCTGTTTTCTTCAACGGTAGTACCAAAGAGCGTAGCAAAGAAGTTGAGATTCTCTTCTACTGTGAGGTCCTGATACAAAGAGAATCTGCCAGGCATATAGCCGATGATCTCCCGTATGTGCTTGTAGTCCTTTACAACATCAAAGCCATCGATGTTTGCTGTTCCACTATCTGCCAACAGCAGTGTAGCCAACACCCGAAAGATGCTCGTCTTGCCGGCACCATCCGGTCCAATGAGACCGAACAGCTCTCCTCGCTTTACAGCAAACGAAACATCGGTTACTGCCGTAACAGCACCCTTTGCATACGTCTTGCTCACCCTATGTAACTCAACTGCATTCATTTGTCATCAGTCATTAGTCATTTGTCATCAGTCATTTTTCATCAGAACCGTACTTCCCCATACATTCCAATCTTGATCTTCCCATCATTCGGGACTGAGATCTTGATGGCATAGACAAGGTTGGCTCGTTCGTCTTTTGTTTGGATGGTCTTTGGTGTGAATTCAGCCTTTGAGCTGAGCCATGTAATGGTGCCCTTGTAGGTGGTGTAGTCATTAGCCCCTTTATCCACAAGGACCTGGACGTTCTGACCAAGTTTGATTTGGGAGAATTGATCTCCAGTGACATAGGCGCGAAGGATCATGGTTGAGACATCCGCCATTTTGAAAAGGGGCTTGCCTGGGCCCGTCATCTCGAATTGTTCGGCATAGGATGTTAGGACGAGACCATTCAGCGGAACGATGATCTTGCTCTTTGTGAGTTGGTCGTTGATCTGGGAGATCTGTGACAAAAGAGGTCTGGTTTCACTTTCGAGTCCACTGGTGGTGGTTGCCAAGCTTGAGCGTAACGCATCGAGCTGACGGGTGAGTACGTTGACCTGTGTTGTGGCGTCATCTACCTGCTTCTGTGTTGCAGCGTCGGAGCGTAGCAAACGTTCTACGCGGTCTCGTTCGCGTATTGCAGATCTGATTTGTTCGTTGAGAGATGCCATTTGAACATTCGATTCCGGACGTCGCGTAAGGAGGGCATCGATCTGCGCCTGGATCTGATGTTTCTTGAGTGAGAGCTGCGTGGTGTCGATTGTGCCCACGAGCTGTCCGGCAGCAACTGTTTGACCCTCCTCTACAGCAAAGGAATCCAAACGTCCTGCCACTTCTGCAGAGATGATCGTTTCAACAGATTCAAACGTTCCGGTTGCATCAAACTCATCCTTGGTACCAGAGCAGGAGATAAAGAATGCCGAGATAGTCGCAAGAAAAACGGAGGTTGCAAATGGTGTGTTCGTGATTCTCATGGTCGTTCTCCAGTAGTGCCGGTCGTAGATGCATACATGTGAATAGTGAGCAAGCGTTGGATCTCGTGCAGGGATCTATCCCTGCGTGCCGCATCAAGGTCATTGAGATCACGCATATAGTCGTGTGCCGTTCGAGTACCGTTCTCAAGTTGAGCTTTTGATGAGGCGAGCACTACGGTCCTTTTGTTTACGATGTCATCATCGAGACGAAGCATGTCGTTGTAGGTGTTGATTTCCTGTCGCTGTTGCGTCATCGTCACGCGAGTATTGAGCAAGAAGGTCTCTCGTTGCACGCCGATCGTTGCCTGTTCCACGTCCAGCAAATCCTGTTCTGAGGACGAGGCATAGAGATCCGTAAGCTGCCAGTTCAATCGGAGTCCTACCACATAGAACGGACGGAATTCATTCTTCAGCATATCTAATCCCGGACGTCCATAGCCACCGGTTGCAAAGGCAGAGATCCGAGGCAGGTAACGCGTGGTGATCAGATCCTTGCGGGCTGATATTGCCTTGTCCTGAGCGGCAAAGAGAGGAAGTTCCGGACGACGTATCGTGTCGGATAGGGGAATGTCCTCCGGACGCACCAGGTGAGTAGCGGAATCAATGGGCGTTCCGATCAGCATACTCAGCATTGCGATGTAGCTCTGGCGGCTAGATCGTAGCCCGATCAGTTTCTGTTGTGCAGTCAGTGATTCGGCTTCGAGGAGCAACAATGTGCTTTTCAGGATAGCCCCATTATCAACGGCTCCACGCACTGATGCGCCTGTTGCGTTGATATCGGAGATCTTCAGTTGTAGCTGTTCGATCTGTTCCGAGAGAAGGAGGATGCCAAAGAAGAGATTCTGTACGCGATCGCGGAGCTTATTGAGCTCAACCTCGAGTTGTTCTTTGTTCACGGTAGCAATGGTGGTAGCAATGGTGCTCTGCTTGCCCATGGAACCACCATCATAGATCATTTGGTTGAGTTCGGCGTGAATGCGGTATTGATCTTTTGAAAGGGGCTCAAAAGCAAATCCCGGGATGCGTATCGGTACCTCCGTTACTTCAGACTGGTAGGAGGCGTGACCCACGATAAAGATCTGAGGGAGGTAGCCGCGGTAGGCGTTATTGATGGAGTACGACTCAGACCGAGAAATCAAATCAGCCTGTTTACTCAGTGGGTAGTTCACTCGAGCCCTGTGCAAACACGTGTCGAGCGTTAGATCAGCCCCCTGCGTCACGGAGACAACAAGAAGCAATGCGATTACAAGCACGATACAGTGTCTCATATCATTGTCGTTTAGTAGTGATCATTGCCATCATCCATTGTGCGATGAGCGTTCGTCGTTCGTTCATCATCAGCGTGTACTTTTCATCATCTATTCCACTTGCCATTTGGAGGATAGGTCTGGCGATGAAGGGAAAAACACAGAGCCCCATGAGATTGATGAAGATCTGCAAGGGTGAGATCAAAGATGTGCCCTGTGCTTTGAGTGCCGCGTCTATCTCCTTCATCAACAAGGAGTCTGTGAGGATCGGTCCTATCCCAACATCACGAAACAACACATCAGGTTCTTCGCGCAAACTTCTGAGCAGAAAGAGCGGAACATCTGGTTGCACCAGCAACATTGAAATATAGGAGTCCGCCATAAACGCAAACTTCTCTTCAAGTCCACGAGATGGGTCATTGATACCCACGCTCAGCCCCTTCATAAACCCCTTCATGTGTTCCACCATGATGGTTTTGAAGAGATTCTGCTTGCTCCCGTAGTAGTAGTTCACGAGGGCCAGATTGATCCCGGCCTCCTTGGCAATATCTCGCGTTGTAGTTGCTGCAAAGCCTTGTTGCACAAAGAGCTTTCGGGCAGCATCAAGAATCTTCTCCATCGTGGTTGTGTCGGTAGGGGGCATGACGCAACAT
>DATGWS010000298.1:0-4135 GCA_035299365.1 Candidatus Didemnitutus sp.
TCTGTAGTGCGCCTATTGAGCAGGGCGCAGAACGTACTGGACCGTGCCATGCGCGTCACAAGATCCGTTGCTGCGGATATGCTTACATCATCGAATACGGCAAGAGTGTCATTATGTAGGGGGCTTTGTGGGTCCAAGGCGGAGGCCATGGCCATATCTACGGCCTTGGCCGACAGAGTGGAGGCTTCGGCTTCTTCCAGATCGCGTACATCGGCATCGATATTGAGCTCATCCGCGTATTGTCTGATGATGGATGAGCAGAAGCTGTGGAAGGTGCTGATGCGAGAGCGACCACACTCGTTGATCCAGCCGCGAATGTTCTTTACAAATGCTTCGTCGGAGCCCGAATGATTGAACGCAGCGCGTGCTTCAGGACTGTGAAGAAGTTCAACGAGTCTGCGATGAATGCGTTCCTTCATCTCCGCAGCTGCCGCACGCGTGAACGTTATGGCAACCACCTTATCCATTGGTGTTTGCGTTTCGGCAAGGATCTTGAGGAAGCGATGCGTGAGAACACTTGTCTTGCCCGAACCGGCGTTTGCATGCACAGCGCAGTGCACCGTGAGGTCGAGAGCAGCAAGTTGTTCGTTGTGAAACGTCATCGCTGTATTCAGTCCTCGGAAGACGGCATGATGGTGCACGTGCTCCAGTTTGAGGACCGACAGAGTGTGCGTGCCACACGTGCTACATCATTGAGCGTAACACGTTCTATCGCAGCAATGGTCTCATAAGGGTTCTCAGGAGCCCCTTCCTCCATCGTGCCCTTTCCGAGCATGGTCATACGTGCGGTGAGGGATTCGAGCGACATCAATTTGCCGGACCGGAGTTGTGTGATGGCGCGTTGCAGCTCCGTACGCCTAACACCGTCACGCGCGATCTCGTCAAGGACCGTTGCAATGATCGCATTCACTCGATCGATCTTATGTTCATCCACACCGGCACAGATGGCCATGGTCCCACAGTCAGCAAAGAGTTGTACTTGAGAGTACACCGAATACGCCAGGCCGCGCAATTCCCGCAGACGAACGTTGAGTCGGGAAGACATGCCATCACCAAGGATCACATTCAACACCTGAAGCACAAACTTATCGGCATGCATGTAGCCCGATGTGCGGTGCTGCCAAAGAAGATGTGCTTGTTGAACGGGGCGATGCACAAGTACCGAGCTCCTTGCTATCTCTTTGGGCGTAGTGCGTCGAACAAGGCGTTGTGCGGGTTGAATGCCCTGGGTGAATCTTTCTACATCTCGGAGGAAGACATCGGTATCGAACCGACCGCTGATGGCAACAACAATACTTCCGGCGTGATAATGCTTCTGGTGAAAGGCGCTTACATCGGCAGCCGTGATGGCGGCCACACTAGCTATTGTTCCAACAATGGGTACGGCAAGCGTGTGACCACTGAAGATCTGACGTTCACCAAGGTCAAAGATGTATTCTTCTGCTTCATCTTCGTAGGAGCGAATCTCTTCCGTGATGATCGTGCGTTCCTTCTCCACATCCGCGTCGGTAAAGACAGGGCGGATCACCACATCAGTGAGCGTATCCATCACCCGTTCCAGATGATCACTCAGCGTCCGAACGTAATAACACGTTTCTTCCTTAGTGGTATAGGCATTGGCGTAAGCGCCTACGTTCTCAAAGTCCCGCGAGATCTTTGCCATCGTCCGAGACTGCGTTCGCCTAAACGACGTGTGTTCAACAAAGTGAGCCACCCCATCGCCCCTTTTCGGCTCATCACGAGTACCGGCGCGCACCCACATCCCAACGGAACAAGAATCAACCGTGGCTACAGGGTCGCAGAGAACACGGATCCCATTTGGAAGGATAATATCAGTAGGTGGTGACCAAGGCATAGATAGGAAGTTACGGAGTTACGCAGTTACAGAGTTACCCCTATGGTACGTATCTCCGTAACTGTGTACCTAAGTAACTATGTAACTCTGTAACTGGGTAACTGCGTAACTTTCTTCATGCGTAGCTTCTTCTCCCTCGACAACCTGGCCATTGTCCTGGCAACATGTGGGGCCGTGGCCCTGCTCTATGTGGTGCCGAAGAACTTTGACTTTTTGAATCCGATGACGCAGGCGTTGGGCGACTTTGACATGACGGATATGGTGTTTACGCAGTTCCGTGATGACTCAAAGGTGACGGTTGATACCAACATCGTGATCGTGAACATCGGCGATAGGGGGCGAGGAGAGATAGCTGAGATGTTGGTTCGCATCAACCAGGCTGAACCGGCGGTAGTGGGGATTGATGCGTTCTTCCGTGCGCCAAAGGAAGAAGATCCGGAATCGGATTCTGCCCTTTCTGCTGCCATGGCATCAACCAAGAACCTGGTGCTGGTGAGCAAGGTGGCGTTCAAAGAAGAGGCGCAGGAGGGTGTAGTAGATCAGTGGGTTGCCAGTGCCGTTGAATCTGATCGAGTGTTTGATACACTCGAAACAAGTCATCCGATGTTCACAGCACGTGCCCCTATGGGCTATGCCAACCTGATCATTGATCAAGAAGCGGCGTTTATGACGGTGCGTGAAGTGTCCTTCGAAGAGGAATGTGCAGGAACAAAGGAGTATTCGTTCCCGATCCGCATAGCGCAATTGATAGCCCCCTCAAAGGCAGCTACTGCGCTGGCTCGACATGAAACACATGAGGTGATCAACTTCCGTGGTGGATTGGAGAAGTTTTATGCGCTTGATGCCGACCAGGTGCTCGATCCCGAAGCGGATCTGGGGCTGCTAAAAGGGAAGGTTGTGCTGATGGGGTTCCTTGGACCGAAGATCGGTGACCAGGCCTATAGCGACAACTTCTTTACGCCGCTCAATAGACATTATGCCGGACGCAGCTATCCGGACATGTATGGCGTAGTGATCCATGCCAATGTGCTCTCCATGATCCTCTCCGGCCAGTTCATCAACGCCATGCCTTTTTGGGCCAGTATGGTTCTGGCCCTTCTTGTCCTGATCCTCAACGTGAACCTCTTTACGTTTATCTACAAACACTACGAGAATTGGTACGATACGCTGGCTATCGTTACCCAGCTTGGTCAGTCTCTCCTGATCCTGTACCTGACCATCGTGGTATTTGATACGTACCAGTACAAGCTTGCCCTTACGCCCACTCTTATTGGTGTGGCCCTTGTAGGGACCATCCACGACCTATATGAAGACTCCCTGAAAAAGATCATTCTCACGGCATGGGCTAAGATCAACCGCCGCCGTGCATCTTTGCAGTCAACAGAACGTACTTCCGCGCCGTCTTCGGAGAAACAATGAAACGTGTCAGTACACTTCTCGTCGTCCTCGTCCTCTTAACAGGCTTGGTGCAAGCCCAGGACAAATTCAAGGTGCTTGCAACCCGCGGCACTGTTACGCTTGATGGTGGCAAAAAACTCTCGGTGGGTCAAAAGCTCAAACTCTCCGACAAAATCTCTGTGTCAAAAGGGGGCTATGCAAGCCTCGCACATGTGAACGGGAGAACGGTTGAGGTCCGCAAGGAGGGCACAATCAAGGTCTCTGACCTCGATAAGGCCGTATCCAAGAAAACCGGGAGCGTCTCGGGTAAGTTCGCAACCTATGTTGTTGGTGAACTCACCGAGGTCAAGGAGCCTATTACATTTACCGATAACCGTCGCAGCAACATGCGAACAACGGGATCGGTAGAGCGTGCAACAGGGGATGATGTAAACCTGGCGGACTCCGTTTTGCGCTGGGTGGGTGGTCCGGGAGAATTGCAAGCACTTGCTGTTGTTGAATCACAACAGATAGGCTCGGGCGAGGTCTTCAGTGTGATTATGCCACGTCATACCCGACTGCTCACAGACACTGTGCAATTCACGTGGCATCGCTCGGCAAAGATCCCACGGTATAAGCTTGTTATTACCGATCGTGAAGACAAACTGGTTGCCACACGCGAGACCACGGACACAACAGTGACGATCACGATGAGCAGTATTGGGATGCAGAACAACGCGCTCTACTATTGGCATGTAGAGAAGAGCGACGATAAGAACGAACGCACAGCTGAATATTCACTGTGGATGTTGGGCGGTAGTGACCGCGCTACTGCATCGGAACTCATTGCCGGTGTGAAAGAAGACATGGAGGATGCATCTTCAGCCATCGGCGCCCTCGTTC
>DATGWS010000299.1:0-7118 GCA_035299365.1 Candidatus Didemnitutus sp.
ACCTATCCCCATCCTGCCATTGTCTCCATCCAAGTTTGCCGCGGACAGAGGCCATGTCAACGTACGCTACCGTTGTATTAGCAAGAGGTTGGAGATCACCGATTGGACGTCTCTCTACGGACAATGTATGCAGTCCTGCAACATACACCCCGTCTCCGTCGATGGCAACTTCGGGAGCAACCGAATCTGCCCGAGGAGCGGTTACAGTTATCCGGTCTCGCTCACGTAGTGCCGTTCGGCCATTGGTCAGTGTTGCTTCAGAACCAGCTTCTGCGGAGATAAGCGACGAGAGGCGCACAACGTCTTCATGAGAACAGGTTAGGACAGATCGAAACATCTCGCGGACGAGGCCACGGGGGAGCCCCTTTAATACTGAGATTGAAAAGGACGGCTCACTGGTTTCGTCAGAAATCATCACGGCCGGAAGGATTTCGTTAACCACCGAGCACACAACGGCATCTGCGTCGCGCACGAGTTCGCTGGATCTCAAAATCCGCTCGGATACGGATGGCCCAAATACTTCACGGAGTGCGGGCATAACCACAGCACGTACTTTGTTACGCAGAAAGTGTTGATCCGTGTTGCTCGAGTCCTCTCTCCAGATATACCCGCCTAAAAGTGCTGCGTCTCTGATCTGCGCCCTAGAGAGTTGTAGGAAGGGGCGAAGCAGACGTATGCCAAGATGCAGTGTCCGTTCGGGCGGAATTCCGCTCAGGCCCTGTGTGCCACTAGCCCGTGCTAGGTTCATGAGCATCGTCTCTGCGTTGTCGTCCATAGTGTGAGCCGTCAAAACAACTGACGCTTGACGTTCATTCGCAACTCCTGCCAGAAAATCATAGCGGAGCTCGCGAGCTGCTCCTTCAATGCCCAGTCCGGAGGTGCTGGCAAAGGCCTGAACATCTAACCGCTGCGTGATGCACGGAATTCCCAAGTCATCGGCAACGGAAACAACCAGCCGTTCATCGTCATCACTTTCAACACCCCGAAGGCCGTGATTGGCATGTGCCACGATACACGAGATGTTGTGCACCAAACGAAGGGTGTTGATGGTGTGGAGTAGTGTGATGCTATCAATACCACCACTCACGGCAACAACCATTTTCCCACCAAGTGAGTTGTGCCGTGCAAGGGCAGATGTTGTCTCACTCAGGAGGACGTCGGAAGTCATGGAGCAGCGTCTACCGTCTCATCTAGCTCATCAGCATACCGGAGCATCCGTTCCTCAACCTCGTTGTAGGTCTCAAAGCGTACTACGTCCTGACGACACAGTGAGTTGTTGCGAAGCCCCTTGAGATAGCCACCATAGTGTTTTCGGAACTCGTGCACCGCGCGGCGTGGCGACTTATACGTAAGCTCCAAGCGGAGGTGTTCCAAACAGGTGAGGATGCGCTCACGGGGGGATACAGGCGTGTATGAACCGGTTGCCATGTATTCTTTGGCGTGCGCGAAAAGAAACGGATTGCCGATTGCTGCGCGGCCTATCATTACGGCATCAGCACCCGTTTCGTCAAACGCCCGCTTTACGTCTTCGGGCGTCTTTACGTCGCCATTAACGATCACCGGAATGTTCACTACCTGTTTGATCTTGGGAATCCAGGACCAATCTGCATCTCCGTCGTGGCCCATGTCTCGGGTGCGACAATGTACCGTGAGTGCTGCAGCGCCTGCATCCTCGATCATCTTTGCCACTTCGAGGATAACAATAGAGTCACGCGACCATCCTAGGCGGGTCTTCACCGTAACCGGCATCTTTACCGCATCTACAATTGCGCGGGTGAGTTTTTGCATTCCTGTAGGGTCCTTCAGCAACGCAGCGCCTGCATTGCGGACTACCACGTTCTTCACCCAGCATCCAAAATTGATATCGATGAAGTCAGGTCCGGATTCTTCAGCTCTGCGAGCCGCTTCGACCATGATGTCTTCATCTCCGCCAAAGATCTGGATGGCAACCGGACGTTCTTCCTCTGCCAAGCGGAGCTTTTCCATGGATCTTCGGGCATCGCGCACCAATCCATCGCTCGAAATGAACTCTGTGTACACGATATCAGCCCCATACCGCTTGCAGATCATGCGGAACGGAAGGTCTGTAACGTCCTCCATGGGGGCGAGGACAATGCCCTTTTCTACTTCAACGTGGCCAATGCGCATTGGGCAAAACTACAATGGGGAGGGGGCTGGGCAGTGCGCTTTACACAGAAAAACCACGTAATAAGAGCCAACCCCTTGGAAACACTGAAACTTCTGGGCATGTTGGAGGTCGGTAACTTTGAGAATACAGCAGTGGGGATAGAAAAAATATCCCTTGTTTTGTGCAAACAGCATCTGTTCGTATACTCGCAGAGAACGCGGAATGAAAGTCAGCATTTGGTAATGCAAATGCGGGCGTGTTTCGTGGACCGTAACGGGGATATCTACTCTTACTCATCTAGGGATTTGGTCATGCGAAAACTGTGCCTTCTTGCGGCATTCGCCGTGTTTGCTGTGCAGGTGATGACAGCAGGTGGCGATAATACTCAGGCCGTTGAGCCCGGTATTGACACCATGCCACCGGTTCTGACCTCGCAGTCACTGCCATGCGGCGTGCGCGATTTTACAGCAACGGAAACCCGGAATATCCCGGATCCTCCCCGCGCTACACCGAACGAACGCGATCAAGTTGAACGCGGTATCCAGTCGATCCGCCTTGCGCTAGACCCGCAAGCGCAGAACGTACGGCTTACTATCATCAACCCAACAACGTTCCCAAAATCCCCAAAGGTTACCAGCGCAAACTTCCAAGTTTCGCTTATTGACCCTTCTAAGGGTGGTAGCTGTGTTATTGAAGTTCGCGATTGGGCGAACAACGTAACATCACGCCAGATCACCATCGCCGCTGCTACGCCAACAGCATCTGCAGCTGCGATCAATGTTGGTCTCATCAAGGTTGGTGCTCCAGCTGGCTCCGGCACGCTGACGATCACGAACAACACTGATGGCCCAATGACTCTTACAGCCATCACACTTGCAACTGGTACACGCTTCGCTATCACAGCGGGCGGTGGAACTCCAATTCAGCTCCTTGTTGGTGCTACACACAACATCGTCTTCAGCTATACACCTGCTATCGGCTCAGAAGCCGGCGATGCAGATGTTCTCACAGTTGAAACGGCGTGCGGTAACGTAACGTGTGCTCTTTCTGGTACTGGTGGTGTTTCCCGGATCGCCACAACGAACTCACTCACGTTTGATGAAACACGTGCGGACGTCGAAGATTGCACACCTGTTAATCCAACTGAGATAACGATTCAGAACACCGGCAATGTTGACATGAACATTACTGGCTGGTCGACTGATAATGCGGAGTTCTATGTTTCTGCTACTGGTACACCTACCCCTCCTGTTCTTGTTGCAGCTAACGGATCGGTCACGATCAATGTATGCTTCAAGCGTGCAACATTGGGTGTGGCAAGTGGTAATATTACCTTTGCAAATGACGCGACTGATGGTGCCGATAACGTGACTGCATTAAATGGTAACATCACTACTGGCGTTGAAGATGAAATGGGCAAGACAGCTCGCGTGTGGTTCGATGTTGCTAACGAGCAGATCGTCTTCACAACGGTACGTGTAAACACACCGGTCTTGGTTCACGACATTAACGGACGCGTGCTTGCTTCTTCAATGGTGTCGGATGCCGGTTCGTTCCGCGTAAACACATCATCGTGGAACAACGGCGTAGTTGTGATCACGTATTCTGACGAAAACGGTCAGCGTACACGCACACTCTCGATCGTTCGCTAAGCGATCCAACATCCTCTCGATTTCCCAAAGGGGCTGGCTTACGCCAGCCCCTTTTTCGTTTGTAATTGAAATCGTACGAAGTAGCCAACACTGGCAACAACCAGTCCGGCGAGGTACCCCACCCAGATCCCGGATGCACCCATGCCAAAGGTAAACGTGCAGAGATACCCAACGGGCATTGTGATGAGCGTGTAGGACGTAAAGGCAATGATCGTTGGAATGCGCGTGTCGTTCAGGCCACGCAGAAGCCCCATTCCGGCTGTTTGCATGCCGTCAAAGAGCTGGAAGGCCGCAGCATAGAGAAGGAGGTGTGCGGCTAGGGCAATTACGGATAGGTCTGCTACATAGAGCGATGGAAGCCAATGCCGCAAGGTCACAAAGCTGACAACGGTCAACACCTCATATCCAAGTGTAAGAATGATTACAGCCGATGCTGCTCGTTTCACTCCATCCAGATCTTTGCGACCTACAGCCGAGGCAATGCGAATGGTGCCTGCCGAGCTGATTCCAAGGGCCACCATGAATGTGATCGAAGCAAGGTTGATGGCTATCTGATGAGAGGCAAGTGGGATAGCGCCGATCCATCCTATCATTATAGCGCCCATGGCAAAGGCAAGAACCTCTAGTGTAATCTGTAGTCCGATGGATGCACCTGATGACCATAGATTCCACCGATCTGACGGGGAGGCCGTTTCCGTTGGATGTGTCCTGAGTTGAGAAAAGAACTCAAGAGTCCTCCATGCCCACCATGCCAGGGCCACAGATGCCACGCGGGAGAGAAATGTGGCAAAGCCAGCCCCCTCTACACCCATTGCTGGTGCGCCTAGGTTGCCCCAAATGAAGACCCAATTGAGGAATACATTGAGGACGTTCGCACCGAGGGCGATCAACATTGGGAGTCGGGTATTGCCCAGTGCCTCTGTTGACTGTTTAAACGCCCCAAAGGCGAATCGGAACAGGAACGACAGTACAAGCCATCGGAAGTAGGGGATGGAGAGCTCTGTAACGTCTGCAGGAGCACCAAGAACGCTCAAAAATGGACTAATTGCCATCAGAGCCACCACCAAGAGGATGGAGACTAGCAGAGATATTCGTGTTCCCGTACGGATGATTCCAGCAGTTGCTGCCGAATCTCCCCTGGCCCACGCCATGGCTGCAAGGGGCGTGATGGCCACGGAAAACCCCACGCCAAAGAGCATTACGATGATAGACGAGGAACCGGCCAACGTCACGGCTGCAAGCGGAATTGCACCCAATGCACCTACCATAATGCTATCGGCGGCAAGGGTTAACATGTCGCTCACGTGGGAAGCTGCAACGGGCATTGCCAGGCTGAGCGTCTCTTTGAATTCTCGAGATCGTGACATGGTGGAAACTTGATACAAAAAAAGCAGATGTAGCCTTCGTAACTTCGTCCGATTCGCATTTCCTTACGCAATTCCACCCCATGGCCCGTTTTCGGATCTTCTCCAACGACGTCGGTATCGATCTTGGTACCGCGAACACCCTCATCTGGCAAAAAGGAAAAGGGATCGTGCTCAACGAGCCATCGATCGTTGCGTTCGATCGCACTTCCAAAAATATCATCGCCATCGGCCATGAAGCCGAAAAGATGGTGGGAAAAACACACCGCGATATCAAGACCATTCGTCCGCTCAAGGATGGAGTGATCGCAGATTTCGAGATCGCAGAAGGAATGCTTCGAGCATTCATTCAAAAAACGTCTACATCGATCGCACATGCAAAGCGTATGGTGATTTGTGTTCCGTCCGGCATTACTGAAGTTGAGAAACGTGCCGTTCGTGATTCCGCTGAACATGCAGGTGCAAAACAAGTGCACCTTATTGCAGAACCAATGGCTGCTGCAATTGGCGTTGGTCTTGATGTGCATGAACCGATGGGCAACATGGTCGTTGATATTGGTGGTGGCACAACAGAGATCGCTGTTATTGCACTCTCCGGAATTGTTGTTGATGAATCCATTCGCATTGCCGGTGACGAACTCACAAGTTCAATCGTGAATTGGTTCAAGAGGCAACACAACATTCTTATCGGTGATCGTACGGCAGAGATCATCAAGGTGAATGTTGGTTCTGCGTGGCCCCTTCCCGAAGAACTTGAGATTGAAGTAAAGGGTAGAGACATGGTAGCCGGTACTCCCAAGAGTATCATTGTCTCAAGTGAAGAGATCAGAGAAGCACTTAACGAGAACATCTCTACGATCATCGAAGCAGTGCTTACGCTGCTCGAAAAAACTCCACCTGAGTTGTCGGCGGATATTTTCGATCGTGGTATCATCCTCTCCGGTGGCGGTGCGTTGTTAAAGGGGCTTGATGAACGCCTCCGACGTGAAACATCGTTGCCGGTGCATGTAGCTGATGACCCACTCACCGCCGTTGTACGTGGCACTGGGAAGGTCCTAGAAGACCTCGACGCGTATTCGTCCGTCCTGATCAAGTCGAAGCGATACTAATGCGTCGATTTATCGACTTTGTTGTTCGATTCAAGAACTACATCACCCTAGGTACGCTTGTGGTGATGTCGTTCGCATTCATGAGCGTGGGGAGCCTCTCACAGTTAGGTGGATTCCGTGCTGTGATCGTTGGTTCGATAGGATGGATGCAGTCGCTATTCGCATGGATCCCGAATCCTGTTGCACTCAAGAGTGAAAATCTTGCCTTGCGCGAGTTGAATCTTCAGCTTGCGGTTGAGTCTGCCCGGTCTCGGCAGTCGATGGTAGAGAATGCCACATTACGCAAGATGCTTGAGCTTCCGGCCTACACGGATTATCATCTGATTGCAGCGGACGTTATCGGGAAAACAACCACACAATCGCGGAACTATGCAACGATCAACAAGGGCGTTGAGGATGGTGTGCAAGAGGGAATGTGCTGTATCACAGATGCTGGACTCGTTGGGATCGTTATTGGAACATCGCCCCACTTTGCCGTGCTGCAGCTGTTGTTGAATCGGGATACGCGAGTGAGTGCAAAGGTGCAGCGCACACGCGTTGACGGAATTATCCAGTGGGAAGGGGAAACATTCTTGGTGTTAAAGAACGTGCCTCGATCACTGGATGTGCAGGCCGGAGATGTGATCTTAACGTCTTCGTATAGTCAGAAGTACCCAGCCAACATTGTTATCGGCAGAGCAACACAGGTGTCAGAAGAATCGAACTCACTCTTCCGCCGTGTGGTGGTTGAGCCAGCAGTGAACTTTGCAACGCTTGAACAGCTGTTTGTAGTGGATACCCGACCCAATAGCGAACGTGTAGCTCTAGAGAAGCGCACCGATGAACGACTTCCGCAACGATCAACGCCGTAATCGACCATGGCCCT
>DATGWS010000300.1:0-14839 GCA_035299365.1 Candidatus Didemnitutus sp.
GGTATTCCGAAGGCACACTTCATATCGATATGTTCGACACAAAGAAGAAGATGCTTGCATGGAAGGGTCAAGCTTCCGGTGCACTTCAACAAGCGCGCAACCCGGAAGAACGCCAGGCCATCATCCACGAGATCGTGGGTGCAACGCTGAAGAGCTTCCCGCCCAAGAGCAAATAACCTAGAAGTAGTTTGATTCGTCCCGCCACCGCACGATCTTCCAGACGGCATCGGTGGCGGGACGTTCTATTCTGAGGTTCACCCGGCCTTGTGCGCGGATAACATCCGTAGGGCTGAGAGTTATCGTAAGGTTGAATCCACGGGAGATACTCTGCGCAAGGCTGTCTCCCTCTGCAACCACCACGTCATTCCAAACCAGGTCCAGCTGCTGCGCAGCATAGAAGAGTCCGTGCGTTGCAAGCATGTCTTCATCGCGACCCCACGTGACGTCAACTCCCTTATCGTAATTCCGATACACAAAAGAAAACGTACGATCGAGTAAACGACCGTACGTGAGAGTATCTCTGAAGACGTATGAATACCGGAAGTTCTGAAACAGTCCTTCCACCGTTCTCTGGTCACCAAGGATCGCCGATGCATCTCCATCTACAGCAATGGAAGGGGCAAAGGGGTTCGTGCATGATGTGATAATGCAGACGAACGCACTGATCATGGTGAGACGTGCGATCATGTGATCATCATCACCAGAATCTCAGACCGAAGAACATTGCAATACTCGTAAAGAAGCAGATCCCTCCGGCCCAACCCAGAACTGCTGCACGGATTGGTCCGCGAACGCTTGTGCCAAGTGCGCCCATGATCATTCCAAGGAGCCCCGTAATCACTCCGCCCACAACAGGATGCCAACCCATTGTTTTCTGAAGTGCAACGGCACCAACGATGGCAAGAATACCAACCGTGATTCCCAAGAACCTGGTAGCAATGGTGTCCTCAACGTGATCTTCTTCGTGTACGTGGTCGTGTGCTGCGTCGTGCGACATAGGGGCCTCCGTGTTTCGAATGATGAGTAGGAAATATACGGAGATACGCGGTAGGGGCGAGGCCCCGCCTCGCCCCAGGTTACGGTATAGTGGTATGACGAAATGACGAAATGACGAAATGACGATATGACGGTATGACGGTATGACGAAATGACGGTATGACGGTATGACGAAATGACGGTTGTGGCAGATGACACGTCCTACCACCCCCTCTCAAGCGTTGTGACGAGGCTTTGCGAGGAGCGGAGCGTGTGAGAGGGGGACGGTGGGTGAGATGAGGCGAACAGGGAACTGAGAACAGCGAACAGCGAATTGCGAACAGTGAATTCCCCTCTATTACTCAACTGGGCCTTCAGCAACGACCACGTGAATTCAACGGTGTCTGTGGGTCTTTTTACATCACTCCATCGTGATATGCAATTCCGTTATGGAATTCTACTCGGAATAAAAGGCAAATTTCTTCAATTTGTCAGAATACCACTGTCATGTGTGGTAGCGCCGGATCTAGAGGAAGGGGCGGCGCATACATATGCTTGAACACAAGTTCGTAAGGAATACAGATATGTTATGCAGAGTAATCCGAATAGACGTTATGTGCTACGCCGTTGTGGCCGTACTGGCTGCAATGTGTCCACTGTCTTCTCAGACCGTGGGTACGTTTCCGCTGGTGGGTAATAGCGATTCAAGAGCAGTTGACTTTGTAGCGGATCTTGAGAATCGCTCGGTTTTAGCACTCTACTCAAACGGTCAGTGTGATCGGATCGACCTAGAGAATGGAAAGGTTGAAAGCCTCGAACTCCCAGCTGGCGTTGGATTTCAGTGGGTTTGTGCAGACTCAAGTGGTTGGTGGGGACTTGCCTTTGGAGGAGACCTATATCACTCATCAGAACTGTCAGAGTGGTTGCGGGTTAGAAGAGGCATCGGTTGTATGTATTCAAATGCGAGGAACAAAGTATACGCTTATACCGGAGAGGCAGTAGAGCAGATACATTGGGCATCAGGGGATGTCGCATATCGACAGGTGACTCCAATCTCATTTGCCATACCTGCCAATGCCATGGTTGTTCGTGAAGATACAGTGATTCTATCTCCAGTTACTGACACAAATCTCGTGGTCATTGCTAATGGAGATGTAAGCTTTATCAACGGCGTGAATTTCCTTAAAGCCATCGACCTAGGGGGCGGTCAGCAAATACTAACGGACTACCGGTATACGTATCGCCTGCGGGGAACGAATAAGTCAACAATAACACGCGACATTCTACCGGGCCTCCTGCAATTCGCCTTGGGGTTGTACCGAGGACTACAGGATGGGAACCCAATTGTTTGCCTTTCGGGTGTTCAGAGCTTTGGTTCGCAATGGAAACGAGTCTTTGGCATTATCGAAGGCGACACGACGATTGCTCTTGACGGTCTTAATGACACCATTCATACAATTGAGCACTTTGCGATGTTTGGCTCGTCAGTCCTGCGCCGATATGAGAACGGTGAAATCTCTGTATCCAGATCCGGTAGTATCTACGTTGGAGACAGCACGAGCCGACGAGGCCTTTTCACAGACTATAGAGTTTTCGGGTCTTATGATGGCGAAATCCGGGGAGTTCAGACCTACACGATAAAGAATAGCCAGAGAAGGGAGCAACTTCGAGTTGTTGGTTACTATGACAGCCAGGTGTTAGACACTGTAAACATTGACACTAACACGATCGTTGAGTCATATGTAGAAAATAGAAATGGCGTGGGGATACTTGTAACGAGGCAAGGGGTGTTTCGCAAAACGAGCACAACGAAGTATGCTCGTGTCCCTCTTGAGTTGTTTGAAACGGGCTTTTCAAAGGCACCTCCTATATGTATCGAAGATTCGATTTTTGTTCTTCCGAACTCTGGGTCGCATGTAGCCATTTCACGCGATGCTGGTATATCGTGGAAGAAACATGTCGTTAGAGGACTCCGCAATTACCCAGTTTCAATTCATTCAGAAGGTAAAACTCTCGTCTTCTCATCGAAGTGGGAGATTGCAATTGCGGATGTGCAAGACCAGCGCGATACAATCGGTAGTCGATTCTATAGACCAACAAATGCCTCGCCATTGGGACTTCTTAGCATTCGTGACTCGATAGTCACAATATTCAGAACTGATCATGCAAAGGGACTGTTGGATTCCGTTGATAGGGTATGGTTGGTGAGGTTGTATGCAAACGGCGATTCGGATTCGACATCCGTGATGCTTCCCAGGACATTGCCGGCATATTGGAGCGTCTTGCGCGGCGCTACGTTCGGAGATACAGTTTGCTTGTATGCGCACGCGTTCTACTTTTCTTTCTACGTCTCGATAGTCGGGAATAGGATCATTGAGTATGTACCGAATGTAGACCTAACAATGCTGTCTCTAGCAAGTGTCGACTCGTATCTCATCCGCGTGCAATCCGCCGGGTCAGTAGAGTTCTACAACAACACAGATGGCGTGAAATTCCTACTTTCTTACATTCCTCGGGACACAACGACATCCGTCATTGAGCAAAACATCGGCCATTACTATGTTGCATCCGTTAGCCCTAATCCTGCCAGCACTGCCATAACTGCACAGCTCGGCAAATTTGCTACGGCAGATAGGAGCACAGTTAGGCTAGAGCTATGGACAGTCAATGGGGAGCTCGTCAGAGACTATTCTCGCAATCTCCCAAGATTCGGTTCAGGCCCTGAGCAAGACCAGGTGACACTTGACCTAACTGGAGTATCGCAAGGGTTATACCTGCTTGTGATAAAGAATGCTCAATCAACGCACGCGCAGAAGGTCATTGTCTCGCATTAATGGTGGCCCACTAGTTACTCAGCTGGGCCTTCAATAACGACCACGTGGATTCAACCGTGTCTGTGGGTCTTTTTACATCACTCCATCGTGATATGCTCCACAGTCCGCTTACTTCTGGTGTGATACTCAACACCATGGTTCCGTTGAAAACGGTTGGCAAACTCGCAATGCCGAGTTGGGCAGTGAGGGTGTAGTCGCTCACCCATACCGTTGAGTCGGGTGATGGAAAGGCGATGTTACTGTTATAGAAAAACAGACCAAGATTCTGATCTGATGGGAGCCTGGCGATCATCGATAAAAATGCTTGTTGTTCCTTCGTTACCGTCCACGATGCAAACACGGCCTGGAAGCGTGCACCGGCCTCGGCGGATGGCTCAAAAACATAGGGATATCTGCTGCGCGATTGATCGGCTAGACACAACATGAAGTTCTGTGTGTTCTTTTCGATCACGGCATATTGAAAGTTCTCGATAACAATACTTGGACTGGTAGGGGGCTCATATGTCCCTCTATTACCGGTTGGCTCCTCTGGCGTGCGCGTTGCACACGAGGAAAGGATGATGGCAATGCACACGAGCAATCTCATATGGCTTCGGCTACGATGATGCACCGAGATGATGTTGCTTCGTTGAATGCAGCTCCGTCATACCAGCCGTGGATGGATCTCACGCGAAGTCCGGCCTCGATGCACATGTCTACCAACATATCCTTGTCGTACAGCCACACACGTTCTTCAAACTCTTGCTCATAGGAGCATGGATTACTGATCGTAATACGTTTGCGCACAAACGGCTCATCGATCCATCGTTCTTGCAGCACGGTCACGTCATCAAGGAGCCCCATACTCTCGGCAACAAGGGTTGACCGCAGAAGTTTTGCATTGAGAAAGTCCATCACAAACACACCGCCATCTACAAGGTTGGCTCGTATGGCTCGCAGGACCGACGTGTTCTGTTCATGGGTGTCAAAGTATCCAAAACTTGTGAAGAAGTTGGCGATGGCATGAAAGGGACCCATCGGGAACGGACCTCGCATGTCTCCTACAACGTACGTCACATTCTCATGCGGATACAGTTCTCGCGCTCTGTCGATGAGATAGTGGGAGTTATCAAGCCCCGTTACCTGATATCCATGTTCTGCAAGGGCAAGAGCGTGCCTGCCATACCCACAGCAGAGATCGAGGACCTTGCTTCCGTGTGGGACACCTGCCAAACGCTGGACAAGATCAACTGCTTCGCGGGCCTCTTCTTCTGTGCGGTGACGGTAGAGGCGCATGTACCAGGGCGACTCAAACCACGACGCATACCACTCCGGCGTCATACCGGAACCCGCCCCTCAAATGCCCGTGCAAGTGTGGCATCATCTGCAAATTCTAGATCCGATCCCATCGGAACACCACGCGCTATCCGCGTCAGCCTCAGCCCAAGTGGAGATGCCATTTTTGCAATGTACTGTGTTGTTACCTCACCCTCAACGTTGGGGTTGAGCGCAAGGATCACTTCCTGAACATCGGTACCGAGCCGAGCAATAAGTTCTCGTAATCTGATATCCTCCGGACCGATTCCATCCAGGGGGCTTAGGGCTCCGTGTAAAACATGGTATCGCCCCTTAAAATCTCCTGTCCGCTCAATCGCCATTACGTCTGACGGTTGTTCAACTACACAGATCGTGGATGGATCTCGCTTGGCCGACGCGCAGATCCCGCACACTTCGGTGTCAGTGAATGTATGGCAAACTGAACATTCGCGTACATGGGTCCGCATCTCCACCAAGGCACGTGCAAACTGCTCTACCTGTTCCGCAGGCTGACGTAGGACGTGGAAGGCGAGGCGCCGGGCAGTCTTTTTTCCAATCGTGGGGAGCGATGAAAACAGCTCAACCACACGTTCGATAGAATCTGAAGGAAGCATGGGGAGAAGTTACGGAGTTACGCAGTTACGGAGTTACTCAGTTACTCGTAGCCCTGAAACCAATTCCTCGAGGATACGTAACTGACATACTGCGTAAATTGGCAGGATAAATTCGAAAGGTGAGCTACATGGGAATCTTCAACCGAATCTCCGACATTTTCAAGTCCAACGTGAACGATGCGCTTGACAATGCGGAAGACCCGGAAAAAATGCTGAAGCAGATGGTTCTTGAGATGGAGGAATCCGTTAACAAGACCACGCTTGCTGTTGCCAATGCAATCGCAAACGAAAAGGGATTGGAACGGAAGATCGCCAAGGAACGAGCCCTAAGTGCAGATTGGCATCAAAAGGCAATGCAGGCGTTGCAGGCAAATAGGGAAGATCTTGCAAAGGCAGCATTGGAGAAGAAGGCAACGGCTGATAAGAACGCGGCCGACCTCGGGCCGATCTTTGAACAAGCAACTGCCACGTCGGTCAAGATGCGCGAGCAACTCACTGCTCTGAAACATAAGCTCGATGAAGCGCGGTCGCGCCAAAGCACCCTCATCGCCCGTTCCCAAGCGGCAAAGGCACAGAAGCAGATCGCTCAGTCATTCTCCGGTGTAGGAAGCGATGCCTTTTCCAAGTTCGACAAGTTCGAAGGCAAGATCGAAAAGCTCGAATCAGAAGCCGTTGCTTTTGAACAGCTCGCCGGCGAAAACACCGATCTCGATCAACAATTCAAACAGCTCTCCACAAGCGGTCAGGTAGACGCCGACCTCCTTGCTCTGAAAAAGGAAATGGGGCTCCTCCCGGAAGCCAATTCTGATAAGCAGGGAGAAGCACAATGACCCCCGACGCTATAATCGAATCTACTCGCGCAAACGTGGCCGCCATCCTCAAAGAACGCTTCCCGCAAACGGTGGACTTCAGCGATGGATCCTATGCCCTTTCCTACGGCTCCTCTAGCGTAGGCGTTGTGGTACGCCGCTATACGGAAACCGACACCATGGTAGAAATCATGGCCCAGGTTGTATCCAGTGCCATCATTACACCCGATCTTCTTAAGTGGCTCCTTCGTAAGAACGCCGAACTCCACTTCGGTGCCTTCGGTCTTCTCTTTGATGACACGATCATCTACACCTACTCTCTCCCGGGCTCCAAGCTCGACGCCAGCGAACTGGAAGCAGCCGTCACCTCAGTTGCCGTCATCGCCGACCATTATGATGATGAGATCGTGAAGATGGCAGGGGGCAAGCGTATGGCAGATGCATAAGTGACCTGTTTAGGTGACCTGGCTAGGCGACCTGTATAGGTCACCTGTATAGGTCACCTGTATAGGTCGCCTAAGCAGGTCACCTAGCGGGCTCGATAAGCACATGAATGCTCCGATTCAGGAACCGTCCTTGCGGAGTATCGTCGCTGTATTTATCGGTGCGGGTTGAGGTCTTGAAGTTCAGGTTCTTGTTTGCAACGGAACGCATGAACTGTTCGGTGTTGGATCCGCGTTGTTCGGAGAGAATGCGATTGCGGTCTTCACTGCCGAGGACGTCGGCGCTGCCTTCGATAACGATGGTGCTGTTCTCCGGAGCTACTTCTGCGAGTTGACGGAGGAGGCTTTTCTCGTTCTCGCCCAGTTCTGCGCTATTGTAGTCAAAACGAAGGACGGCGTCGAACTTATCCGTTTGCATGGCGATGGATCTGCGCTGAAGCTTGGTTACATCGAGTACGGTATCGCGTTGAGAAATAGCGCCCCCTGCAGAAGCCATTACCGTAACGGGGAGGGTTGACAGTGTTGTTGAGATGGGCATATCAAAGCGGAGTCCATTCTCGATTGACGATGTCATCACAACGGAATCTTTGCCATTCACGGTGAGGACCATATTCTGTGGTTGCGCATCAGGTGCTCCCCCGGAGAATATGGCGCGAACGTTAATGGTGCCTTGAGCAATGGCAAACTCTTCAGCAGAAACCCAACGTTGGAGCGGTGCGTTTTGGACTATGATGTCTACGCGACGGTTCTCAGCGCGACCTCCGGCAAACTCACTGTTCGAGGGTACACGTGGCATCAACGAACTCTTGATGCTGATAATGGAACTCGGCACACCAAGGTCTACAAGGACTGAACGCACGGATTCGGCGCGACGTTGTGCGAGTGCAATACCGTCTTGTTCAGTGGTGGGTCCACCAGAAGCCCCTTCCAAAATGATGCGTGCATTTGGATTGGCTTCTACAATACTTGCTATGCGCAGAAGCAACCAACTGTGGGCTTCTACTGGGTCGGTATTGAAGGTAGTGCTCTCGCGTTGTTTGCGATAAAGTGGTGGTACGGTGGATGATGCGCTATCGAAGAACACAGCGTTAACGATTGGTGTTGATGCGCGAAGTTCATTGCCCGTTACAACCTCTCCTGTGAACCCAAACAGCTGCAATGTTATGCGTGGTGGTGCAGGCATGATCGGAGCTACTTCTGTGGTTGGAGGTGGAGAAGGAGGGGGCTGCGTGGTTGTTCCCGTAGACCACCGAATGCCGATCTCTGCACGTACGCCCAACATCTTCCATTCGGCATCGGTGACAACGTTGGTGAAGAAGTAATCGGCGCTGATGCGCGGAACCAAGGCAACGTGTTCGCCAATGGGAATGAACGATTCGATTCCGGCTGAGGCGCCTAACAACATTGATGAGGGAGAGATGAGCTCGCCCTCGCTAAGAACACGTTGCTGCGTGCGTTGTCCGTCCACGATGAACACAGCATTGCTTGGTGATGTCACAGTTTCCCGCTGCACATAACTTTTTGCGACCGGTAGTGCAATACGTGGACCAATACTGAAGCCAAGCGTGCGCCTGTCAAATGAGCCAATGATTGGAATAATGATACTCGGACAGATCTCTACGTAATGGAGTGTTGCTTCAAAATCATAATCCGTAAGCATCGTTACGTCATTGCCTGTTAATGAATCTCGCATCGGATACTCATTAACACGCGTAAACGTACCACTTCGGTTTGCATAGCCCAACTCTACACCAAGTCCGATGGAGGGGGCGAATGGAAACTCTAACCCCAGCGAAAATGCCGGACCAATGCCACTGCCCGATGTGAGTTCGCCACAATCGATGATCTGCGCCGTTTCGTGAATATTTCCACTGTGACTGTTGAAGATCACGCCTCCGTTGAGACGAAGTCCGAGCGATTCTTTATACGTCTGACCATGGACACCGATCGTGACCAGCAGGAGAGCAGGGAGGAGAAGGCGCATGGGGCAAAGTTACAGAGTTACTAGTTACTCAGTTACGAGTTACCAGTTACTAGTTACTCAGTTACCAGTTACTAGTTACTCAGTTACGAGTTACCCAAGACTCAGTCATAGTCTAGGGTACAATACCAATTGGTAATCAATGCGATGGGGTAACTAGTAACTCGTAACTGGTAACTAGTAACTGAGTAACTAGAAGTGGTAGCTAACTGCGAGTGCCATTATCTGCGTTTGATTCGGGCCTAGGTTCATACTAACGTCATCACTAACGTCGAAGTCGAAGAGGTGGGCGCCAACGTAGGCGTCTACTGCTGCAAGGCCATAGGTAACGAGGAAGACCACGCCGGCCAGGTCGCGGTTGTCGCGGTAGGCTTCGCGCTGACGGAGTAAAAGAGACGTAACATTCGGATCTGCACCGGAGGCAAGAGCCTCATCATACAGATCGGCAGTGGTGTTGAAATCAGCATTGTTCTTGAAAAACTGCCATGCAGCGATAGCTGCGGTGCCCGTAAAAAGGGGCACCTTCCAATACTCTTCGGTGTAGACCTGACCCAGCCCTGGGAGGAGGAGTGAGTAGAGCACGGCCGTTGATGGGCTCTTCGTCATGACCACGGTTGTATCGGCCGCGGAGTAGGCCGCAGTGGACACAACGAACCACATGAGCAGGATGCTCACTGAACGCATGCGATAACCTCGATCTCTACCTGTGCGTCCTTTGGCAGACGTGCTACTTCAACGGCACTGCGAGCCGGACGGTGCTCACCCATTTCGTCGGCGTACACTGCGTTCATTGCCGCAAAGTCATTCATGTTTTTCAGGAAGACCGTTGTCTTGACAATATCCGTTAGGGAAGCCCCCTGAGAAGAGAGGATGGTGCGAATGTTTGCAAAGATCTGTCGGGTCTGTTCCTCAATGGTGCCTTCGAGCATGGTGCCGTCTGCACGCAACGGAATCTGTCCGCTCAAAAACATCATTGAGCCGGAACATACTACGCCGTGGGAATACGGACCGATCGGTTGAGCGGCTCCATCGGCTGAAAAGGGGCGAATCATGGACGTCCTCGGAGTGGAACACGAAACGCAACAGAGAAGAATGGCGAAGAGAACGGTGGACTTCACTCTGTTGAATCGCGTTTGATGATGAATACTTCTTCGCCAGGCCGAACATAGCCGTACCGTTCTCGCGCTAGACGTTCGATCTCCGTGCTGTCTGTATGGAGTCTCTTCACTGCAGTCCGCAAGGAATCCTCCACACCCTTCATACGCGTCGTTGTTACTTCAAGACTCGATACTTCACCGGTCAATTGGAGTCGGGTTAACACGCCATACGGAGAGAACAGCACAAAGGCCACCACGGCAAGCGTCATGCCACCGATGATAAAGATCCGTTTGCGCGTCATCACGCGCTTCTGTACTTGTACTGCCGGGTTACGTGCCATCGATGGTTCTCAGTAGAGGATGTGTCCTCTGCGGACGGTGCCGTTGTCAAAGCGGACCACTACGCCGAAGAACCCTGATGGCTGCGACGGCAGTGAGATGGCTGCATCGGAAACGTTCGGGATGTGTTGCTCGCTTATGACGCGACCAAGCACATCAATGATCGTCACGTGTGCCGGGCCATTGTGATCACTTGTGATGTGGACAGTGTTCTCTTGGACACGTATGGAAAGCCCCGTGCTCAGATCTTCTTCAACAGATGTGAAGTCGTTGAGATCGTAGGAGTAGACACCTGCGGAATCGGTGAAGCCGGAAAAAATGTTGTGGTGAACAAAAGCCCGCCCATCATGGATCGTCATGAGGGAGGTTGAGACGGTAGTCACTCCTTGTGGCAGAGTGTTCCCAACTTGCGTCCACACTGAATCGCTTGACAAACGAAACAAGTGTCTAGTGCTTTCGCTATCTGTCGTCAGCACGTATAACACTCCTTGATATTCATCAAAGTCAGAGCAGGCTCGTTCCTCAAGCGGTAGAGTCCATTTCCCAACTTCAGAAAAGCTGTTCGTGCTCTTGTCCAATCTCTGAACACCCAACCAGCCAACAAGATAGACATGGTCGTAAGTGACATGAAGTCTGCCACCACGTGGAGTTGAAATTCTCTCCCACGAGGTACCACGATCATGTGAAACGAGAACGTTAGAGTCTGTTGCTGCATAGAGGTCTGTTCCTTGAGCCACTAGACTATGAAACATCGATTCATTGAGAGATATGGAATCCGCCTTTGTTGAGAACTTGAAGATCTTGGAAGTAGAGCTATCCGATGCATATACAGCTAAAAACAGGTCATATTCTATCGTGGCAATCTGGAATGGTGTACTCGAAATTGAAAGCGAATCCACAAGATTCCAAGATGCCGGATTCGGCGATCCATAGATTCTGACGAGGCCACCGGACTCATCGCGGGTCACTGCTACGGAAACACCGTTTCCATACTCTTCAATAGCGCAAACTCTTCCCACCAGATTAGGCACGCGTTCCCACGTTTGGCCGCGGTCAACGGATATCATGGCTACAGTGTCGAACATATAAAGTCCACGCAACTCTGATTGCATTTGACTTCTCGGTCCAGCACTGGCGCGCGACGTCAACATCCAGTTCGGTTGCGCGAAGCAGATCGAAACAGATGCAAGAAATACGAGAATTGTTGTGTACACGGATCGTTCAATCATTGTCATTTCAATGCAGGAAATGTCTTCTCATTGCAGTGCCGTTGTCAAAACGGACTACCACACCAACAAAGCCGGAAGGAAGGGATGGCAGTGTGATGTTTGCGGAAGAGATGTCTGACACCAATTGTTGGTGCACAACCCGACCTAGCACGTCAACAAACGTCACCTGTGCTGGGCCATTGTGTTCGCTTGTGAATTGGACAGCATTCTCTTGTACACGTATGGAAAGCCCCGTACTCTGATCTTCGTCAACAGATGTGAAGTCGTTGAGGTCGTAGGAGTATACGCCGGCGGAATCGGTGAAGCCTTCTGTGAGTTGATGGCTGAGGATTACAAACCCGGCGTCGATGGTCATCACGGACGCTGTGACCGTTGCCTTGGTGCCGGGCAATGGGTAGGCGAGTTCCGTCCATACAGTATCACCATCAAGTCTATACATCTGATACGAAGCACCCTTGGTTATCGTATAGATCCCGCCTTGATACGAGTCGATATCGAGCGAGAGAGGGGGCGCTTCCGGAATGTTCCATGACCCAACATCGTCCACGCGTTTTGCTTCCACATCGATCTTCTTCACACCGCTCACACTTGTTGCATACACAGTTCCATTGGCAACATGAAGAACTCCGAGTCCGTCAACGTTGATGCTTGACCATGTCTTCCCGCCATCTCCCGATGTGCGTATACCGGCACTTGTGCTTGCGATGAGATCGGTGCCGCGTGCTACTACGTCGATCGTTGTTGCGTTGCCCGGGAGACTCACGGAATCGAGTTTATCACTGAAGACATAGATCTTTGGTCCAGATGTTGCCAGGTACCAGGTTTCGCCGATGGAAGCGATCTTGATCGGACGTTGCGTGATGGTGAGCGAGTCGAACTGCGTCCACGTAGCACCGCTCGATGAGAATGAACACCGCGCCATGTTGGTTGTAGCGTCATATGTTACAGCCACGGCGATACCACTCGTGAAGTCACTCATCGCACAGACAGTTCCGATGAGCGTTGAGATGGGTTCCCATGTAGCCCCATGATCGAAGGAACGCAAGGCAACAGAATCGTAGAACACGAGGCCGTTGTTGACAATATGGAGTTTTCCGGCAGGACCACTATTGGTTCGCGACTGAAGGACCCATGGACGTTGAGCAACACTTAGCGTGGTTGCTGCTAAAAAAACAAGGAGGAGAATGCGCATACGTTGAGTGGTGATGATGTGCTAGAAGTTGTGCAATCTACTGACTGAGGTGCTATGGATGTTCCGGCCAGTTGTGTTTTGGATATCGCCCCTTCATTTCCTTCCGGACATGGGCATACGATCCCTGCCAAAATCCTGCCAAGTCCTTGGTTACTTGAATTGGACGGTCCGCCGGAGATAACAACTCTATTGTGAGCGGAACGTTGCCCATTGCCACTGTGGGCGTACGTTTTACTCCGAACATGAACTGGAGTCGAACAGATACGGTAGGTCGCTCCGGATCGGAATAGTCAATATCCACCTCTCGCCCCTTTGGAGGTTTGTAGAGTGGGGGAGCAACAGTATCAACCTTACGTTGCTGTTCGTAGGTGAGACTGTTGTGTAGTAACGTTGCCAGATCCAATTTCTGTAGGTCGGACAACGTTCGTTTCCCGCGAAGGGAAGGGGCTAACCAATCTCCAACTGTGGAGGCAAGAACTTCATTGGACAGATCGGGAAGGTCCGTTGCGCCGAAGTGTCGAGCAAACATCACCCGTCCTCTGAACCGCTCTGCTGCATCAGTCCACGGCAGATCACGAAGTCCGCGTTCGGCAATCACTCGTGCAAACGCATCGGCAAGCTCATCAGCATTCACTGCAGCATTCTGTTGTGTGTCCACAACGATGGCACCCAACATCCGAACTGTGCGCGCCACGATCCTACCATCGCGGTCATTCCAGCCGGCTTCTGCGCGCGGGTGGATATCATCTGCAAAGACTGAGAGTACCGACGGCATTTCAATGGGTGCAGCTATAGCGATACGTGGTTCTGTGCCTGATCCATCGAGATCACCAACGGCAAGCCACTCCTGTTTACTGAGCATGTCGCCCGCATTGAGCTTAGCCGTGCGTCCGTTGCGCATGATGTATCGCCCGTCACTCTTGCGCCGCGCAATGCGATCCGGATAGGCAAGCGCAAGCAACACGCCAACGGCGTCAGCTCGAGCGGAGTTGAGAGCCTTGCCGTCAGCTCGCGCGGAGTCGAGAGCGCGGCTGCGCTTGCGCGCCGCGTCCAGCGCTCCGCGGTCTGCCTCCGGGTCGCGGTCTCCGTTGAGCGCGTCCAGCCTGCGCTGTAGGTCTGCATCGCGGGCGCCGCGCAGCACGTCGCGCTCGCCGACGAGCGCGGCAACGTCTGCCGCCGTGTGAGCGCTGATGCCCAGCGCACGAGAGCGCACGAGCATGTGCGCCACGCGTGGGTGCACGCCGTACTTGAGGAGTGCCCGACCGTGCGGTGTGATCGCGTTGTTCGCATCGATGGCGTTGAGCTCCTGCAGCAGCTCACGCGCATGAGCGATGTGACCCGGCGGCGGAACGTCTAGCCATGGTAGTTCATCGATGGATGCACCGAAGGCAGCGATCTCCAACATCATCGGCGCGCAGTCAGCAACAAGGATCTCCGGCGTTCTGCGCTCCGGGAGTTGATTGTGCTCTTGCTCCGTCCATAATCTCATGCAATGTCCGGGTGCTGTACGTCCTGCTCGCCCCCTGCGTTGTTCTGCGGCATCCTTGGAGACAGGAACTGTTGTTAGGTGGGACATACCGGATCGAGGGTCGAAACGGGGCTCCCTGGACCTTCCTCCATCGATTACTGTGCGGACACCATCGATGGTGATGGAGGTTTCGGCGATGGCTGTTGAGAGTATGATGCGACGTGTAGCCGCGTTCGGTCGAAGGATGGCATCCTGTTGTTCACCGCTGAGTTCGCCGTGGAGGATATGGAGTTCTGCACCGTCGAGCCTGACGGGATCTTTTTGGAGAAGATCGTGGGTGCGACGGATCTCTGCCTGACCCGGGAGGAAACACAAAACGTCGCCTTCGTTATTGTGAATTGCGTCGCGGATAGCAGCCGACATGAGCTCGTGGATCTGCTTCTCGCTCGGACTCCGCATCCACTCTATGTCTACCGGGAACGACCGTCCCATGCTGGAAACCAATCCCGCGTCGGGTAATATTCTTGGCAGATCAAGAGAGCGCAACGTGGCCGACATGACC
>DATGWS010000301.1:0-5569 GCA_035299365.1 Candidatus Didemnitutus sp.
ACGGCCTCCAGTGTGGATTATGCGACAGGCTGGACGATTTCTTCCCAAATACCGCGAGTTGCAGGAACGTTATCCCTTCTTCACGCGGATTCGCACACCCGAACTGGCGTCGCAGATATCTCGCATGCCAGTTGACGTTCTAGGTGTGGATGCTGCCATTATCTTCAGCGACATCCTCGTGGTTCCTGATGCATTGGGATGTCCTGTAACAATGGAGGCCGGTGCTGGGCCGCGACTCCCCCACCCAATTCGAACGATGCATGATGTAGAACAGCTTGTGCGGTTACCCGCCGCGGAGTCTCTTGGATATGTTTCCGACGCAATACGCCTCACACGAAGCGAACTATCCGATTCCGTGCCTGTGATAGGATTTGCAGGTGCACCATGGACAATACTTTGCTACATGGTTGAAGGAAAAGGTAGTAAAGATTGGGAACTAGCCAAGCGATTCCTGCTCGAACAACCACAGGCGGCTAGCCGTCTGCTAGATTTGATCACAGACCAAACCATAGACTACCTTCGCATGCAGCACCAAGCTGGAGCAAGTGCCGTTCAAGTTTTTGATTCGTGGGCTGCAGCACTGAGTCCGTCCATGTACCAAACGTGGATGATGCCGCTGTGGACGCGTATCGTTAGTTCGCTTGCTGATATACCTTTGATCGTCTATGCGCGCGGTGCTCATGTTGGTATCGACAACATAGCTTCATTAGGTTCAGTGGCCGTAGGACTAGACTGGTCCATTGAAGCAGCACAGGCACGCATGCTTGTGCCCTCCCACACATTACAAGGGAATCTGGATCCGGTAATGCTGTTTGCAGACCATGATACAATTCGCAAAACGACCATACAGTTGATCCATGATCTTGGTGTGCAACGCACCATCATTAACCTTGGCCATGGCATCTTGCCCACGACACCCGTTGATGCTGCACGAGTATTCATAGACACTGTGAAAAACTACACATGAACTGCACTCAGCGTCCACGCCGGTTACGCACAACTGCCACACTCCGCGCACTGGTTCGAGAAACAGAATTGCATCCGTCACATCTCGTCCTGCCACTCTTTGTGCAGGACGGCACTGGCATTGATGTAAAAGTGGACGGACTCCCTATGGTCCACATACTGTCCGTTGATATGATTGCCCCCTACCTAGAGCCGCTTTTGGAGAGGGGGCTTTCTAGCGTGTTGGTCTTCGGGAAGATCGATCCAAAACACAAAACTACGTGCGGTACACATGCAATGGTGCCCGATGGTATTGTTCCGCGTTCGATCCGGTTCTTGCGAGCAACATATCCCAATCTTGTTGTGATGACCGACGTTGCTCTTGATCCGTACACCACACACGGACATGACGGGATTGTTGTGAATGGACACGTGGTTAACGATGCAACAGTTGACTTGCTTTCGCGCATGGCACTTATGCATGCCGAGGCAGGCGCACATGTTGTTGCGCCTTCCGACATGATGGATGGCCGGGTTGCTTCGATACGTTCCTTGCTGGATGAGCATCGACACGTCGATACCGCAGTGATGTCATACACGGCTAAGTATGCTTCGTGCTTGTATGGCCCGTTCCGTACGATCCTCGATAGTGCTCCTTTATTTGGCGACAAGCGAGCTTATCAAATGGATCCATCCAATGTTCGCGAGGCAGAGCGAGAGTTAATGCTGGATCTGGATGAAGGTGCAGACATCGTTATGGTCAAGCCTGCGATGTGGTACCTCGACGTGATCCACCGGTTATCAGTTATGTCTGATCGGCCTATTGCTGCCTACCATGTCTCTGGGGAAGCATCCATGATTCTTGATGGTTCTGCACGTGGGATGTTCGACTTCCACACGGCAGTTCTTGAGGCTACAACTGCGATACGGCGTGCCGGTGCAGACATCATCGTCACTTACTTCGCAGAGACACTACTTGAAAAAGGGCTCATACGATGAAACTTGAACGATCAGTGGCTCTGTTCAATGAGGCGAAGGTACATATTCCTGGAGGAGTGAACTCGCCAGTTCGCTCCTTTGCAAGTGTTGGAGGAACACCCCGTTTCATTGAACAAGCACATGGAGACATCCTCACAGATGTCGACGGTAACACTTACATCGACCTATTGAATAGTTGGGGACCAATGATCCTTGGTCATGGTGAAGCACGTGTGCGCCATTGCCTGCATGAGCAACTCGATCGAGGAATTTCTTATGGCGCACCGACCTCGTTGGAGGTAGAACTTGCACAATTGATTACCTGCCTTGTGCCAGGTATTGAACGTGTACGCCTTACTAGCTCAGGCACTGAGGCCTGTATGTCGGCCGTGCGGCTTGCTCGAGGGATGACTGGGCGGAGTCGCATCATCAAAGCCGCTGGTTGTTATCATGGCCATGCCGATGCATTTCTTGTAGCAGCAGGGAGTGGTTTGCTTAGCATGGGTACGCCAACTTCTGCCGGCGTAACCCTGGGTGCTGCACACGACACGACGGTAGTGCCGTATAACGATGCCGAGGCCATCGTAGACGCCATCGCAAAGGGGGATGTTGCTGCCGTGATCCTCGAACCAGTTGCTGGAAACATGGGCTGCATCCCGCCGGTTGACGGGTATCTGGCAGCAATACGCAAGGCGTGCACAACAAGTGGAACGTTACTCATTTTTGATGAGGTGATGACTGGTTTCCGCCTTGCAATTGGCGGTGCCCAAGATATGTTCGGTATAACTGCTGACATAGTTACATTCGGCAAGGTGATTGGCGGCGGCATGCCCATTGGCGCTGTTGCGGCCCGGGCATCTATAATGGATATGTTTGCCCCCCTCGGTCCGGTGTATCAGGCTGGCACCTTATCGGGCAATCCACTGGCTGTAACCTGTGGGTTAGCGACTCTTTCTATACTGGATCAAGATCGTACGATTTACGAACGAATCAACGCTAGTTGTGCGTACTTAGCCGAACAGATTCGTCAACTATGCGATGCTCACAACAACAAGGCCTGCGTGAACCAATGCGGCTCCATGCTCAGCATCTTCTTTGGTGTGGATCGTGTAGTCGACCTTGACACTGCAATGGCCGCTGATACAACGACGTACTCTAGATTCTTTCACTCGATGCTCAACCACGGAGTAATGCTGCCTCCATCGGCATTTGAGACGTGGTTCGTCAGCAATGCGCTGACGGATGAACACATTGCTCATGTCCTGCGCGCTGTTGACTTAAGTCTTGCTGAGCTACGAGTCGCTCGATAGCGTGCTATTGCGTCGGGCTCAGTGGCTCGTCTGCTTATCATGAATCTTCGTCAGTTGGCGTTGGATCTTCTGTGCTGCGTCGTGAATGGCCTTGGTGAATTCCGGGGCGGATTCTTTGGCAACGATGAGTTGGCCATTGATCTTCACAGTGTATTCGCAGGATTTGGTGAGGGGGCCTTCATCAACAATGGCATCGACGCGGATGATGGAGTTGTGGAATTTTTCGAAGTGTTTTGCGGCGTCAACGGCGGCTTGGTGTTCGGTATCGGAAAGGGTGCAATGGCGGGTGGTGATATGGATATCCACGATGATCTCCTTTTTCAATGAAAGGTTAAAGTGCTTCGGCGTTTACCAGTGTGAAATGTAGGAAGGAATCTGTTCCTCGCAAAGGAACATTCTTACGAGTTTCCCACGGTCTTAGCGGGGGGACGTATAAAGAGCACAAATCCTATACGGAGTTGGAGTCCGCCCGACTGAATTTTATACATACCCTGTAAACGCTCTGGGGTTTGGGCCACGAATGAATCGGCAGTTTTTGCGAAAAGAGGGGCGGTAAGGGGCATGTAGAGGTAGCCCCCTTCCATCGTTATGGCAGCGCGGATATTTGCGCCGAGTTCATCATCCAGTCCAAGGGAGACGCCGGCGCGGAGCATCACAGCCGGTACGAGGTGCGTTTCATTATAACGTTCACCACCGAGTCTGGCACCAATGGACTGCGATGACGTGATGGTTTCTGTCCAACGGAACGTTGCAGCCCCCAGACCCACGCCCGCACCAACAAAACCCGTGAACTGTCTGTTGTACGGATAATAGTCTATGGTAAGCATTGCCGGCAGACACGTAAGGCTGATGTCTTGTGTGATGTTTTGAGGGGGCGCAAAGGACGTATCGATGATCAGCGGATCGTAGTTGTAATTCTCTCGAACCACGGCCTTATAGTACCCTGCCATAACGCCAATACTCGCATTACCGAGTTGGTAGGTGGAGAGCGACGCACTAAATCCCATGGGTGCATTAAAACCGCTGGACTTGCCCCCTAACACCAGTTGATAGTCCTTGAAGAACTCATCGGCATCAATACCAAACGTCCACATTGCAGAAAGTTCTGCGCGGACGGGTTTAAGGTTCCCCGTATGTACCGGACGTGTGGCACCAATAACAGAACCGTCTGCAGCCGATGATGTGGCAGTGCAGCAGCAGAGGAGGATTACAGCAAGGGAAGTGCGCACGCGGTTAGAGAATCCTTTTTCCCATGGAAGAGGCAATGATCTCTGCGGCGAACTCAGCGGTTTTATTCCTATCGTCAAGTATAGGATTCACCTCCGCCACTTCCAGAGATGCATAGGCATCTACTTGGGAGATCATTTCCATAAAGACGTGAGCTTCGCGCATCGTTAAGCCCCCTGCCACGGGAGTACCAACACCAGGGGCAACGGACGGATCTACGCCATCCACATCGAAGGAGATGTGCAGGTGATCCACGCTCCGACCCATATCCTCCAGTACACGCGAGGCAATCTCGTACATGCCCAGTCGGTCCACATCAAACATCGTAAACGCCGCCACTCCCAGGTCCTTGATCAGTTCACGCTCTCCCGGGTCGATACTGCGGAGTCCGATTATGGCAAGATTGCGCGGATCCAATTTTGTGAACTCGCCCCCTATCCCAAGAAGCGAAGGGTGACCATATCCCATAGCTACGGCAAGGGGCATTCCGTGGATATTTCCGCTTGGTGTTGTTTCCGCCGTATTCATATCCGCATGGGCATCAATCCAGATAACACCCAGCGTTTTTCCCTGTTCTTTGCAGTGGGAGGCGATGCCTGCAACAGAACCAACCGACATCGAGTGGTCACCACCGAAGATCAGAGGGAAATGTCCGTCATCGAGAATCCCCTTTACGCGCGAGGCAAGCACTGAGCTCATCGCCGTCACCTCCGGCAAGTACTTCAGCTTAGCGTCCTGCAGTTCTTGTACCTCGATGTTACGGATAGGGATATCCCCCTCATCCACCACCGTATAGCCCAGCTCTTCCAGTTTGAGATCCACATCGGCAATACGCAGAGCAGAGGGCCCCATGTCAACCCCACGGCGGTCGGCACCAAGATCGATTGGGAAACCAAGAACACGAATTGTTTGAGTTTTACGCATTGTTATGCAGTTATGACGGTTATGACGTTATGACCTACAAAAGTACGTCATGCCGAGCGGAGTCGAGGCACGACGTCATGCCGAGCGGAGCATGTCCTGCCGAAGGGAGGATCGAGGCACGCCGACTGGCAAAAACTCACCCCCCTGCCCCCTCTCTCACGCTTCGCTAGAGAGGGGGTGCCGGT
>DATGWS010000302.1:0-4016 GCA_035299365.1 Candidatus Didemnitutus sp.
GCCGAGGTGGAAGCAGGAGCTTTTCCAGTCCGCGAGGTGGCGGATCGTTCGGTGGTTCGCGCAGATCGGCCCCATCTCGACCTTCAACGGCTCCCCGCTCAGGTAGCGGTTCCACAAGCCGCTACGGCAATGCTCCTACACAACGCAATTCTTTTGGTGGCTCTCGCATGGGTTCGTCTAGTGACTATACAAGTCGCTACGGCACACCACGCGCCTCCACACGTCAGGCAGTTCCCGGTGCAGCGGGCACAACCAACTACACCGTTAACCGCTACGGCGGTATGGGTGACGGATTTATGATGGGCTATATGATGGGAGCTATCCCATGGTATTGGAGCATGCCGTTCCACCCGGCCTATTATTACTCCCGTCCGTACACGGCAATGAATCCCGACGGAACAACGGCGATCTATCCCGGCACATTCCAATGGGGAACGTTGTTCTTCACGCTGTTGCTGATAGGGGGCGTGTTGTTCATCGTGTATGTGTGGATGAAGAACAGGCGTCGTAAACGTCTCGGCTATACGTCGGGTTCGTCCTCGTATGATGATGGAAGCGACGTTGGGGCAAAATCGAGCTTCATGTAGATTGATCTACAAATAAAAAAGGCCCGAGGTGAGAACCTCGGGTCTTTTTTTTTACGTTCAATCGCTGACTATCTGGTGATCATGATCGGCACGGAGCGGATGCCAAGGCCGTGAATGAGCAGAAGGTGGTAGGTGCCAGAAGCAAGCCCCCTAACATCGAGCGATGTTGTACCAGGCTCTACGTTGGCTCTGTAGAGTACCGTTCCATTGGACGACACAAGGGTTGCCTGCATCGGAACGTAGCCGGTGATCGAGATGTCTGTTGTTGCGGGGTTTGGCCACACGTTCACGGGACCAAAAGCAGCCATGTCTTCTTGGACCGATGTGGCAGGAGACACTTGGGCAAACAACGGAAGTTCGATCACTGATGGATTGCCATCAGAGGTAACACGAAGTCTGCCGGTATAGAGTCCGGTATCAGACGCCATGCAGCGCATAGGTACGCTAACACTACTTCCTGCAGGTATCGTAGATTTTGGTGTAGCTGTTATCGTGAAAGATGGTGCAGGAGTTGCGCCGTCGTGAACGATCTCGTATTTGGAAACAAGGACGTCACTCGATCCAAGGTTCCGAATAGTTGCTGTACGATTGCGGCTCTGTCCAGGCTCCATCGTTCCAAATCCAACCTGTGATGTTGTGAATTCCGGAAGCTTCGATCCGTTCGGCCCTGAGTAGCGATACTGCAGGAGTGAAACATTCTCACCCGCAACAAAGATCGAGGGCCTGTCCAGCGACATTGCCTTGGCTGTTACTACAACACCGGCGTCTTGACTCAATATGGGCTGCCAATCTGCGCCATTGTTGTCGGATCCAAATACTTCACCGTTCGAACCGATCAAGAGGTGGTGGTCATCTCCTGCGTCAACTCGTACCGGCGAGATCCCAAGTGCTAGGTTCGCAGCACCTTGCTTCCAGTTCGCGCCGCCATTCGATGTAGATGCAATACGGTACGGGGCATCATTAGCTATACCTGTTCGGTAGAGTACAATGCCATTGGAACTGTCTTTGAAGGCCACAGAAATGATCACAGATCCAGACGCGCCAATCGATCCCTGAGACCACGATGTACCTCTATTGAGAGAGGAGATCACACGTCCACTCGATGTGCCAAACCACACAGCGTCACCACGGAAATACACGGCACCTCGGTTGATGCGTTCACTGCCATTCGACAAAGGGGCTCCTGTTGCCGTAGGCCACGCTCCGCCACCATTCGTGGTCTTAGCTATGCCAAACTTCCCGGCAACCGGATTGCCGATGGCGAGACCATTTTGAGCGTCATACATACGAATGCCTTCAACAGACGCCATGGTTGAGCTTACGTTAAGGCCACTCCAGGAATTGCCACCATTGGCTGACCGGGAGATCGTAGCAACATTGTTGGCCAACCCACCGATGAGAACGGCACTCGTGCTAGTGGCTTCGAGAGCCGTTGCACTAAACGGAATCGTGGTATACCCACCTCCACCAGACTCAGTGCCGCGGATCATTGCGCGTTGTCCAAAGAGTGAGCCCGTTGCGTATATCGTCCCATCGGCTGTGTAGTCGATTTGGTCCCAACTTGATGACGGTACTTGGACGAGTGCGGAGAAGTCATTCGAGGTTGGAAGATCTACCGGAACAAAGATCGTTTCGTAGTTGATGTACGATCCGCTTGTAATTGTCAGGCCAACCTTGATGTTGGAACTGTACCATGGGTACATCGAATCTAGCTGTAGATCGAAGGTCCCACTCACCTCACCATTTCTCGCTATTGCTCCGAGAGCGATCGAAGCAGTGCCAAAATATTTGGCACGGGCATCGTAAACGCGCGGGACAACAGTAACACTCTGTGCATCGGCCAAAACGTTCTTGATTTTGAAACTAATCGTAGTGCGAGCATAGGATGTGATCTTGCCAGAGGCTGAACCACCTATGCTAAGGCCCTTCATCATGAGGCCGGGCATACGTTCGCCACTTGTAAAGGTGGTGTTCACCTTAACGGCACGCTCGGCATTCACTCTACCCCAATACATCGGCTTCGTATCGATGGTTACACCAACAAGAGGGTCAACGGTACCTCGGAGCTGTGCGGCGATCATTTCCGGTGTCCAGTCCGGGTGAACGGCCTTTACCAAGGCAGCAACGCCTGATGTAAGTGGGCTGGAAAAGGACGTTCCTGTAAGTCCGCGGTATTGATTGCCAGGATAGGTGCTAAGGATGTTCTCGCCCGGAGCGTAGACATCTACGTTCATTCCGTAGTTGGAGAAGTTCGACACGCGATCGGAAACAGAACACGATCCAACACTCAGCACTCCATCGAGACTGGCCGGTGATTGAAGGTACTCGTCATTGTTCAATCCGTCGTTGCCGGAGGCTGCGATAACAAGCGAGCCTTTTGCCGTTGCATAGTCTATCACATCCTGAGCGTTGGCATCAATGCCGGGACCACCCCAGGAGCAGTTGATAACATGAGCTCCCAGATCCGCAGCGTATGCTATTGCGTTATAGCCCTGTAGGATGCCTCCAAAGCTTGGATTATCAGAACCACACTTGATAGGAATGATCTTGCAATTGAAGCCCGGACTGGCAACACCCTTGGCGTTGTTGGTTACTGCGCCGGAACAGCCCCCTACCACAGTGCCGTGGGCCGTATTGTCGGTAATTGTGCCATTAACGCGTGGGTCATTGTCTGGACGGACGATGCCATTTTGGGCATCAGCAACGGAGATGTTGCCAACAAAATCCCAGCCACGCACATCATCGATATACCCATTTGAGTCGTCATCGATGCCGTTACTTGGAATCTCCTTTGTGTTCATCCAAATATTCGCAGAAAGATCTTCGTGTTGCCAATCTGTTCCGGAATCGATGATAGCGATAACAACGGTGGCGGCTCCCTTTGTAACGTCCCAAGCCTTATCAACCTTCATTGAGCCCATCCATGGTTGCTGGCCATACCGCGTGTCGTTAGGAGCGTAGAAGAGTTTGTGTGTGTAGAAGGGAATAGCATACTCAACTTCCGGATCGTCCATAAGGCGCGCGCAGGCATCGAACGGATCAATCGCATCAGTATATCGCACATAATAGACGCGGTCTAGGCCGATCTCTCGGGCGAGCATGCCGTCGGCAACCTTGGTGTAGGCCGAATTCACTTCGGCTACACTCAAAGCTTCCAAAGACCGATTCACGGTACTGCCGGGAATGGTTGAGTGCTGTTGTGCAATCCCATGTGCAATGCGGGTCTTGACGACAATGATGCCGGGCACGTACGTTCCGGGTGAGGTGCGCCGGATGATTGCGTTCGATGCAGACCGTTCAACGCCATTCGGCAAAGAGACCTGAGCGCGCTTGATCAGGTATGCATCCTGGCCGGGTAGAAGTCCGGCTGAAAGGTGTAAGGTTGTCGCAACCGTGGCGAGCAAGAGGGAAAAGGCTATTCTCATGACA
>DATGWS010000303.1:0-8031 GCA_035299365.1 Candidatus Didemnitutus sp.
TTCTTGTTCGATCCGCGTCTCGCATTGCGATTCCAGCTTGCTGATGGGGTTGCGCTCAAGGCTGCATGGGGGATCTACCACCAATACCTGCGTCTCGCCTCAGCGCCTGATTTCACGTTCTTTGATACGTGGCTTCCAACGGACAACACCGTTCCAGCCGGACGCGCCGATCACTACATCTTGGCAGTTGAAACACAACCATTTGAGGGCTTCGACTTCAACGTTGATGTCTACTACAAGAAACTCTTCAATATCAACGAGCTACGTCAGAACAATACACAGGCGCGCAAAGTCTCGGATGTATTTTACATCGGAAATGGTGAGACCTACGGTGCTGAATTCTTCCTCCAGAAGAAGATGGGGCAGTTCACCGGTTGGATCGGATATGCCCTAGGATTTGTGTACTCACAGTTCGACAGTATCAATCAAGGTGTGACCTTCCGTCCAAAGTTCGATCGTAGGCACGATCTCAAGATCACCGGATTGTTCCGACTCAACGAACGTTGGGAATTTGGCGCATCGTTCATGTTCCAATCAGGACAATCGTACACAGGTGCCACGTCATCCCTTGGCGGCCGCATGCCTGGATGGGATGGCGGCATCGTGATGGTGAATCCATCTCAACGATGGGGACTTCGACTACCAAGTTCACACCAACTCAACCTGAACGTGAATTACAATACAACGTTGTTCGATCTGCCGTTCCGGATCTTCTTGGACGTGTTTAACGTGTACTCACGCAGAGATATCTGGTTCCGGTTCTATGACACAACGGAAGCCATTCCAACGGTTACCGACGTACGGTTGTTGCCGATTCTTCCAACGATCTCATTCGAACTGAAATTCTGATGACTACGCTCAGATCAATTACACTCGCTATCCTGACCGCAGCCTCCTTTGGGCTCGTTGGTTGTGAGGACCCTGTTCCAACCGATTACACGGAAGAGGTTGTTTTAGAGGGCTTCGTTATCGTTGGAGAGCCCCTTAACAACATTCGCGTGTTCCGATCATTGCCGATCACTGATACCTTCAAGATCGAAAATGCCTCTGTGAAGGACGCGATCTTTACTGTGAAGGCAGATGGAACAGAGTTACCTATCGAGTTTGTCGACGATTCTCTTGGTGGCACGTACCGCGCAATCGATACAGCGTATCGTGCGCAACCGGGGGTGACCTACACCGTTGAGATGCGAGCCCGAGGCAGGGTAATCACCGGATCCACAAAGACACCGCCACTTTTCAGTTGGGTCCGTACTCCTGCGGATACGTTTCAGTATCCCGGAATCAATAACGAGCTTGTTCGAGACCCGGCACTGGACATCTATTGGACGGCAGTTCCCGGCGTGACGCAATACATCATCTCGATGGAGGCTGTAGATACTCTAGGATATGGTGTGTACCTCACACCACCAACGAGTGATACGAACCGCCGTGTGCGCACCGAGGACAGATTTGATGATGGCACGTTGATCACCAGCGAGCGGACACGGTACGGCTTTGCACTGCAACCAAGCACACCCGTGGTGTGGTCGATCTTCAAGTGGTTCGGTAAGCAAGAGATTCAGATCCTCGCTCCCGATAAAGCATTTGCCGATTGGTTCCGAATGGTTGGGTTTGGACGTCGCAGTCAATACGACTATCGGCTCAGCAGCGTTAAGGGAGGTCTTGGAACATGGGGCTCAGCATCAACGATTAAGTGGAGTAGCTTCCTGAAGAAGGATAAGCCGTAGGATGCTCTCGCCTTGACGCTTTCCGCACATCTCCGTCACCACGTCCGCACACGATCGAAGATCGGCCTCATCGGCACCAACAAGGAAGGCTCCGCGAACATGGGAGCGAAGTTGGTTGTCCCGTTCAAGTGCTGCAAGAATCCCCACAATGCAGAGCTCTCGTCTAACAATATCTAGCTCAGGCCTGCTAAGCGTCTTGCCATACCCCTCCACAATCATCCACGAGCTAAGCTCCGGTGTAATGGCTGTAAGTCTGTCCATCATTCGTTCATAGACGCTGCCATAGACACGTTGACAAAGTAGCTCACCACGCGCAGTAAAGGCTTGTACGTCAAAGTTTTCAGCACTCTTCCACGAGAGATCTCCGAGAAGTAATCGGCATTCCTCGTCTGCCACAGCTAAGGCTTCGAGTGCAACAGGGAATCCAGCGAAAAGGTAGGATTGTAGTAGGGCTTCGTGCAGGAGTATGGCGTCTTGCATATCGCGGACATAGTGCCGAATCGTAGATCGAAGCTGTCCGAAATTCCCGATAACGGCACTTACAGATGCCATAATCAGTGCGTCCGTTGTGGGCAATGGATCATCTACCGTGGAATGTCCGCTATCCTCTTCAAGGGCAACGAGGTGGATGGCAAGGTTCTTCACAGCAGAGCCACGATGGCTGATTGCAAGTTTCTCGGCCTGACTGTGCTCGGCATATGTTCTTGTGGAATTCACGGGTGTGAACATTGGATCATACCCAAATCCGTGTCCACCGCGCTCTTCCATCGCAATAATGCCTTCGCTAGCACCAACTCCAAAGAGCGTGCGCATGTCATCCATGTAACACAGTACGCACCGAAACCGAGCCGTTGATTTGTTTACTCCCTTTCCAGTTAAGGCTAAACGAACAGCATCACGATTTGAGGCATCTGTAGCTCCATCGCCGGAATATCGTGCCGACAAAACGCCAGGGGCACCATCCAAGACATCGATCTCCAGTCCACTATCATCGGCTATCACGGGAAGTCCGGTAAGTCTATGAATTGTCAACGCCTTGATGAATGCGTTCTCTTCAAATGTGACTCCAGTTTCTTCGATCTCGATGTTACCAACATATTTTGTCATTGGTACGAGATGTATTGCCAGACCCTCGTGCTTAAAGGCCAACGAAAGTTCCTCTACCTTATGCGAATTACCGGTTGCGATGAGGACAGTCTTCATAAGGGGGCAGTGGGGTTCTTCGTGGAAAGAATAGCGTCTATTGCCAGAAAGAGGGTATTCATCATCTCAGAAGTGTATGAGCCACAGATCCCAATACGCATGATCAGCCCCTTGAGTTGGTCCTGACCGCCGGAAACGATGATGTTGTGTTGAGTGGCCAGTTCATCTATAACAGACTGAATGGCGTTGTGTTGAAGAACAACAACACCACAAGATGTACCGGCTCCGAACTCCGAAAACCTCCGAGAGCGTGCAAGAGACCGCACGTGGGAAGCTCGTTCTTGATGATCCGCCCATGTTGCCGGTAGGCCCTTCTTCAAGATCATTCCTAGGGCAACATCTAGTCCCGCAATGAGAGAAACCGGAGGTGTCCACGTAAAGAGTCCACGTTCGTAATCTTTGAGAACTGTTGCCAGATCCAGCGTATATGATCGTGTGGGAACGGAGTGGATCCGATCTATCATGCGTTTGCTTACGGCAACGGCAGCTAACCCCGGCGGACACATGAGCCCCTTTTGAACCCCTGAAACAACAGCATCGAGATTCCACTCTTCTGTAAGAACCGGCTCTATCGCGACTGAAAGTACGGCATCGACCATGATCAGGGCATCGGGAGCCATCCGTTGGATCACGGACGTGATCTCGGAAAGGGGTAGGGTAACACCCGTGGAAGTTTCACTGTGGACAAGCCAAACAGTTGTGATGTTGCCAATGCCCGACAGTCGATCTTCTACCATGACGGCCGTGATCTCTTCACCCCATGATACACCCAGTTCAATGACATGTGCTCCATATCGTTGATTGATCGTCACGAGGCGTTCGCCGAAGCGGCCATGGTGGAGGACAAGCACTCGGTCGCCGGGACAGACAGTAGACGCAATGCAAGCCTCGATCCCTGTCATACCACTGCCTGCTAGGACAAGAACTGGGTCGGTAGTGACAAAAATCTCTTGAAGCCCGTTCCAAACCCTTTGAGAGAGTTCACGGAATTCGTTGCTGCGATGATACAGTACTGGTTGAGCACATGCCTCAACTACCGATAATGGCACCGGAACCGGACCGGGCGTGAACAAGTGTTTCATCACCTACGTGCCTCGTACAAAAGGATCGATGTTGCTACGGCTGCATTTAGCGATTCAACGCCGTGCCCACCTGGTATAGTGATGGAGTGTGTTGCAAACCCGCGTACGTCATCATGCAGGCCGTGTGCTTCAGAGCCAATGAGCATTGCCCATTCGTCATATTCGTGCAAGATGTTAGGGGGCGAGCCACCACGAGCAACGGCAGCAATGATTGGTCTTTGATCGAGGAGCGGCACAACGTTTCGTATGGCCTGCTTACGTACCACATTGATGCGGGCAAGAGCGCCAGCCGTTGACCGCACTACTTTTGGGTTGTAGAGGTCTGCACATCCCTCTCCAAGCACTACGTCAGTGCATCCAAACCAGGCGGCTGTTCGAATGATGGTGCCTACATTCCCTGGATCAGCCACCGCATCAAGAACAACTACTCGTGAGCCCAGAGGTCCTTCAGCAAAGAACGGAGCTACCACCAGAATATCTTGTGGAGCAGTGGCATCAGCCATGAGCCCCATATCCTTACCACCAGTTGCATAGACCTCAGCTCCTCGACCGAGAAACTGTTCTGCCATAACTCTGCTTTCTTCTCTTGCATCGTCGCGCAAGATTACAGCAATTGGCATAACACCGGCTGCCAGGAGATCCCCACATGCGTGAGGCCCTTCAGCCACGAACTGATGGGATAACTCACGCGAAGAACTACGTTGGAGCTCCCGAATTGCATTTCGTAGATTATGCGGACAGCGAGGAAGAGTATCGTTCATCATGCAAACCTATGAAGAGCACGAAAGAACTACTGCGAGATAAACGAGATGGTGCTTCTTGGACCACAGACGAGATGACTCGATTCGTGGCCGACATCGTAGACCATCGTGTAAGCTCTGCCCAGATCGGAGCTTTCCTAATGGCCGCATGTTGTAGGGGGCTAACGGACACGGAAACGGCAGATCTCACATTGGCAATGTCGAGATCCGGAGCTCACATACCTACCACCACCGCTGAACGACCTCGTATCGACAAACATTCAACCGGTGGTGTAGGGGATAAGGTATCGCTCCTCTTAGCACCATTAGCCGTTGCATGTGGGCTTAGTGTACCGATGATTAGCGGTAGAGGACTTGGGCATACAGGGGGAACCCTGGATAAGCTCGAAAGTGTCCTCGGGCTCACCACAAACCTGCCAATCACAGAAATGACGCGGCTCCTACGGGAACACCATCTCTTTATGGCCGGACAAACTCCTGATCTGGTACCTGCGGATAGGATCACCTATGCCCTGCGAGACGTCACAGGCACCGTTGAAGACATCAGCCTACTCACGGCCTCCATTCTGAGTAAAAAGCTTGCTGAGGGGCTAGACGGCCTTGTTATGGATATGAAGGTAGGTCAGGCGGCATTCCTACCTACACTCAGTCAGGCGCAGCGGCTTGCAGAGTCTATGCAGAAGGTGTGCCACGCAGTTGGCCTTCCGGTAACGTTTGTTTTTACACGAATGGATCAGCCACTTGGGAGAACAGTTGGGAATTGGCTCGAAGTAGCCGAGGCCGAGATTGCACTCGCGGCTAGAGCCCATGGTGATCTGGCAGAGGTCACCATAACACTCACGGCTCACATGCTGCTACTTTCTGGATTGGTTAAGGATGAACATCAAGCTCGCAGCCGGGTTATAGAAGCCTGGCGCTCGGGCGCAGCGCACGTCGCTTTCCACGAAATGATCGCCCGACAAGGAGGCAAATGGCTCGATAGTGTGGCACACTACTCCACGTTCACACCGATTGAGATTTGCGCTTATTCGGCTGGCACAGTGGATCATATTGATGCACGTGCATTGGCAGTACTGGCGATGGAGGCAGGATCAGGCAGACTTGTTGAGACCGACAGTATCGATCCTATCGCAGGCATTGTCTTGCTGCAAAAACCCGGCACTGAGGTGGATGTCAGTGAACCCCTTGCCTTGATCTATGCGGCTGATGATCAGAAACGAGAGACCTTGGCCAAGAAGGCATCGTTTGTGATACAAACAACAACGGCCCCTGTACTACAGGAGCCGTCGATGATCATTGACGTGTGGACGTAGGTCGATCACATTGCCTTTTGGATAGCAGCAGCAAATGCTTCTTTTGATTGCATTCCGATGATCCGCTGAACAACATTGCCCTGACGGTCAATGATGAACGTGGTTGGGATAGATTGAATGCCTCCATAGGCTTCAGAGATCTGAAGATTGTCGATAACGTTGATGTACGGGATGCCCATCTTTTCTGCGAACGTCTTCACCATTTGGAAGCGATCGTCCTTTTGGTCTACGCTAATGCCGAAGACCATAACACCCTTACCTGCCATTTCGTTGGAAAGTGCTACAAGGTCCGGAAGCTCACGTTTGCACGGTCCGCACCACGTAGCCCAGATATTCACAAGCACAACCTTACCCTTGGTTACTTCAGAGAACGACACGGATCGACCGCCGTCTTTCCAGGAGAAATCAACGGCCTTATTGCCGACTCGTTTTGCAACAGACTCAACCATGTAGACCTTCACCGGAGGGGTCTGTGGCGTACCACTCGTACCGATGATGGTGCCCGTGACGATGATGGCCAGGGTGGCGAGAGCAAGGACAGTTTTCATTAGAGCGTCTCGAGTCGAAACAGTGCGGAAAATTCTTGAGTGTTCATGTCAGAGACGGCTGAACACATCACCGTATTGCTTTTCCAAACAAAAAGTGTGCCTACGTTGTCCTTTTCTTCCCAGTGCCAGCGACTTTCTTGTACATCCTTGGCTATCTCTTCGGCTAGAGTAACGGTGCCACTTTCGATGGATGGGACGTCCACCTCAAACAAGTACACGAGATGAGAACCGGACCCGTAAACAAGGTGGGCGAATTTCTTATCACCGTGCTGTGACACAACGCCACCCTTTAACTCGGCATCGATCTGAGGGTAAAATACCGTATATGTAACACCTTGCTCTCGAAAGAACTTCTGGAGTTCTGCCGTGTCAGAGGTTACGCGAACGAGCTTGATGTCTCCTCGTACAACGGCCTCAAAATTCGCATAGGATGCGGATGAAAGTTCGAAGTGAGCATCAGCCCGACTCAACATCATGTAGATACCCGTAACCGCAATTGCGAGAACAAGGGCCGATGGTATGGCAATCAATGGGCGAGACACCCAAATCACGATCTTTTGAACTAGCGTTGGGGCCGATTCTTGAATGCTGCGTTTCGATACTTCTTCGCCGAGCGATAAGCGAATGGAGCGTTCAAGATCAACAGGCACGGGTGTTCGAAGCTCTGCTGACCTTGTGGTTAGGCTCGCTTTTAAGGATCGCAACAACTCCGATTCGCGACGAAGTGATGCATCGCTTGTAATGAGGTGTTCAACCTTGGCGATGTCCTCGGCGCTATGAAGTTCGCCATCGAGGTAGGCCGAGATGAGATCGGCCTGATCATGTTGGTGTTTCATTATACGTTCCCACTGTCTGGTATAGGTGACCCCGGCGTATGAAGACCATCAGACTCAACAGTGAACCCGCGACTTTTCGCGTAGTTCGCTAGTTGACCTGCCAGGATCTTTCGCGCACGGTGCAGACGTGAACGGACTGTCCCAATAGGACAGTCAATGAATTCGGCGATCTCTTCGTAAGTGAATCCCTCAATATCACAGAGTATGATCACGGTTCGAAATTCTTCGGGTAGTGCGTCAATAGCACCAGAAACTTCATCATCGAGGGCCTGAGAAAACAGCTGCTCCTCAAGTACCGATGTTTCAACGGTGCTATCACGAATCGTCTCGTAGAATTCCTCAACCACATCATACTCAACCGTATCCGGAGCCTTGGAGGTCTTCCGGAAACGGTTGATATACGAGTTCTTAAGGATTCGAAACAGCCATGCTTTGCAGTTAGTTCCCCGTTCGAACTTATCAAAGAATCGAAATGCCTTGAGGAACGTTTCTTGCACGAGATCGGAAGCATCATCCGGATCACGTGTTAGGCGCACAGCGAACGTATACAATGCCGAC
>DATGWS010000304.1:0-10272 GCA_035299365.1 Candidatus Didemnitutus sp.
TTGCCGGTGTTGACTTCCGCATCCTCGGTACGGAAGAAAACTGTACTGGTGATGTGGCTCGGAGAACGGGCAATGAGTATTTGGCCGACATGCTCACGAAGACGAATGTTGAGACCTTCCAGCGCTACGACGTCCGAAAGATCGTGGCAACCTGCCCACATTGCTTCAATACGCTCAAGAACGAGTATCCTCAGTATGGCTTCAATGCTGAGATCCAGCACCATACGCAGTTCATTCAGGAGCTCATTACTGCCGGACGTCTTGTGATCGATCGTACGAAGGCTTCAGCCGAAGCGGTAACATATCATGACTCATGCTACTTGGGTCGCTACAACGACGAATATGAAGCTCCTAGGGCAACCCTGACGGATGTGCCGGGCCTTACCATACTCGAACCTGCCAGATCCAAGGACCGTGGTCTATGCTGCGGCGCTGGTGGGGGACGCATGTTCATGGAAGAACACGTAGGAGATCGCGTTAACGAGGTTCGTACGAACGAACTCCTCGATACCGGCGCTCAAACAATTGCCGTGAACTGTCCATTCTGCACTACCATGATCACGGACGGAGTGAAGGCCGCAGACAAGGTGGACTCAGTGCAGGTAAAGGATATTGCGGAGATATTGAGGGACCGGGTTAGGGCGTAGGATGGGACGTAAGATGGGACGTAAGATGGGACGTAAGATGGGACGTAAGATGGGACGTAAGATGGGACGTAAGATGGGACGTAAGATGGGACGTGGGATGATTAAAGGACACGAGTAGAGAGGGCGAGTTGGCGTGCGAGCTGACTTGTAAGGGTTTTGCGATTGAATTGTTCAACCACGGACTCATCCGGGCGGGGGAGAGCTCCTTTCTTCCAGGCATCGATCATCTCGTTGATGCAGAGTGCGATGGCTTCTACGTCATCCGGGTCTGTGATCCAAGAAGCCCCGTAACGTTCAGCATCCTTACGAAGCGCTCCGTTGGGGACACTTACGAGTAGTGGTTTACGTGTGCCGAAATATTCATAGAGTTTGGCGCTGGAGATGGTGTCTGCATTACGTGTGTTGCCAACCATCATCCACAATACATCACTTTCCATGAGAAGCTTCACGGAATCATCGTGGGCGCAATAGCCATGATCATGGACTACATCGGACAGGCCGAACTTTTTAGCGGCCTTGCTGTATTCATCGCGTAATAGTCCTGCAAAGTGTAGTTCAATGGGGACGTCTTTGCGTTCCGACAATACCTTCTTCATTGCTTTGAAGAATGGAATCGGCGTAACGACATCGTAGAAGATCCCGGCGTAGGTCAATCGAAACACACCGTCTTTGCGGTTGAAAGGGGGCGTAGTAGGGATGTCTTCGGGATCGAATCCATGAGGGAGGATCACCACATCTTCAAAGTTGAGATGGTTATAGGTGGCGATCAAGCGCTCTTTGAGTCGACGATTAGTGACGGTGATTCGCGAGGCATGCGTCAGCACATCATGCTCCAGCGCTTGATGACGGTGTGCATGCCATGGAGTTGGGTAGAAGTGGAACTGATTACCGTACCAAAGGTCTCGATAGTCCACAACCAGAGGAATACCCGTTTCTTCGCTGAGTTCAGCCGCCGCCATCATTGCTGAGAAGGGTGGACCACTCACAAAGATTGCGTCGAACGTGTGTTCTTTCACGAGCTCACGAGCAAGATGAAGTGCCTGTTTAGCCCAACTGCGTTTGTTGTCGGGTATAAAGATCGTGTCACTGGCCTTTCGCATGAGCTTTCTCATCCACTCACGCGGCATCTTCACCGTACCCTTACCCTTGAGAAGGGAATTGGGGTCTGCGCCATTAGTTCTGTGAATGACGATGTCTCGTCCTTCAAGCTCATGGAGCAGGGACGGATCATGAGCGTAATATGCCGTTGGTCCCGTGGTGATGACGTGTGGTTGCCATCCATTATCGGGAAGATACTTTACAAATTTTGCGACGCGTTGAACGCCGCTCAATCCCATTGGCGGGAAATAATACGCGAAGACGAGGACGGAATGCTGTGCCATTGCTCCTTACACGATCACGAGTTCGTGGGGGGCAGTAGTGAGGATCTGTGGACCGTTAGGCGTAACAACTACATCGTCTTCGATGCGCATGCCAAATTTGCCGGGTAGATAGATGCCTGGTTCAATCGTGATCACACAATTTGATGGAATGGTCTCTCCCTTGTTCGCCGATGAAACACGGGGGTTTTCGTGGACTTCGTATCCGAGACCATGACCAAGTGAATGGCGGAAGTACTCTCCGTAGCCGGCCCGTTCAATGACTGTCCGTGCTGCCTTGTCAAGGTCAGATGCACTAACGCCGCTCACGGCCGCATCAAGCGCCGTCAGATGTGCATCATAGAGAACACCAAATACTTCCATTACCCTTTTACCTGGCGAGCCTACGCAGAATGTACGCGTCATGTCGCTGTACAATCCATTCACACAGCATCCAAAGTCCACCGTCACAACATCTCCGCTTTTGATCACAGCGGAACTTGCTCTACCATGGGGCATTGCACTGCGCACACCTGCAACTACGATGATATCGAATGCATCCTTCTCTGAACCTAACTCGCGTGTAGTAGATGCGAGAAAGGTAGAGACCTGATGTTCGGTCATCCCCGGCTTGAGCATTCCCAACATTCGTTCATAGGCAGTACTTGCGATCTGAGCTGCCTGACTGATACTCTTTATCTCCGCAGCACTCTTGACGCGTGTGATGTTCTCAACAATACCAACAACCTCAATGAGCTTCGCACTGCCAAGGGCCTTTTTCATCACCTTGTAGGCAGCAACGGAGTGTTTTGTTGGATCGAATCCAACAGATTTCCACGTTTTGGCTAGCCCCTTCTTTGCAAGTGTACCCCACGAATCGCGATCGATGATCACTTCAAGACCGTCGAGCTTCATGAGTTCTTTGCGAACCTGAACTTCGTAGAGATCATTCGTGAAGAAGTATGCCTTGCGGCCGGTTACGATTGCAAGAGCCGTAGATCCGGAGAAACCGAAGAGATAGCGCAAACTTGGCACGTGAGCGATAACGTAGGCATCAAGTTTATTGGCCTTCATCTCCGTGCGGAGTGCGGCAAGACGCTGTTTAGCAGTGTTCGTCTGAGAGGTTGTAGCCATGGTTAGCGTGTGTTATAGTTCGGAGATTCTTTGGTGATGATGATATCATGCGGATGCGACTCGCGCAAACCGGCTGATGTCATACGAACAAACCGCGCATCACGTTTCATTTCCTCAATCGTTGAGCAGCCGCAGTATCCCATGGCCGCTCGGAGTCCACCAACAAGTTGATAGACCGTATCGGCAACATTACCCTTGTATGGGACGCGGCCCTCAATACCCTCCGGTACCAGTTTTGCTATCTCGTCTTCAACGTCTTGGAAGTATCTATCAGCAGAACCTTGGTTCATGGCACCAAGTGAACCCATTCCGCGATACATCTTGTAGGCTCGGCCTTCGAGGAGAACTTTCTCTCCGGGAGATTCTTCATGTCCGGCAAGCATACCACCAACCATCACCGTGTCTGCACCGGCTGCGATGGCCTTTGCAACATCTCCGGTTTGCTTAATGCCTCCGTCTGCGATCACCGGTGTGTTTGAGCGTGACGCTACCTCTGCGACATTCATGACTGCCGTGATCTGCGGTACCCCAACGCCGGCCACGACGCGGGTAGTGCAGATAGAGCCGGGGCCGATGCCTACCTTGACGGCATCTGCGCCTGCATCAATGAGCGCTTGTGCGGCATCGCCAGTGCCGATATTTCCGGCGATCACGTTCAGTGATGCGTATCGACTCTTGATGGCACTCACCATGGTGATCACACCCTTGGTGTGGCCGTGCGCGGTGTCCACCACCACCACATCAACGCCTGCATCTACAAGCGCCGCCACACGATCCATAGTGTCAACAGCAATGCCCAACCCAGCTCCTACGAGAAGACGGCCTTGATCATCCTTTGCTGCCTTTGGATACTTCTGCTTCTTCGAAATGTCTTTGACTGTCATGAGGCCAACGAGCACACCTACGTCATCAACGATAGGGAGCTTCTCAATGCGATGTTGGTGAAGGATGCGTTCGGCATCTTCGAGAGTTGTCCCGATAGAGGCAGTAATGAGACCCTCACTCGTCATGATATTCGCAACAGGCTCGTCACTGTTGAGTGCAAATCGCATATCGCGATTGGTAACGATCCCAACGAGTCTATTTGATTCATCGATCACCGGAAACCCGGATACCTTGTATTTGGCCATGAGATCCTGAGCATCTCGAACGGTATTCTCTCGGCGCATCGTGATCGGCTTACGGATCATCCCGCTTTCAGAACGCTTCACACGGTCAACTTCTTCTGCTTGTCTGTCAATCGACATGTTCTTGTGGATGATCCCTAAGCCCCCTTCACGAGCAAGTGCAATAGACATCGACGATTCAGTTACCGTGTCCATCGCTGCGCTGATGATCGGTATCCGAAGTTTGATGTTACGCGTTAGAAAGGCCGTGGTATCTGCGTCGCGCGGGAGAGTTTCCGAATACCGCGGAACAAGAAGTACATCATCAAATGTGATGCCTTCGCTGAGGATCTTTTCGAGTGCCATAGGCAAAAATAGCCAAATGAACAGCGAATAGCGAACAGCGAACAGCGAATTCAATTATTCGTGTTCGCTGTTCACTGTTCGCTGTTCACTGTTTGCTGTTCACTGTTTGCTGTTCGCTACTCTGACTGCAACCTTGCAGCGCGTATGCGCGCTTCCGCCCAGTGCAGTTCCTTCCGTGCGAGTTCGCGAGCGCCGCGATCCGGATCGGAGTCTGCTTTGGCGCGAGAGGAAGCAAGATCGTTTTCAGCCGCAACAACATCGATGTCGCTTGCTTGAAGAATGTCCTGAACAACGATGTTAACGTTGTTCTTCAGCACTTCAACGAAGCCTTCGCGAGCTGCGAAGTAGGACACATGATTCTTTTCATCCTCGATCTTCAGCACACCTATATCCAACGAAGAGATGATCGGTGCGTGATTGTAAAGGATTTGAAAGGGGCTTTGTGACCCAGGCACGCTCACAGCGAGTGCTGTGCCTTCGTAGGCAGTTGCGCGTGGGGTAACAACGCTGACGTTGAGGATGTGTTCGGACATATTAGTTCTGCGACTTCTTGTAGGCTTCCAAAACTTCGTCTAGCGTTCCCTTGTAGCTGAAGTAGCCTTCCGGAACGTCGTCAACATCACCGTCGAGGATGGCCTTGAATCCGGCGATCGTGTCATTAATCTTTACGTAGCGACCTGCAAATCCTGTGAACTGCTCGGCAACGTGGAAGGGCTGCGAGAAGAATCGTTGAATCTTCCGAGCGCGGTACACGGTCAGCTTGTCTTCATCTGAGAGCTCGTCCATACCAAGGATCGAAATGATGTCCTGAAGGTCCTTGTATGTCTGAAGGATCTTCTTTACCCGCGTTGCAGTGTTGTAATGGAGTTCGCCGATGATCAGTGGGTCGAGGATTCGTGATGTGGAATCGAGTGGGTCTACGGCAGGATAGATGCCCAGTTCTGCGATTTGGCGACTAAGAACTGTTGTGGCGTCAAGGTGACTGAACGTGTTTGCCGGAGCCGGGTCAGTAAGGTCGTCAGCAGGGACGTAAACGGCCTGAACAGATGTGATAGAACCACGATCTGTAGATGCGATACGCTCTTGGAGTGCGCCCATCTCCGTAGCCAAAGTCGGCTGATATCCTACAGCGGATGGCATACGACCGAGGAGGGCTGATACTTCAGAGCCGGCCTGTGTGAATCGGAAGATGTTGTCAACAAAGAGAAGAACGTCACGACCTTCTTCGTCGCGGAAATATTCGGCCATTGTGAGAGCGGTAAGCGCAACTCGTGCACGTGCTCCTGGTGGCTCATTCATCTGACCAAACACAAGTGCTGTTTTGTCAATAACCCCGGATTCGGTCATTTCGAGATACAGGTCATTGCCTTCTCGTGTACGCTCTCCAACTCCGGCAAACACAGAATATCCACCGTGTTGCTTTGCGATGTTGTGAATGAGCTCTTGGATGATAACAGTCTTACCCACACCGGCACCACCAAAAAGGCCTGTCTTACCGCCCTTGGTGAACGGTTCAATGAGGTCAATCACCTTAATACCGGTCTCGAACATCTCCTTTTGCGTGGAGAGGGTTGCAAAGTTCGGTGCAGGGCGATGAATGGACCAGCGCTTGTCTCCGGCTATTGGACCTTTGTTGTCAATTCCATCGCCAATCACGTTGATGAGCCTTCCGAGTACGCCCGGCCCAACCGGGACGGAGATAGGCGCGCCTGTATCAACTACTTCCATACCGCGGACAAGGCCGTCAGTAGAGTCGATGGAGATCGCACGAACACGATCCTCACCAAGGTGTTGCTGCACCTCGCAGACAAGCACTTCTGCTTTACCTGTTTCGATCGACGTACGATTGACGGTGAGTGCGTTAAGAACGGCTGGAATATGGCCATCGCCGAATTCTACGTCGATGACTGGTCCGATGACCTGAACGATACGACCCTTGTTCATGATGTTCTCGTGATGTGCGGGCTGAGATGATAGTTGCTTACAGTAGAGTCTGGCGAAAATACGGAAGTCACACGTTATCTCACGTACACTCTACCGTCGGAGATATCCCCAACCCAAGTCTTCTACTCAGCCCCGAATTGGTATTTTTGTTGGCTGTACCCTTGGTACGGTAACTCCGTAACTCTGTAACTCCTTAACGGAACAACCACCATGACCTACATCATCTCTGCCGCTCGTACGCCGATCGGGTCCCTACTTGGGTCTTTGGCCGACCTAAGTGCTCCACAATTAGGTGCCATTGCTATCAAGGCCGCTGTTGAGCGGGCAAAAATCAGCCCTGATGTCATCAGCGAAGTCATTATGGGTAACGTCCTCACAGGGGGCGTTGGCCAGGCTCCGGCACGCCAAGCCACGATCTTTTCCGGACTTCCGAATTCTATACCCGCGATGACAATCAACAAGGTCTGTGGTTCGGGTCTTAAGGCTGTGATGTTAGGCGACCAAGCAATTCGCTGTGGCGACGCCCAGATCGTCGTAGCCGGTGGACAAGAATCGATGACCAATGCGCCCCATGCCATGCTCGACTCTCGCAAGGGCGTCAAATTTGGTAATGCACGCATGGTAGATCTCATGCAGTGGGATGGTCTTTGGGATGTCTACAATCAAACGGGAATGGGCGATGCGGCCGAGCTCTGTGCTTCGGAATGCAACTTCACGCGAGATATGCAGGATGAATACACGATCGAGTCGTATCAGCGCGCTCAGGAAGCGCAAAAGAACGGTTGGTTCTCAGCTGAAATCGTTCCGGTCACCGTTGCCGGACGTAAGGGTGACGTGATCGTTGACGCAGACGAAGAACCGATGAAGGTGAATTTCGAGAAGCTCAAAACGCTGAAGCCTGCCTTTAAGAAGGACGGCACGGTGACTGCAGCAAGCTCATCATCCATTAATGACGGAGCCGCTGCTATCGTGCTCGCTTCGGAAGCGGCACTCACAGTTCACGATTGTGAACCAATGGCTCGCATCATCGCTCAAGCATCGTTTGCTCAGGACCCAATGTGGTTCACAACGTCACCCGTTGAAGCGATCAAAAATGTTGTTGCCAAAGCCGGCCTCAAGCTTGATGATATTGACCTCTTTGAGATCAACGAAGCCTTTGCCGTTGTTGCACTCGCTGCAAAACAACAGCTGGGTATTCCGCGTGAAAAGATCAACGTACAAGGCGGTGCAGTTGCCCTAGGCCATCCGATCGGCGCAAGTGGGGCTCGGATTCTCACCACGCTTCTATACTCACTCAAACGTCAGGGTAAGAAGTACGGATTGGCAACCTTGTGCATCGGTGGTGGCGAAGCCTCCGCCGTTGTTGTTGAGATGATGTAGAAAGAGACTAGCGTCGGGCTTTTGCCCAAATGAGGCGAAGAGGCGATCACATATAAAACAACCAATGAGGACAAATGAAGACGATTACGTTGATTGAAGGAGATGGAATCGGCCCTGAGATCTGTGAAAGTGTTGTTTCGGTCTTTGCCGCTGCAAAGGTCCCGGTCACGTGGGAGAAGGCCATTGCGGGCCTGGAAGCGATCGAGAAGTTTGGGAATGGTGTGCCCCCTGAAACACTTGAGAGTATCACGAGAAACAAGATCGCACTCAAGGGTCCTACGACCACGCCAGTTGGTGGTGGACATAAGAGCGTGAATGTCACCATCCGCAAGGGACTTGAGCTCTATGCGAACGTACGTTTGGCAAAGTCGATGCCCGCCGTTGAGACACGATTCGATGGAGTAGACATCCTCATCATTCGTGAGAATGTGGAGGATCTTTATGCAGGGATCGAACACTTCCAAACGCCGAACGTGGCGCAGTGTTTGAAGCTCATCACACGCCAAGGCTCCATGGCTGTGATCCGCTACGCCTTCGAAGAGGCCCGCAAGCTCGGTCGCAAGAAGGTCACCTGCGTACACAAGGCAAACATCATGAAGATCACGGACGGACTCTTCCTTGAAGTGTTCCGACAGGTGGCTGCAGAATACACGGATATTGAAGCCAATGACATCATCGTAGACAACTGCTGTATGCAGCTTGTGTCGCGCCCAGAACAATTCGATGTACTTGTACTTCCTAATCTCTACGGAGACATCGTCTCGGACCTCTGTGCCGGTATAGTTGGTGGACTTGGTGTTGCTCCTGGTGGCAACATCGGGAAAAATTGTGCAGTGTTCGAAGCCGTGCATGGTTCGGCGCCGGATATTGCAGGAAAGGGGCTGGCCAATCCTACAGCGATCCTTCTTTCCAGTGTTCAGATGCTGCAATACATGGGTCACGTTGGACATGCAGAAATGATCCAAGACGCACTCACGGCTACCTTGGCATCGGGAGTAAAGACGCGGGACCTGGGCGGAACCGCGTCAACGAAGGAATTCACTGAGGCCATCATTGCCCGTCTGCATCCGAATCACGATGTAGACCTCACGCCTGTTGTTATGACCGTTCCCGCATTTCATGCACCTGAAGTGATTACAGAGGAGTGGACGTTGCATGGGGCTGATGTGTTTGTGGAGCATAAGGACGGCCTGCCGGAAATGCCACAATCAGTTGGACCATTTACACTTCGGATGCTATCCAATCGTGGTACAAAGGTGTGGCCCGGCCCAACACCGGACATCCTCCTCGTGGATCACTACCGTTGCAGGTACATTTCCAACGGACCCGTTACACGTCTGGACGTAGTTGCGCTGCTTCATGAGGTAACAGCTCAGGGCAATGTATGGTGTCATGTGGAACTTCTCAATCAGGCTTCTGGTCAGGCTAGATACTCTAAAGCGCAGGGTGAATGATAGACGAACCAACGACATCTGAACAGACCGCAGTTCACCGCCCATGGTGGCGTCGAACTGCGGCCTTTGTATTTCGTTGGATCTATCGTCTTACCGGCACTGCTATCATTCTTGCCGGTCTCATCGTCCTCGTTGCGCAGACAGAGATGGCTCGTTCGTTCATGCGCAAGCAAGTGCTGAGCCTACTCAATGATCAACTTGAGGGTCGCGTTGCATGTGATGACGTTCACCTCGATGTTTTTCGGGGCATAGTCCTTGAACATCCACAGTTGTATGCCAATGGTACTACCGTGCTTGAGGCGGATCGGCTCTCAATCTCCTACGATCTGGCTGCTCTGTTCGGCCGAACTCTGGCTGTGAACAAGGTTGAACTTGTGCGCCCCCGCATTGCCATCATTCAAAGCAAGGATGGTGTTTGGAATGTGTCGCGTATTGTAAAACCTTCTGCAGACACTACTACAACGCCCCCTCCAAACCTAACTCTCCGCATACGGGGCATTTCGATAACAGAGGGTACAGTGGTAGTGGATGATCGCACTACCGCTCGAGGTGACGGTTCGGTTTTCGACCCGATGCACCTTTCTCTAAAGGCATTCGAATTACGTGCAGCTGTACGGCTTGCATTGAAGGACCGCGACTATACGATAGCTATCAATCATCTGTCATTCTATGATGAGTTCATGCGGACACTTGATGTTCGCGAACTGACATTGGCCGCAAGGATCACACCGAAGTTTCTGGACCTGCAGTCCTTGGGGTTGAAACTTGTAAATACAGAGCTGGTTGTGCGTGCACGCATTGATGATCATGATGTTTTGCAAGACGGGATCACTGACTCAATACTCGCTCTCCACCCAATCGTTGGAACGGTTGAGGCTGATCG
>DATGWS010000305.1:0-8415 GCA_035299365.1 Candidatus Didemnitutus sp.
TGAATACCAACCGACTCGTTGCCTACCTCATGGAGCCACGAAACTGGTGGCTTCCAATGCTTGTCATCTTCACGATAAGCATCTCCGGCTGGTTGATGATTGGAGTGGAGACCTATACGGAAGCTCCACCTGTAGCGGATATGATCTCCACAGATGGCACATCGGTGGTGAGGGCTTCTGATATCACGGCCGGACAGATCGTCTTCCAGAATTATGCGCTCATGGACTATGGAAGCATGTTTGGTGATGGGGCCAATCGCGGTCCTGACTACACAGCTGAAGCACTCCATCTTACGACCATCGCTATGCAGGAGTACTATGCCACACATTTGGATCTATCCAACGAGGTGGGTACATCCTTCATGCGAGATGGCATCTCAAAACGGGTCCAGAACGAGATAAAGAAGAATGGGCATTCACCCTCTAACAATACAATAACAATCTCAGACGCACAGGCTTATGCCGTTGGAAGACTGCGCAACCACTATATCGCCGTGTTTACGGATGGCTCAGTGAAGGGGGCTTTCAAGCCAACAAAGTATATCACTGATTCAACCGAACTCCGCAACCTAGCCGACTTCTTCTTTTGGGGTGCATGGGCTTGTGGCGCTGAACGTCCGGGTGAAACGTTCTCGTACACACATAACTGGCCGTTCGATCCGGAAGCGGGGAATACACCAACCGGACCGGTGATCCTGTGGAGCATTCTTGGTTCACTCGGACTGCTCATCGGACTTGGAGTGGTTCTGTTCTTCCGAGGTTCAATGGAAAAGGTTTCGAGCGATGCCTACACAGCCAATGCTCGACCCTTCCTCACGGATGAGGATGTGCAACAATTCCGGCCACAAAAGATCCAGCGTGTAGCGTTCTGGTTCTTGTACGTTGCAATCATGCTCTTCGGTCTTCAGGTATTCACCGGTATTCTCACTGTACACGACTTTGTGGGCTTCGTTACGTTCTTTGGCTTCGATATATCCACCTTCGTCCCGGTTACCATAACACGGAGTTGGCACGTTCAGTTATCGCTGCTGTGGATCTCCGCCTGTTGGATCGGCGGATCGTTGTTCGTGATGAATATGTTGGCGCCGGATCAGCCGCGGGGACAACACACCATGGTAAAAGTCCTCCTCGTACTCACGTTGGTACTCGTTGGCGGAATGTTCGTCGGAGTATTCATGGGGCCCCATGGATTACTTGGGTCGCTTAACTACTGGCTTGGACATCAGGGGTGGGAATATGTTGAGCTTGGCAAGATCTGGCAGATCCTGTTGGCCGTAGTGCTGGCACTATGGGCATTCACGTTGTTCCGCGGGCTGCGAGGGATCTTCGTGAAGGGTCAGCCTTGGTCCTTGCCTAACTGGATGGTCTACTCCACAATCAGCATTGTCGTGCTTTTGATGTCGGGCTTTGTAGCACAACCAGAAACAAACTTCGTCATCGCAGACTTCTGGAGATGGTGTGTAATCCATATGTGGGCGGAAGCCTTCTTTGAGGTCTTCACGACCGTTCTCATTGGCTACTTCATGGTCCTGATGGGACTTGTAAGTAAGCAGGCAGCCATACGTGTGATCTACATCGCAACGTTGCTCTTTCTCGGATCGGGACTTCTCGGTATATCCCACAACTTCTATTGGAACGGCAAACCTGTTGCAACCATGGCTCTTGGGTCCATCTTCTCAACACTGCAGGTGATTCCGCTGGTACTGCTCACTATCGAAGCATGGCGCTTCTCCCATCTGCCGCGTCTGTTAGAAAATGGAGCCTCGTCATCCCCCGCACAACGATTCGGATTCTCAGAAGTGTTCCTCTTCCTTGTCGGCGTAAACTTCTGGAACTTCTTCGGTGCAGGCGTGCTCGGCTTCATCATCAATCTTCCCATCGCCAACTACTACGAACACGGTAGCTATCTCACTGTGAACCACGGACACGCAGCACTCATGGGAGTATATGGCAACCTTGCCATTGCTGCGGTCCTGTTCTGCAGTAAACTCATGATCGCTGAAGATCATTGGCGACCAAGACTTGTGCGCCGTGCGTTCTGGTCAATCAACATCGGACTCCTCCTCATGGTGCTGTTGGATCTCTTTCCTGTTGGTATCTACCAGTTCTCATCCATCGTCAACAATGGCTTCTGGTACGCACGCAGCAGTGACTTCATCGAAGGATCCGTCTTCCAGTCGTTTACGTGGATGCGCATCATCGGAGGTTCACTCTTCACCCTCGGCGGCGTTCTACCGCTTATGTGGTTGATGTTCCGCGGACAACGCGGTCTGAAGTAAGGGGCTATCCCATAGTTGAATTCAGATACGCATCAAGCATGTCGAACATTCCGTTCGTACCCACATTCATGCCGCCATGTGCTGAGGCAAACATTTCGAGTTCAACGTTTGAAGCTTCTACCGGTCGCACTTCAAAGGAGATCGTTGTCTTGCCGTCAGTCTCCGTGAAGGTGGCGATCGTCATTGTCTGAAGCGGCCAGTTGGGTGCGAGAGGATGACGTGTAGTGTTCCCCTCTTCATCAGAGAACTCCGTGATGAAGACAAGTTTCTCATACGGCTGAACTTCGCGGTAACGGAGCATTCCCCACATCATCGACCCGTCCGGACCCTGCATGCCATAGTGGAACGAACCGCACGGACGCAAGTCAAGCTTGCACGAGAGGAACACAAACCCCTTTGGTCCCCACCACTTTATAAGATGTTCTTCTTTCGTGTAGCAATCCCAAACCCTCGTAAGCGGCGCATTAAACGTCCTTGCATAGGTGAACATCGCATCACCGATTGCGAGAAATGCATCAGCTCTTGCAAGGGTTTGCGTGCCCCCTTCAACAGCACCGAACGAGATCATGTCTTCACGCTGCTCGTCACTACTTGCTGTAACTCGTAGTGTGACCAGTGTTCCTCCCTCAACATCTTCAAACGTGATGCTGGAATTGAATTGCAACGGGTCATCATCGATGTCGTGACTGTGTACATAGACCAGCCGCTCCGGATGTACAACTTCCGTATACACTATTCGGTTGTCGTAATCCGATCCGTCCGGACCATGCATGATATATCGCCACCGTCCACCCGGTCGCACATCCATCTCAAATGTACTCGTGGTAAAACCCCGCGGTCCCCACCATTGCGCCAAATGATCCGGATTTGTGAATGAGTCAAAGACCTTCTCTCGCGGTGCTTTGATGATCCGTGTAATTACGAATGCTTCCATCTTTCCTCCTTCATGATGTTGCTTTGAGTGTACCCAGTAACCTGTAACTAGTAACCTGTAACTAGTAACCTGTAACTAGTAACTAGTAACTAGTCCCTAGGTATTCTTCCAATCGATCCAAGCTTTCTGTCCAGAAAACACGGTATTGTTCCACCCACACCGATGCCTCGTGAAGTGGTTCAGCTTCGAGTTTACACGGTCGCCATTGAGCGTCTCGCGATCTGGTAATGAGACCGGCACGCTTAAGAACTTTTAAGTGCTTCGTAATCGCCGGAAGTGACATCTCAAAGGGGCGAGCCAGCTCAGTCACCGTCGATTCTCCCTTTGCCAGGCGCATCAGAATGGCTCTGCGAGTGGGATCTGACAGTGCGGCAAAGGTGAGACTCAGTCTGTCTTGACTAGTTGTAGGAGGAGGCATGGCGCAACTTACTTAACCATTTAGTTAAATACAAATCAACCTATATTTGTTGATGATACACTCCGCTGATAACGTGGTTGCTGAACTCACGGGCGCGAGCAAGGAGTATCGCACAGGCGATACAACGATCGTAGCGTTGAATCCTACTACGGTGCAATTCCGTGCGGGTGAGCTTACTCTCATCATTGGTCCGTCCGGTTCTGGCAAGACCACTCTCCTTTCACTGCTTGGTTGCGTGATATTTCCCACCCATGGCACAGTAAAGATCCTGAACAGAGAAATCAACCATCTCTCGCCATCTGAGCTTGCTGGGACACGACTCAACTCCATCGGATTCGTCTTCCAGAGTTTCAATCTGCTGGCTCCCTTGAGTGCTCTCGAAAATGTTATGCAACCTTTGTTACTCATGGGAGAGTCTAGGAAGAGCGCCCGAGAACGAGCAATGAAGGCCATTGAACTTGTGGGCATGACGTCGAGGATGAAGAATCTTCCTAAGGAACTCAGTGGCGGACAACAACAACGTGTGGCTATTGCGCGAGCACTCGTCACGGAACCGTCAATTCTTCTTTGTGACGAACCCACGGCCTCACTCGATGCAAGGAGCGTTGTGACCGTGATGGACGAACTCAAACACCTATCGATGCGAGGCAAGGCAGTGGCCGTGGTGACGCACGACCCGCGATTGAAGCCGTTTGCCGATAGGATCATCTATGTCAACAACGGAACGGTTTCCGACACTCCCTCGTCGGACGATCTCCTCCATTAAGAACCGCACAACATCATGTCAAAACCATTCCTCTTCCTTCTTCTTCTCCCGCTCTCCCTACTTTCCGGGTGTGGGACAAGAGAAGACACTCCTCTCAATGGGGCTCCTGCCGGTACAAATGTGAAACGTCCATCGGCGATCACCGAGATCGTTGGTATTGGTCGTGTTGAGCCCCCTGACGATGTAGTACCTCTCGCAGCTCCGGTTGGTGGCATTGTCTCCGCTGTTGTACGACGTGATGGAGACTCTGTTCACACGGGCGACATCTTGGCTAAGCTGGAGGATGCAACTGAACGCCTAGCAACAGCTCAGCTCGCGCAAAAACTTATCACACAAACCACGCAAGTCAGACTCGACGAAGCGAACGTCCACGAAACGGAAGCACGTTTGGCAAACAAACGTCGGTATGCAGCCACCACAGCAATTCTCGAGCGCACTGGAGCTGCTACAAAACAAAACCTCGATGATGCGGAAACAGAGATACGAACCCTTGAGGCAACGCTTGAACGTTATCGGGCTGCCGTATCGGTCAACAAGGAACGACTAAAAGAACTTCAGGCTGAGCGTATATCGGCACTCCATGAGCAAGACTTACGGGTGTTTCGTGCCCCATCTGATGGCGTTGTGTTAGATATGACGTTACAGGTTGGCACCGCCGTAACGCAATACCAAGCCTTTGCTCAGTTCGCTCCCCGTGGCGAAAGCCTCATTCGATGCGAAGTGGATGAGCTCTTCGCTGATCGTGTTGCTGTTGGACAATTTGTTGAGATCCGCCTCATTGGGAATCTGGACGTTGTTGCTACAGGTGCCATCAGTAGTATATCACCGTACCTCAGGAAGAAGTCCCTCTTCTCCGAAAAAGCCAACGACCAAGAAGATCGCCGTGTTCGCGAGGTGATCATCCATGTGCGAAAGGCATCGGCTCTCTTGATCAACTCCAAGGTTGAGTGCTTCATCAAGCTCTAACACCATGATCTTCACTGCCTATAGGTTCATTCGGTTCGATAAAGCCAAGAGTATTGGTGTTGTGATCGGTATTGTGATCAGCATCTTTCTCATCGGTCAACAAGTGGGAATTCTTTCGTTTCTCACTGGGCTCATGGGTGGACTTGTAGAGAATGCCGACACAGCGATCGGTCAGATATGGGTTGTTGATAACGTAACACAAAACGCCAACGAACTCACACCCCTCGACGAACGACTTGTGCGGCAGATCCGCAGTATCACAGGAGTGGCGAACACATATGGCATTGTGATCGCGGGAGCCACGGTAAAATTCGACAATGGAAAAACTGCTCCAGTGTTGCTCATTGGGAGCGAAGCCCCGATCTATGTGGCTGGTCCAAGACGGGACAAGATCGATCAGGGTGATATCACCAGTCTGGCAAATGATGGAGCAGTATCGGCAGAACACTTCGATGCATCGGTCTTTAACCATAGCGTGGATGTTGGCACACCTATCGAGATTAATGGTAAAAGCGCCATGATCAGAGTGCAGACAAAGAATGCCAGAGGATTTGCAGGATCGTTCTTCTATACGACCATAGCACGAGCCCGATACTATGCTGATTTCCCGGAGAACAAGGTAAGTGCTGTGGCTGTGAACGTTACGCCCGGATCAGATCTGGACAGCGTGTGCAGCGCGATCAACTCATCCATCTTTGGTGTTCGTGCGTGGAGATCCGACGAACTGAAAAATTCTACCGTGAGTTTCATCACCATTACCTCAAACATCGGCGTGAGTATTGGCTCGCTTGTTGTGTTTGCCGTGATCAGCGGATTCTTCATCATCGGACTCACGCTCTATTCATCAGCGCTGGACCGAATGCGCGACTATGGTACGCTAAAAGCTATCGGAGCCACCAATGGATACGTTCGTCGGTTGATCCTCACACAGGCCTTGATCTTTGCCATTGTGGGCTATGGTATTGCCATTGCCCTGCTCGAGGGATTTCGAGTAGGTGTCTCCCAAGCAGGTCTCACGATCTCCTATACACCAGTGATCCTTGGTGGTCTTTTTCTCATCACGCTCTTCATATCCGTTGGCGGATCGCTGTTTGCGATACGCAAGGTCACTGCGCTCGAACCAGCGTCTGTGTTCCGCGGATAGCCCCCTATCACCATGAGAACAACCACAACCGTTCTGTCAGTTTTTGTGCTCGGTCTCAGCAGTGTTATGGCTCAGCAGCCACCACTCGGTCCAACACTATCGTACGACGATGCGATCACACGGGCTCGCACGTACAATCCCGAGCTACGTGAGAGAGCGTCTACCACACGTGCCTCACGTGCTGCCGTGAGCGAGGCAAAGACGGGTCTCATACCTCGCGTCGATCTGAATTATGATCTTCAACGCAATCTCATTATTCCCACCACACCAATCCCGGGAAATGCGCTGGATCCAAACGGTGATCCGAATGTGATCACACCCGTGAGATTTGCCACGGGATGGACATCTACGGCTGGAGTATTGGCGTCGTTCACGGTCTTTGATCCGGCAACATATAGTGTGGTAGAGGAACGAGAGATACGATCGAAACTAGATGAGACCGAGGAGAAGATCACAGAGACGGATATCGTAACGGAAGCCGGACTAGCCTATACCGATGTGGTGATCTCTCGTGAGCAACAACGATTGGCTGCTGAAGATACCCTCAACGCCTATCGCGCCTTTCTTGTGGTGCGAGATCAACATGAGGTGGGCAGAAGAACGATCATCGAACTCAATGTTGCACGTGTTGAGTTGGATGCAGCAGCAACACGGTTTCATGATGCCGGACGAGTGCTGCGATCTTCGGAGCAGAGACTCCTCTACCATGTAGGGACCGACCTGTCGGAAAACACCGTCCCTGAGCTTACAGACAGTCTACCGTCACTCTTTCAACGTTTCCAGAGTATACCGGAAGCCCCATACAACGACTCACTCTCTGCAACGTTTGTGAAGTACACGCAACAGGCAGAGCTCACATCCGCGCAGAAGAGTTATACGTCGTTGGGCTTTATCCCAACGATTACACTTACAGGTTACTATGGTGCCAACTATTTCAACAACGTCCTAATGCTTGGCAATAGTGATGCGTGGTATGGGAATAGCTATTTGCAGCTGTCGGTACGTGTGCCACTCACGAATGCATTTGAGAGATCATATACCGTTTCGAAGCTAAGCTCTCAGTTAGATGCTGACCGGGCGCGACTCGAATCGTCGATGAATAAACGTAGATACGATCTTGAACGTTCTCGTGCCGATCACCGATTCTATCGCGAAGACGTCATGCGAAAACGTTCAACGATGGATCTCACGCAACGCTCATTTGAGGAAGCTCTGCACCAAGCAGAACGTGGACAGCTCCTTGCCAGCGAGTTGTCTCAAGCCGAATTCACAGCGAAACAGGCCAAGACTGAGTACTTACGATCGATCTACAACCTCATTCAAGCAGCACTCACGATTCAGCGCATTACCCGTTCGTAGTTGGCTTAGGAACGCTTTTAAAGGTCATTTCAACGATCGGTCTATCTTCATCATTGAGAGTCGCTATCAACTCAACAGCCTTTGCATACGACGTATGGTAGACATCCACACGTCCGGCAACAAATGCCACACGAGCATGGATCGAATGCGTAAAGGCCAATTCCCAGGCGTCTGTCTCTCGTGATGTGAAATAGTCATACATCTTCTCAGAGTAGGCATTTGCGGTTTGACCAAGACCACACAATGCATGTACTTCTGCCAATAACATCACGGCTCGCATATGGTGAAGCTCAGTTCCAACCTTGGACCAATGCCATGCCGCTGTATGTGCCGCATGAAGCATCTCTTGGTCTTCCGCTTGCGTTCTCTCTACAACAGAAAGTTGCCAAGCCAAATTGTTGGCCTCTACCGCCATATATCGGTGTCGGGCAGCAATCTCTTCAGGGGTAAGTGGTTCCATGCATCCAAACATACCAATACGTCACAATTCATACCACGAATTAAACATTTGTTTTAATCGTTTGTTTAACCTATGTTGCGTCATGCCCC